>JBPCQO010000269.1:0-45464 GCA_050998035.1 Gemmatimonadaceae bacterium | reverse complement strand
GTCGGAGCGCAGCAACAGCCGCGACGCGTAACAGATAGCGCTGCAACGACATTGGCGCAGGCTGACACCACTCCCACCCCTCCCGTCAATCCACCCGCCACCGCACAGCGCGACAGCCTCGCTCGCGACACGCTCGGCACCGTCATCGCGGAATCGATTGGGCTTGGATCGCCCGATCGCGTGCTGCGCGCGGGATTTAGTCTCACGTCGGGGAAAACCTACAATCGCGTGGAGGGGCTGCCAATCCTGCTGGGCCCGTCGCTTACCATCGAGTCTCCCGCCGTTGCGATTGATGCGGCAGCGTATGGGATAGTGCGGACCGGTGAAGGGTTGGGCCTGAACGAGCCGCGTTCGGGGCACGACGTGCGCCTGGCTGCGCGGTTCGGTCCGGACAGGGCGATCGGGATCAGTGGTGCGCTGTACGATGTGGTAGCGCCGACGGAACGGTGGCAGCTGAGCGAACCCGAGCAGGGTCTCGCCGCTTTCCTGCTGCGGCGCGACTATAGGGATTACTACGGACGGCACGGCGCGCGCGTCGAAGCGTCGTATACCGTAAACGAAAAGGCCTCGATAAGCGCCGGCTACGCGGCGGAACGGTGGTCGTCGCGGCACGCGGAGAACCCGTTCACGCTCTTCCGCGAGAACGGCCGCTGGCGCGCCAACCCACAGATGGACGAGGGCGTGATCCACCTCGCGACCGTGGACGCGACGTTCGACACGCGCAACGACGTGGCGGATCCATCCGGTGGCTGGTACCTGCGCGGCGGCTATGAGTACGGTGCGAGCCCGTCACTCACGCGTGCGCCCAAGGTGCAGCAACCGGAACAGCCATCGGTGTCGCCCGCGCTGGCCGACCAACGCGCGACATACGGCCGCGTTTTCTTCGATTTGCGCCGGTACAACCGGATCTCACCGCGCACGCAGGTGAACGGACGATTGGTCGCAGGTGGGTGGGTGCAGGGCGACGAGCTTCCGATCGAGCGCAAGCTGTCCGTGGGCGGACCCGGGACGATTCCCGGCTATGACTTTCGCGAGCGCGGCGGGGACGTTGACGTTCTGCAGTGTACCGCGACCGGCGTGTCGCCCTCCGGGAATCCAGCGTTGTGTGACCGCGTGGTACTCGGACAGGTAGAGTTGCGGACAGATCTCGCATCCCATCCCTTCGAGTTGTTCAACGTTCCGGCGTTGCGCCTGCGGCGGGTTGGATTCACCGCGCGCCCGGTTGGCGTTCTGTTCGCTGATGCGGGACGCGGATGGCGCACCACGCAGCCGTGGCCCGCACGGTACAAGAGCGATGTGGGTGCCGGCCTGGATCTGGGTCTGTTTGGATTCTACGTAGCCAAGGCAGTTACCGACTGGGGTGAGCCTGCCAACTTCCTCATTCGGATCAGGCGCAGGTTTTAAGGTGCGGCGGCTGGGACTATCCACGGTAGCCGCGGTAAGCGTCATCGCGCTTGCACTGTCTGCACCCTTAGCACAGGCGCAATCCGGGCGAGTGGACGTGGTGTTACCGCCCCGGGGCGAGCGGGCCACGGAGCCGCCGAGCGTGCGCACCACGAACGTGTTGGTATCGGGTCGTACCGCGGAACTTGTGCGCAACGGATTTCCTGCCCGGCTGCACTACAAGCTCGAGCGCTGGGCCGCTGGCACTTTCGTGAACGACGTGAAGGCGACGGCGGAGTGGGAATTGATCGTTCAGTATGATGCGCTCGCCAAGAGTTACAGAGTTGTGCGCGCGACATCGCAGAGTGCCGTCGTCATTGGGGAGTACGACGCAATTGCGGCCGCCGACGAAAAGCTCACCGAGCCGTATCCAGCACCGATAGCACCACCGCGGCGCGGTGAGAAGAGCTACTACTCACTCACGCTGGATGTCGAGACGATGTCGCTGAGCGACCTGGACGAGGTACAGCGATGGCTGCGCGGCGAACTGAGGCCGGCGGTGCGCGGACGGCGCAATCCCGGTACGGCGGTGAGCTCCGGAGTGCGAACGCTGTTCGTGCGAATTCTTGGAGGCGAGCGCGTGATGTACGAGGCGACTACAGGCGTATTCAAGCCGTAGTTGAAGTCACGGATGTCGCGGTAGACGGACGCGCGGTAGCGACGACCAGATCCATCACGTTGGTCCCGGTGGGGCCGGTGACCACCAGTCCACCCAGCGCGCCCCAGAAACGGTACGAATCGTTGTTGGCGAGAAAGTGCAGCGCGTTCACTCCCAGATCGCGCGCGCGGGCGAGCGTGGCGCCATCAGCGACTGCACCGGCGGCGTCGGTGGGTCCATCGATCCCGTCCGTGCCAATCGACGCTACGGTAGCGTCCCAGTGGCCATCGAGTTCGAGAGCGGCAGCGAGCGCTAGCTCCTGATTGCGTCCACCGAGGCCGGTGCCGCGCACCGTGACTGTTGTCTCACCGCCAAAGATCAGAGCCGCCGGCCTGCACAGCCCGTCGCACTCGCCACGCACGGCCTTGGCGACAGCGGTTCCAACCTCGCGCGCCTCGCCCACCATTCGGGTGGTCACAACACGCGCGCTGTAGCCGAGCTGTTCCGCGCGGGCGCGGGCAGCCTCCGCGGCAATTGCATTGCTGCCAATGACTCGGGATCTGGCGTACGCGAAGCGCACGTCGCCGGGTTTGGGCGACTCGTCGCCACCATGCTCCAGATGGTCGCGGATTGCACGTGGCGTTGCGCCCCAGATTTCGCGCGTGGTCAGCACGGCGATCGCATCCGCGACCGTGGTGGGATCGGGAACGGTGGGGCCGGATGCTATGGTGGCGAGCGAATCACCGACGACATCCGACAGGACCAGCGCTTCCGATCGCGCGGGAAAGACAAGTGCAGCCAATCTCCCTCCCTTGAGCCGGTCGATATGCTTGCGCACGCAATTCAGCTCGTCGATCGTTGCACCCGCACGCAGCAGAAGCCGGGTGACGTCCCGCACGTCTTCGAGCGCAATCCGGTGAGCGGGGAGTGTCATCAAAGCGGATGCACCGCCGGAGATGAGACAGAGCAGGACATCGTCAGCGACGAGCGACTCCACTATGCGAACGAGCGACTCCGCGCCGCGCACCCCTTCTTCAGTTGGAATGGGATGTCCGCCGCGATACGACACGATCGGAGCGCCCGGAATGGAGACGGAGGATGGGGCGATGACGACGCCGCGGCGAAGAAAGGGGCCGAGCACGTCAGCGGCCGCGCTCGCCATCGCCGCCGCAGCCTTTCCTGCGGCAAAGAGCGAAACGCGCGGTCCGAAACGATGTCCAGCGAGTGCCTCCTCCACCAGACGCGCGGGATCGACCGCGGCGATGCCGGCCAGCGCACAGCTGACCGCGTCAGAATTCACGCATCTACGCTGAATCCCCGTCGCATACGGAGAGGGCGACGGCAGCGCTCCTTCGCGCGCGGTATGCCGCGGTCGAGTACACATCCGGATTCACAACATTGGGAGCAGGCTCGCCACGAAGATGTGCCACGGCGTTGGTCGCTGCTATGACGGCCATGCGATCGCGCGTGTCTCGGGTCGCGCTCGCAATGTGCGGCACCAGAAGCACCCTTCCATCCCCGTCCAGCTCCGCCAGGCCGGGCGCCATGCGCGGTTCGTCCTCGTAGACGTCCAGAGCAGCGCCAGCAATTGTATACTGCTCGAGTGCGCGCACCAGTGCCGCCTCGTCCACCACGGGGCCGCGCGCGACGTTCACGAGGTACGCGGTGGGCTTCATCAGGTGCAGCTCGCGTTCCCCGATCATGTGGCGTGTTTCCGGCGTGAGGAGCGGATGCAGCGAGACGAAATCGCTCTCCGACAGCAGCTCATCCAACGAAGCGGCGCGCACGTGCCGAGCTGGATCTCTGGAAGCTATTTCGATCGCGCCCTCATTGTGCGGATCGTAGGCGAGCACATCCATGTCGAACCCGATGGCGCGACGAGCGACCGCGGCACCGATGCGACCGTATCCGATGATGCCCAACACCTTACGCCGCCCGCTGGCGCCGGTGCCAACGTCGTCGCCGAGGAAGAGGTTGGGACCCCATAGCTTGTAGCGCCCTGCGACCATGTACTGATGCGCTTCGGCGATGCGACGCGCGAGTCCGAGGATGAGCGCCCATGTGAGGTCGGCGGTGGTTTCGGTGAGGACGCCCGGCGTGTTGCTCACCGGAATGCCGAGCTCCGTGGCAGCGGTGGCGTCGATATTGTTGAAGCCGACCGCATAATTCGCGACACCCAACAGCTTGGGATTGGCTTCCAGAACCTCGCGGTCGATCGACTCAGTAAGCAGCGGGAGCAAGACGTCGGCGTTGCGCACACCTGCGATCACCGCCTGCTTGTCCAATCCCTGTTCCTCGTTGGACTGCCCGATGGTGACGATCGCATCGGCGTCGCGCAGGACGTCGAACCCAGCGTCGGGAATACGCCTGGTAACGAACACGTGCCGCTCAGGCATACAGGCGCTCGTCGGTCATGAATTGTGCAAATCCAGCGCGATCGGTGGATGCCTTGCGAATGCGCGCGACGCCTTCCTTGAGCCTGTCGATACTTGCCGCGATCGAGAGGCGCAGGAAATGCTGCCCCTCCGCGCCCACCTTGCCGAACGAATTTCGGTCCATGGTCGCGACGCCGTAGCTGTATAGCAGGAACATCTGCAGCATTCCCGAGGGCGAGGTGCGCGCGCGCGTCGCTTCGGGCAACGCATTGTACGCATCGACGATTCCGAGCTGTTCGCACATACCAGCGACATTGGGGAAAACGTAGAACGCACCCTTCGGATTCTGGCAGCGTATCCCCGGGATATCGTTCAGTGCGCCGACGACCCAGTTACGGCGCGTCTCGAATTCCGCGACCATGTGCTCCACGTACGGAGCGGATTTCTCGCTCGTGAGCGCTACGCGTCCTGCCTCCTGAATGAACGGAGGAACGCACGACACGGTATTGATGGTGAGCTGCTTGAAGACCGCCGCTTCTTCGGCGGTGGGAAGAACCGCATAGCCCAGCCGCCAACCTGTCATCGCAAAGCCCTTGGAGTGGCCGGACGCGATGATCGTTATGTCCTCCATCCCAGGTTCCGCCGCAATGCTGTGGTGCTCCTCGCCGTCAAAGATGCAGTGCTCGTAGATCTCGTCGGCGTACACGCGAACGTTCTCTGGTGCGCGCTCCACGATCACGCGCGCGATGCCTTCGAGATCGCTCTTGGATAACACTCCACCGGTAGGATTGGACGGTGAGCAGAGGAAGATGACCTTTGTGCGCGGCGTGATAAGCGCTGCCAGATCTTCCGGTGTGAAGGTGAAACCGGTCTCCTCGCGCAGGTGTAGCGGAACGGGCTTTGCGCCGGCGTAGGTTATCCACGACTCGTAGATCGGGAACCCCGGGCTCGGGTAGATCACTTCATCGCCCGGATTGGCGTACGCCTGAACCGTATAACCGATCGGCGGCTTCCCCCCCGGAGTAACGACCACGCGATCGGGCGTGACCTTGAGTCCGCGCGTCTTTTCAATGTGCTCGCAGATGGCCGTACGCAGTGCAGGCAGCCCCTGCGGATCGCAGTAGTGCGAGTTGCCGCGCCTTATCTCCTCGATGGCGGCCTCGTTGATGTGCGGCGCGCTATCGAAGTCTGGCTCGCCGATGTTGAGCCGCACCACGTCCATCCCGCGGGCGGCGACGCGGGCGATGTCCGCGCCCACGCTGAAGGCGTTCTCGGTACCGAGGGTGGCAATCCGTGTCGCGAATGAGATCATGCTGGAAAGATACCGGCAGACGGCCCGGAGCGGAAAGCGAGCGGCTCGCTGCCGGCAACTATTTACGTCCGGATTGATTTCGGAGCTTCTTGACCAGGGCGGGCGCGAAGGAGATGAGGACCAGAAGAATGCCGGCAATCCCCGCACGCAGCAACGCGGCCGATCGGGCGCCGGTAACGCCCGAGAGTAGAGCGTCCGCGAAGTAGGTGTAGACAGCCGTTCCCGGCAAAATCCCCAGTGCCGTGGCCGCGACGTAGCTCCGAACGTCGACGTTGGCAAAGCCGGACGCGAAGTTGACGCCGTTGAATGGGATGAGAGGAAGAAGACGCAGTCGCAGTACCGACGTGAAGCCATGATCGTTAACAAGTCTGTCCACCGTGGCGGCGCGCGAGCCCAGGATGCGGTGGAGGGCGTCCTTGCCGAGCAGCCGTGCGAGCGCGTAGGCGCCGAGTGAACCGATGGTTGCGCCGAGCCAGTTGAGCAGCGTGCCGTACGCGAAGCCAAAGATCGCGCCGCCGGCTAGAGTTAACGGAGTTCCCGGAAGTCCGAAGGTTGTCGCGACGACGTACGCGAGAATAAAGAGCGGAGCGGCGAACGGGACTCCGCGCACTCGCCGGACGGCCGCGGCCAGTGCGTGCACGTCAGTGTAGCGGAACGCACCGAAGTGGTAGGCGGCGAGAAATGCGACCGCGATGATGGCGACGAAGGCCGCGATCTTGAGATAGGGGCGGCCTTTCGATGCTTCAGCGCTTTGCATTGGCACAACATAGCCCTTGCGTTGGGGACCGTGCACTCTCACCGTACAGGATGTTCGACGATATACTCCGCGCGCTCAAGGACCGCCTCTTCGAACCGATTGCACGCGCGATCGGGCCTGTCCCGAGCCCGAACTGGATTACGGCGATCGCATTCGCGTTCGGGATGGCTGCGGCTTACGAGGCGTCGCGGCGGAGCATGCTCACAGCGCTGGTGCTCTGGCTGCTGAACCGTTTCTTCGATGGACTTGACGGCACGGCGGCGCGCGTCCATGGATTGCAGAGCGACTTTGGTGGCTACCTGGACATTCTGCTTGACTTCGCGGTGTACGCTGCCGTCCCAATCGGGCTCGCGGTTGCGTATCCGTCGCGCAACGGCGCGATCGCGGCGCTGGTGCTCATGGGGAGCTACTTCGTGAACGCGGCGTCGTGGATGTACCTGGCCGCGGTGTTGGAAAAGCGTGCGGCAGGGGCACACGCGCGCGGCGAGTTGACGACGGTCACGATGCAGCCGGCAATCATAGCGGGAACGGAAACCGTGATCTTCTTCACTCTGTTCCTTTTATTCCCTGGACTCCTTTCCACTTTGTTTGCCATCATGGCAGCCCTGGTTGGGGTGGGCGTGGTGCAGCGCCTCGTCTGGGCCGGTAAACACTTGCAGCGGTAAAACCGGCAAGTGTGGCGTGGGTGCAACATATTTTCGGCGTCTACGTTCACGCGCAACGCTGCCACGGTGGCGGCGCCACTGTTTTTAGCCAGACCATCAACAACTCAGCGTTTCAGCAGTTCACCACGACGGGGATCGCCACGTCGAACTCGACAGTATTGACGGTGAGCGGCTTCACCTCACAAGGTAACTTTGTGGATGACATCAGCGTGACAGCAGCAGGAGTCACCACCACCCCTGAGCCAAGCTCGATGGCGCTGCTTGGTACGGGCCTCGTCGGTTTGGTACCGATGTTCCGCCGTCGCCGCCGTGCGTAGTCGCGAATCTGATGATCGCGAGATTTAGGAAAAGGGCTCCCACACGGGGGCCCTTTTCGATTCGGCGTGCTCCGCCGAAGTATTATGGAGTAATCCAACTGGTGAGGCGGCACGTGAAGAGTACGGCGCAGTACGATCTGGTAGTTATCGGCGGTGGCACTGCCGGACTCGTTGCCGCGGCTGGAGCTGTCGGTATTGGAGCGCCTCGGGTGGCGTTGGTTGAGGGGGACCGTTTAGGTGGGGAGTGCCTGTGGACCGGGTGCGTTCCCAGCAAGGCATTGATTGCGTGCGCGCGTGCAGCGTCAGAGGCGCGCGACGCCGAACGGTTTGGAATAAGGGTCGGTGACGTGTCCATCGACGCGGCCGCTGTGTGGCAATGGGTACGCAGCGCACGCACCCGGATCGAACCGCACGATAGCCCCGAGCGGTTCCGCAAACTCGGCGTGGAAGTGATACAGGGCGAGGCGCGGTTTGCGTCCGAGCGCGCTCTCCTGGTCAACGGTCAGAAACTGAGCGCAAAACGCGTGGTGATCGCGACAGGCTCTCGCCCAGCGCTTCCGCCAGTCGACGGCCTCAACGACGGCGCGTTCTACACCAACGAAACACTGTTCGATCTGGAGTACCTCCCCAAGTCTCTCATCATCCTCGGTGCCGGCGCAATTGGCCTGGAAATGGCCCAGGCATTTACTCGACTCGGTACAGTCGTCACGGTGGTCGAATCGAGTCCACAACTTCTTGCGCACGAAGACCGTGAGTTGGCAGATCTGCTGGGTGACCGACTGCGCGCCGATGGCGTCACGATTCTGCTGGGATCGACGGCCACCAGAGTAACGTATGGCGATGGTGCGTCGACTTCGGATCACGCCGGTCGGGGTCAATTCAGCCCGGGCAACGTCACTCTGGAGCTAAAGCATTCGGACGGCCGCGCAACGCGTGTCACCGGCGACGCGCTGCTCGTCGCAACCGGCCGCAAGGCAAACGTCGAATCGCTCGATCTGGCGTGTGGCTCGGTGGTGACGGACAAGAATGGGATAGCGGTCTCCTCGACCATGCGGACCAGCAATAATCATGTCTGGGCCGCTGGCGATGTTACCGGAACGCTGAGATTCACGCATGTGGCGGAGTACGAGGGCCGGCTCGTCGTACGCAACGCGTTCTTCCCGTTTGACGCGAAAGCGGATTACAGCAACGTGCCGTGGGTGACGTTCACGGACCCGGAACTGGCGCACCTGGGCCTCACCGAAGAAGAGGCGCGCGACCGATTCGGTGCACATGTAACAGTCTGGCGCAAACCGTTCGACGACATCGACCGGGCGATTACCGACGGTCAGACGGCCGGACTGGTGAAGATCATCGTCGGACGCAAGGGGCGCATCCTCGGCGCACACATTCTCGGACACGGCGCTGGGAACATGATCGGCGAGCTGACGATCGCAATGCGCTCGGGGCTGACGCTTTCTGATGTTGCGAATACAATTCAGCCATACCCGGTGTATCCAGACGCCATTCGCCAGGCCGCGAATCAGTACCAGAAGTCGCGATTCACCGGAATCGTGAAGAGCATCGCCGGATGGTTAGCCGCGCGATAGATCCGGGAAGACAGCAATTCGACGTGGTTCGAACTCCAGGGCGACGCGCTCGCCCGGCACCGGCGGCGACAGCGAGTCGACCAGAACTTCCAGCATGACGCTGCTGGCATCGACCAGTGCAGTGGTCCGTTCCGCCCGACTGAGCAGCCGGCTGACGACGGCGGTGATTGGGGAGTTCGCACTGAGCCGCACAGCATCCGGGCGAAAGGAGATCGTCGCCGCCCCTGGTGTGATCTCGCCTCTGCCCAGCGGCACGGCGCCGAAGCTGCACACGAACGTTGCGTCCGCATCCACAACGCCCGTGACTTCGTTGCTGATTCCTACGAGCCGCGCGATCGCCAGCGATGCTGGTCTGGTGAAGAGCACCGATGGAGCGGAGATCTGCGCCAGTCGACGATCGAGAATTACCCCAACCCGGTTCCCTATCAAACCCGCCTCGTCCAAGTCGTGCGTCACCATCAGGAGAGCGGCGTCCGACTCCGTTTGCACCCGTATAATCGCGTCTCGCACGTCGTCGCGCAGCGCGGGATCGAGCGACGATAGCGGCTCGTCCAGCAGCAGCACCGCGGGCTGCGCCACGATCGCGCGCGCGAGTGCAACGCGATGCCGCTGGCCACCACTCAAACTGTCGGGGCGGCGTCGCTCAAATCCCTCCAGACGCACCGCCACAAGCGCGCGTGCGACCCGCGCCCGCACCTCGGTTGTCGCGACTCCGCGGACCCGGAGTGGAAACGCAATGTTGCCGAAGACGTCCAGATGCGGAAACAGAACCGGCGTCTGATTCAGATATACAGCGTCGCGCCGCTCCGGTGGGTCATCCGTGCGGACGCGGCCGCCAATCTCGATGGTGCCGGCCGACACCGGCGTCAGCCCCGCGATCGCGCGAAGTAGCGTCGTCTTACCAGCTCCTGACGGACCCACCAGAACGACACGCTCGCCGCGTGTGATTTCGAAAGAGATCTGCCGAAGCCCATCCGCAGACCCGAATCGTACCGACACATCGCGCACGCGAAGAGCGTTCGTTGGCGCTGCGAGCGGTGTGGTCACAGCGGAATGATACCGGTTCTCCGCGCCTCGGCGCGCCCGATATCAACCGCTCCGCTGGCGTACTGAGCAGCGAATAGCAGGAGCATCGGTGGCACGATCATCACCAAGGCAGCGGCCGCGGCGTAACTCCCCTGCCCGTCGCGCATATACGCGAACACTTCCAGCGGCAGCGTGTGAACGGCGCCAGCGCCGACGGTGAGAGTGAGCGCGTACTGCGACCAGGAGATCAGGAACCCGATCGCCATCGCCTCAACAATCTGACGGCGCAGGATGGGAATGGTGACGAGCCACAACACCTGCCGCGCCGTAGCGCCCAGAGTTCGTGCCTCGTCCTCTGCGCCGGTCTCGAGCACCGTGAAGACACCCACGAAGTAGAGCGACAGGTACCCGATTGTCGGAACCAGATGGGCGAGCAGAACGCCGAGCGCGGTTGCGCCCAGGCCGACGGAGAGAAAGAAGTACTGGACCCCGATTCCGAACGCGATAGGTGGTGCGGCAATGGGGGCGAAAACGGCAGCGGCAGCCACGTACCGTGCCCACCTGGTGAGCCGCGCGATGGTGCGGCCGAGCGGGAACGCAACGGCGCATCCAACCACGCCATTGATGACCGCCAGCACGACGCTACCACGCAGCGCGACACCGAGCCGTTGTCCCGACTGCGCCAGCGCACTCCATCCAGCAGTGCTGAAGCTCTGCGGCAGCAGCGACGGATAGAACCAGCGTCCACTCAGTGAAGACAGCAGTAACAGCCCGATCGGAACCACCGCGGAGAGAGCCAGCGCGACCAGGGCAACTCCCCGGATTGTAGTGGCCTGCCGTGGTACACTGCCCCGAGCGACGCTCAAGGGCGGAGCCGCTCCGCTCCAGCGCGCGTCCACTCGTGCAGCGCCACCGCGACCATCGCGATGAACATTCCGAGCAGGCTAAGGACGTACGCGTCGGCACGCTGGGAGAGATCGAGTGCATCGTAGCGCTCAAGTGTCAGCACCGGAAGTGCTACAGGGTTGCTCGGGCCGAGTAGTGCGGCGGCCTCGTAGCTTCCAATTACAAAGATGAAGACTGCGGTCACGGGAGGCAGAAGTCCACGCCACAGCAACGGCCACGTGATGCGGGCGAACGCCTGCCATGCTGTGGCGCCCAACGTACGAGCCGCCTCTTCCAGGACGGCAGCCCGCGTTGCGAGCAGCGAAAAGGCGACGAGGGCGAGGAACGGAAACTCCTTCCATGCGAGCGTCAGGATCAGCCCCGTGCCGAACCGGTCGTACAGGAGCACCGGCATGTCGGCCGGGACGCTGGACCAGCCCAGCGCGTACGTCAGTCGGGACACAAATCCGCTCTGGCCAAGAAGCAGAAGTCCCACAGCGGCGGCAACTACGTACGGCACCGGCAGTGGCGCCACGGCGAGCCAATGTGCCACACGACCGGAGCGACGGTGGCCGCGAAAGATCGCAGCGACGGCGACAGCGGCCGCGGTGGCAATAAAAGTGGCGGCGGCGGCGTACCAGAGCGTGAACGCGATGCTCTGCCACACCACTCGCTCACCGAGTACATGGTAAATCCGGTCGGCCGACATCGCTGTCTGGTTTGCGCCGAGTAGTCCGAATGCTCCAGCAGCCGAATATCCAACTCCGAGCAGGACGGGTGCCGCGACTAGGAAAGCCGCGGCGAGTCCCAGGTACGTCTGCCGACGCGTCGGCGCGGAGCTCAGCGTGGCTCCGCTTGCACTCTCCGTGCACTCACTTGCTGCTCACTGTGCACTCACTTGCCGTTGGCCCGGATCCGTTTGCGCCAGTCGCTCTGTAGCCGTTCGTGGTACTGCGGCGCGACTTCCGGGCGAGCATACTTGGTGAGCGAGTCGTGCGGCAACGCGTGAGTGTCCGTAGCTAGCGATAGGAATCTGGCCGACCACTGTGGCGGCAAACGGTCCATCGAGAGCACCGTTCCGTCCGCCCACACATCGGGCTTCTGCTTCTCCAGCTGAGCCTCGGGTGACAGCAGAAAGTCGGCAACGACCATCGCACCGACCGGGTTGGGCGCGTTGCCTGCGATCCCCAGGTAATGTGCGTTCGAAATGGTGCCGTCGCGCAATAGCAGCGGCCGTGCTGTGGGCGGGAGAATTCCCTGACGCACCTTGGTCACGACGTCGTTCTGATTGTTGGACATCGAGAAGTCCACCTCGCCGTTGGCGAACAGCCGGTGCAGATCAGCGACTCCGGCGGGATATGTCTCGCCGCCGCGCCACATGCTCGGCCGCAACGCTGTGAGCCAGTTCCATACGCGTCCGCTCCCTTCAGCGTATTTCGCTGCGTTGAAGCCACCTTTAAAATGCTGCGCTCCCCCGTCCAGAGCGTACATCAGCACGTTGAGGAACGTCACTCCGGCGAACGACTGGTCGTAGGTGAAGCGACCCGGGTGCGCTCGTATCCAGTCACTCAGCTCCGCTACAGATCGAGGCGGCGACGGAGTGCGCACAGTGTCGTAGATCAGGGCGAACTGCACCGTCCCCCAGGGTGACTCGTAACCCGCTGGGTCTTGCTCAAAGTCGCGCGCGATGATCGCGGAGCTGCTATCCACGAATCTCGCGTTGGGCAGCCGCCCAGCCCACGGGCCGAAGAGCAGATTGCTCTTGCGCAAGTTGTAGAATGTCTCGCCGTTGATCCACACCAGATCGGTGCTTCCACTTCCAGCGCCGCGCTTCGCCTGCTGCTCGACCGCGAGTTGGTTGAGGATCGCCGGCCCCTGCGCGTCAACCGGGTTGAGCGTGATTCCATACCGCGCACTCAGTCGCGGTGCGACCCACGAGTCAACGTACGCATTGATGGACGGATCGCCGCGCCACATCCTCCAGGTGACGGTGGTCCCACGCGCCCTGTCCAGTACCTGATTCCATGACATCGCCGCCAGTTCGGCGCTGGAAGGCGGCGGCGTACCGCGCGAACATGCACCTATGCCGACTGATGCGGCAACGAAGAGGAGCGCAATGCACTTGCCGAACGGCTCGGGCCACCGCCCGAATAGGCGCTCAGAAGGCATACTGTGCAGACAGCTGAACTTCACGCGGACGTCCAGCGATCGTGTACACTATCGGATCACCCGGCCGCCCAACCTGCGTGCGCGGTCCGCCGCCGGAGATGCCGTTCGCAAAGCCTGACTCCAGCGTCGAGTTCAGCGCGTTGAAAACGTCGGCACGAAGCTCCACGCGATTGGAACCCACGGGGATGAGATATCCAACGCTTGTATTGAGTTCGAACACACTCGGCAGACGCTCACCGTTTCTCGCTACGCCGTAATATCGATCGAAGTTGCCAGTGTAGAAGTTCCCGCTCGACGCACCCGATCCATCCAGGTCGCGGAAGTTGGCAATTCGATTGATTGGCGTTCCGGTCTGGAAGCTCGCGATTCCCGCGAGCTTAACGCGGTGCTCCAGCGTGTACACGGTGCGCAGGTCCACCTTGTGCCGTCGATCGTTCACCGCGTCGGCCCACTCCAGACCAAAGTTATTTCCCTGCGTTGCGACGAAGTTGATGTCGTCGGTATTGTTCTGCGCGTGCGACCAGACCCAGCTGAGGTCGGCGGTCCAGGCATCGGTAAGCCGATGGCGCAGCGCAGTGTTCAACCCGAGATAGCGCCCACGCCCTCCTGTTTCCGTCGTCAGGAGCTGACGAAACGAGCCCACAACGGGTTGGATCGGACGATACGGATCGCCAGCAGCGGCCGGTAGATCAACCGAGTCCGCCGGCCCGATCGGACGCTGGACCGCGTTCAGATCCCACAGCCGTGGCAGATGCCGCGTCTCGACCCACACTCCGTCCACAGAAACGCCCCACGCGTCACCGAACTTGTGCTGGTAGCCCAGCGACGTCTGATAGCTGGTCGGCGACTGCAATCCCAGCGCGAAGAGCGCGCGCTCCTGCACCGGTGGCAGTGCGCCTACCGCCGCCGAGAGCGCGGCCTGCGAAGGAGCCGATCCAAAGCGTGGGGCACTCGCACCGTCGAGCGTGACTACCGCCGCGCCGCGCCGGCCGAACTGCAGCGCATCCGAATAGATGGTGTACGGCAGCTTGCCAGTGTAAACGCCGAAGCCCGCGCGAACGACACTGTTCCGGTCCGGCGTCCAGTTCACCGATGTGCGCGGCTGAAAGTTGTTCAAATCCGGCTTGCTTCCACCGTGCGATGTGAGATCGTCGTAATCCCAACGCAGCCCCAGACTCAGCGTTACCGAGGCTGCCGGCAACCAGCTATCCTGCACGAACGCCCCAACCACCGACTGCGTGCGCACGATGTGCTGCTGCCTCACATCGACAGTGTACGACTTGACCGTGACGTCACTGGGAATGTCGCGCACCGACACAAAGCTGCCAGCAGGATGAATTTGTCCGTTGTCGACGACCACGTACGAGCCGGCCGGGTCCGTCCCCGCGCCGGTGAGCCGGAAGTGACCGCTGATCATGTCGCCGCCGATCTGCAGATGGTGCGCACCAACCGTTCGCTCGGCGACATCCTTCAGGTTGAGCTGCAGCTCGCGCTCATCAAACTGAAATCCGCTTGATCCTACAACTGCTTTGGGAGCGCCCATCGCGTCCAGAATGGTGACCTGTGGAACGTTGAACGTGCTGGACGTTGGCGGATAGAACCAGTGGTACGTTCCGATCTGCACCCAAAATGTATTGCTTATTCCGCGACCTATCCGGCTGTGCTGCGTCAGCGCGGCGAGAAAGCCGATCCGCTGCTGAGTGAAGTCAGCCTCCGGAACGATGTTGCCAGTTCCGAGACCGGCCAGCCGCGTGTTGCTGAACGCCGCGTGCAGCGTGGTCTGCTGTCGCGAATTCCAGTCGTGATCCAGCCGGCCGAATAGCTTGATGCGATCTCGAAGCGCCTCGCCCGCGCCGTTACCATAACCGGTGATGACGGTCTGGCTCTCGCGCTCGCGCACGTACTCAGCTGCACCGAACGCGTGCGTGCGTGCTCCGCCGAGCCATGCCGCGAGCGGACCGCCCGCGGCAGCACCCACCTGGTAGCGCCGGAACCCGCCTCGATCAACGTTCGCCGGAGTGAACGCTGGTCGCCCATCCAGCGATGCACCGGGGCGCCCATAGACGAACAGCTCGCCGTGCGGCACGTCCGTCCCGCTCTTTGTAATGTAGTCCACCACGCCGTTCGAGCTACGCCCGATGTCGGCGCCGTAAGTATTGGCCTTCACTTGCAGCAGCGACAGCGCAGCGAGCGGAAAATCAATTCGCGGTCCACCGAGGAACCCCTCGTTGTTGTCCAGACCGTCGATGTAGTACTGAGTGTAGAGAGAATTGGAGCCGTCGATGGAGAGCTGCGGGGCGGTGTTGTAGAAACCTGTAGCCTGTGCGACTCCAGGAATGGTGAACGCCAGATCGATCGGATTCCGTGCATCGGTGGGAAGCGCGCGGAGCTCAGTCGCACCCACGGAGCCGCCTGTTGTTGCCGTCTTCGTGTCCAGCAGCGGCCGCAGCCGGCCGGCGGTGACGCTGACACCCTCCAGCGTCGCCGCGCGATGTGTGCTGTCGTTTTTCGCTGTCGTGTCCTGCGCACCTGCAGTGACCGCCGTGACCCCGGTCACTATTACCGCAATGGCGCCGCTCAGAGCATTAAATGCAACGCGTGCACTGATGCAGCGGAACGGCCGACTCATCGCTTACCGCTGTTGTTGTTTGACTTCATCTGTCAGGGTTGTGTATCGATTCATGAAGCGTCTGTCGATCCGGCGTTTCAACCACAGCGCCCAGCGCGAGTGGCTAACGAGGCCGCGCCAGCGCAGCAGCGCCTTCCCATCTGCGGTGTCGAGCACAACGAGAAAATCCGGCTGCGGTGTGTACGCAGTCGCTATCCCGGCCCCGAGTGATGCCCACAGGTTCTGTGCAAGCACCGGGCCCTCACGCACCGCGTAAACGCCAGCCTTGGGTGTACCGGGAGCGTCCACCATGGTCACGCAGTCGCCTGCTCCCCAGACCGGAGCGCCATCAACGGATCGAAGATGACGGTCCACGCGAAAGAAACCGTCCCCATCCAACGGGAGATCGGATGCCGCCAGAACCGGCGGTGGCGCTGCTCCTGCGAGCCACACCGTGACATCGGATTCTACGCGCGTGCCGTCCGCCAATGATATCGTTCGAGCGCCAACCGACGTGACGCGCTCACTCATCGCGACATGTAACCCGTGCGCCTCGAGAATGGAGCGCGCGCGGCGGCGCGCCGACCGTGGATATCCGGGGAGAACGTCGCTGGACTCGTCCGTGATCGCGACCATTGCAGTGACGCGCGCGGCCGAGAGCATCGCCCGGATGGCGAGCGCGACCTCCACGCCCGCCGCGCCCGCGCCCACAACTGTTACGACCGGTATGGAATCACTGGATGCTCGCGCCAGATCATCGAGTCGCGCGCGCAGCGCCAGAAGCTGAGGAAGCGGACGCACGACCGATGCATGGTCCAAAACCGCGCTGTCCATTCCGCCGCTAGGAACGGAGCCCACATCGAGCGACGCGGAGTCGAACTCGATGCTCGTGCGGCCGACGTTCACGACGCGCTCCGTTCCCGACACGCGCTCCGCCATCGCCTCCACATATCTCACACCACCAGCCCGACAGATTGTAGGGAGATCGAATGCGATGCAGCCAACATCATACGCGCCGTGCAGGTATCCAGGCACCATTCCGGTATACACGTGGTGCGGAACTGGCGAGACAAGAACCACCTCCGCACCCGGAGGAATCCCGTTCACAACGCAGTGCCTCAACACCTCAAGGTGGGCGTGTCCGCCGCCCACAAGCACCAGGCGCTTCAACGGCTAGGAATGCAGCGATTGCAGCGCGATGTTACACCACATGGGTCAATGGCGACAGCGGCTACGATCTGGGTACGATGTGGCTACGATGTGGCTACGATGCGAGCATCGATGCTACATCCTCTCCAAAGAACTGGATGACGTACTTGCGCTGCAGCGGAGTGAGCCGGCGAACAGCCCACACGAGATGGACAAGATGCGGCTCCGTCGGTGTGATCAGCAGCGGCATGTGGGCCTCGTCCGGCGTCCGGCTCCCCTTGCGAGTATTGCACCCGCTGCACGCTGTAACGCAGTTCTCCCAAGTGTTGGCGCCGCCGCGCGAAAGTGGCAGAATGTGATCGCGCGTGAGATACTGCCGAGGACGCAGTTCATTCTCGCGCCGACCACAGTATCCGCAGGTTCGTCGGTCGCGGCTGAAGAGAAATATGTTGGCCACCTGGCGGCGGTACTTCCGCGGGACATGAACGAAAGCTTTGAGGCGAATGACGGCCGGTCGCGGAATGGTCACGCGCCCTGCCCGCACGTCGTCCCCCTCGGGCTCAACGATCTCCGCCTTTCCGTCCAGTACCAGCCTCACCGCACGCCTGAGCGGCGTCATCGTCAGCGGCTCATAGCTGGCGTTAAGCGCGAGACAATTGGGGCCTTTCACGCCGCCCCGATCGCAATGGTGTATCCAGATCTATGCATGCGCACACCCATATTCGTCGCGCGGGGCGAAGGATTGCCTCCTCGCCCCGCACAAATGGTCGTTTAAACCGTGACTCGACTCTCCACCCTGGTGAGCCAGCCGTAGCGATCGGGCATCTTGCCAGTCGCTATCCCCATGTACATTTCCTGCACGGCTAACGTGACCGGGCCAGGCTCACCCGAACCAATCTCGATGCGATCAACGCTCCTTATCGGCGTGATCTCCGCGGCCGTTCCAGTGAAGAAGAGCTCATCCGCGATGTACAGCATCTCACGCGGGATCACCTGCTCCGCGATCGTGAAGCCAAGCTCGCGTGCGATGCGGATCACCGAGTCGCGCGTGATCCCGCCGAGGATCCCGGAAGCCAGCGGCGGCGTGTAGATGACCCGATCGCGTACCACGAAGAGGTTTTCGCCGCTCCCTTCAGCCACATACCCGAAGGAGTCGAGCATGATCCCTTCGGCATAGCTGTCCACCCGAGCTTCCATCTTGGAAAGCTGCGAGTTCAGGTAGTTGCCTGCCGCCTTGGCCATGGATGGCAACGTATCTGGCGCCGGACGCCGCCAGCTGGACACGCACACGTCCACGCCCTGCTCCAGCGCTTCGTTACCGAGATAGCGGCCCCAGACCCACGGAATCACGAACGTCTCTACCGGCGCACTGTTCCCCAGCACGCCCATCTCCTCGCCGGTGCGCATCGCTACAGGACGGAGATAGCAGTGCGCCAACCCGTTCTCGGCGACCGTATCGACGCAGGCAGCGACCAACTCGTCAACCGAGTACTGCATCGGCATTCGGTAAATCTTGCACGAATCACGAAAGCGGCGCATGTGCTCCGGTGCCCTGAAGATCGCTGGACCATCCGGTGTTTCATAGCAGCGCAGCCCCTCGAACACGGAGGAAGCATAGTGGACTACGTGACTCATGACGTGGATGGTAGCGTCCTGCCATTGCACGAACGCCCCGTCCCGCCAGATCTTGTGCGTGGACGACATGCTCAAAGGTAAGCGATAGCGCTAGCTGCCGGCGAGGGCCACTGTCGACCGCGTCCCCGCAGCCGTGTCAGCACACATAGAACAGATCACGGAAAGGTGCGACCGGTATCTACTGGCTGAACCGCACCCGGTGCCGGCAGACCGGTGTAGGGCGCGCACTCGTTCACCGGTTCGGTTCCGGGAATGAAGTACTCGGTGACGACCGTCGCACCCACGCACGCGGGCGTGTAAAGTAGCCCATTGCTCGAGTCGATCTCACGAGTCGAGATGGACGGTGGCATGGGCCAGTCCGGCGGCGTGGGCTTGCGCTTGTACACCTCGGTCATGAACGCCGTCCACGCCGGCGCGGCGAGAATGCCGCCCTGTGCGTTGCTCTTGATGGTCTGCGGATGATCAAAGCCCATCCACACCCCCGCAACCAGATCGGCGGTATAGCCGATGAACCAGACATTGGTGCCGTCATTGGTGGTACCCGTCTTTGCGCCGGCCGGGATGTGGAAGCCCGCGTCCCATACCGCGCCGTTGGCGGTGCCGCGCTGCACCACATCCTTCATCATGCTGACCATGAGCCACCCTTCCTCGGGCGACAGGACCTGCGTGCGGGTGGGCGTCGGCTGCCAGATCACCTGGTGCTTTGCGTTCTCCACGCGGAGAATCGGACTTGGTTCGGCGCGCACCCCCAGCGTTGCGAAAGTGGTGTACGCGCTGATCATCTGCAGCGGGATCACATCGGCGGAGCCTATGAAGATGGACGGATACGCCGGGATCGGCGTGGTGATTCCGAAGTTGCGCGCCTCGTTGATCACTGTCTGCTCGCCCAGCTCCTGACCCACCTTGATCGCGATGATGTTGCGCGACATGTACAGGCCCCGGCGCATCGGCATCGGTCCAAGAAACTTGAGATCGTAGTTCTGCGGCTCCCACATTGTGCCGCTGCCCTGAGCCACTGACACCGGTGAGTCATCCACGATATACGATGGCGGCTTGCCGTTCTGCACCGCGGCCGCATAAACGATCGGCTTGAAGGTGGAGCCCGGCTGCCGCAGCGCCTGCGTGGCGCGATTGAACTTGGAGTCGTAGAAGTCGCGCCCGCCGACGAGAGCGCGCACTCCGCCCGTGCGCGGGTCGAGTGCGACGAACGCGCCCTGGAGATACGGGGAGGTGCCAGTCCCCGTCTCTCCGGTTGCCTGGTGCGCGATGTATTCCTCATATGTCGGGTGCTTATACGCGCCGAATTTTCCGGCCTCGATCGCCCTCATCTGCCGCTCCATCGCACGTTCGGCCGCGGTCTGCATGTCCAGATCGAGCGTGGTGTACACGTTGAGCCCCTGCTCGTACAGCTGCTTGCCGAACTGGCGGTCGAGCTGCTGGCGTACCCACTCCACGAAGTAAGGCGCCGTATCGCCCGACTCCACCTTCGTGGCGAGCTGCAGCGGATAAGCCTTGGCCAGGCTCGCCGCCGCGTCGTCAATCACACCGTTGGCGCGCATCAGCTCGATGATGGTGTTGCGGCGCTGAATGGCGCGTTCGGGGTAACGGCGTGGATTATAATGCTCCGGCGCCTTCGGCAGCGCCGCCAGCGTGGCGGCCTCGGCCACGTTGAGATCGCGAACGGATTTGCCGAAATAACGTTGCGCCGCCGTTTCTACGCCGTACGCACCGTTGCCAAGGTTGATCTGATTAAGATACAACTCGAGGATCTTGTCCTTGGTGTACCTGGCCTCGATCTCGCGCGCGACCTTGGCTTCCTTCACCTTGCGCAGGATCGTCTTTTCTCGCGAGATGCGCTCCGGAAAGACATTGCGCGCCAGCTGCATGGTTATCGTCGAGAAGCCCTGGGAGTAACGGCCGCTCTGGACGTCCTTCAGTATCGAGCCGGCGACGCGGACCCAGTCCACCCCGGAGTGCTCGTAGAAGCGCTTGTCCTCGGTGACGACGAAGGCATCCTGCACCATCTTCGGTATGTCACCGAGCTTGACCAGCGTTCGGCGCTCGGTCCCGAGCTCGGCGATGAAGCGCCCGTCGGCGGCGAAGAGCTTGGACGTCTGCTTTGGAGTGTACTGCTCCAGCGAATCGATTGACGGACAGCGGTCGCCGGCGCAAACCAGCACCCACGCGCTGTATACGAGTCCAACACCGAAGGTCGCCATCAGCAGAAAGGCGACGATTGTGAAGCGAAATGCAGTTGGGTGGCGCTTCCTGAAAGCGAGCGCCTTGGACGTCTTGGTTCGACCAGCCATTCGGTGAATTTAAGGCCCGGCGCGCGTCGTGCCGGCACCCGCCGGACCGCTGTTGCACCATCAGTCTCACTAGCGGGTCAGACAAACGCCTGACCTTGCGATCTATATTACCGTCAATGTCTCAATCTGATCTACTGGCTGAACTTGACTGGCGCGGCATGCTGCACCAGAGCACCGACGGAGTCGCGGGCGCCCTGGCCAAGGGCCCGGTAACGGCCTATGCTGGCTTTGATCCCACGGCGCCATCGCTGCACGTCGGCAGCCTCGTTCCCATCATGGGGCTGGTACAGCTCCAGCGGCACGGGCACCGCCCGGTCGCGCTTGTGGGAGGCGGTACGGGGATGATCGGCGACCCGAGCGGCAAGGCCGCTGAACGAACGCTTCAATCGCGCGAACAGGTCCTGTTGAACGTCGCGGGAATCCAATCGCAACTGGAACGCTTCCTGGACTTCTCGGGGACGAACGCGGCGCTGGTGCGTGACAACTCCGACTGGCTCCTGCCCCTGGGCGCCGTAGAGTTCATGCGCGACGTCGGGAAGCACTTCACCGTCAATTACATGACGGCGAAGGACTCTGTTAAGTCGCGCATGGACGCCGGTATCTCGTATACCGAATTCTCGTACATGCTACTCCAGGCATACGACTTTCTAGAGCTGTTCCGGCGCGATGGCGTGACGCTCCAGATCGGCGGCAGCGATCAGTGGGGGAACATGACCGCCGGCGTGGAGCTCGTGAGGCGCTCCGCGGGCGGCGAAGCGCACGCGCTCACATTCCCGCTGCTCGCCACGTCCAGCGGCGCCAAATTTGGAAAGACCGAGGCGGGAGCAGTCTGGCTCGACGGCGCGCGGACGTCGCCGTATCAGTTCTACCAGTTCTGGATCAACACTGAAGACGGCGACGTGGGCCGGTATCTGCGTCTGTTCACGTTGCTCGACCACGCGGAAATCGAGGCACTCGAGGCCGCGAGCGCGGATCGCCCGGAACGGCGCGAAGCGCAGACAGCGCTGGCCAAGGATGTTACAACACGCGTTCATGGGGACGAGGCCGCGCGAGTCGCGGAACAGATTTCGGCAATTTTGTTTGGCCGAGGCGACCCTGCTGATCTCGGAGAGGATGCGCTCGCCGCGCTCGCGCGGGAGGTGCCGAGCGTGACCGTGCAGCGTAACCACGCAGGTGATACGGCCGACCTGCTGGTGCAGACGGGGCTCGTCAAATCCAGGGGAGAGGGCCGCAGATTAGCCGATCAGGGCGGTGCGTACGTCAATGGCCAGCGCGTTGCCGGCACCGCGTTGGCGAGCGACATGGCGCCGCTCGCTGGTTCATATCTGCTGCTGAAAAAAGGAGCCCGTGCTTACGCGGTGGTGCAGCTAATCGGGTAGCGAACGCTTTGCGACCGCTACCTGATCAGCCTCTCATCATTGCGGCATTGGAGGCACATTGGGCTCTGCGCTGGAACCCCAGAGCTCCTTCAACCGCTCATCGCGGCCGCAGCCACGGCGGTAGGCGTTGTAACGATCCGGGTTCTTATCAGCAAAGTGCTGATGATATTCCTCAGCCTTGTAGAAAGTACCGGCCGGATCGATCTCGGTTACGATGGGCGACTTGAAGATGCCGGACTTGGTCAGCTCCTCCTTCGACTTCAACGCGGCCTGGTGCTGAGCTTCGTTGCTGTAGAAGATGGCCGGACGATACTCCGTCCCCTGATCGCAGAATTGCGAATCGTGCGTGATCGGATCGACATTGTGCCAATAGATGTACAGAAGCTTGTCGTACGACGTCTTAGTCGGGTCGTACCGGACCTGCACCGACTCGGCGTGCCCGGTGGTCTTTGATGATACGTCTTCGTACGTGGGATTCGCCGTGCGGCCGCCGGTATATCCGACAGTGGTCGAGACAACACCCGGGGTGTGGTCGAACGGGCGCTCCATACTCCAGAAGCACCCTCCAGCAAATGTGGCTACCTCCACCGCCGGTGCCTTAATTGGCACGACGTTGGGACGTGCGGCCACGAGTGTCGCTGCCGAAGCGGCGATTACAATAGGAGCTATGAAAGAGTGGCGCGATCTTGGCATTGCATGCTTCACTTGAAAGAGTGGGCGCCGGAAGAATGTACCCGTTGAGGGCGCACTACTTATACGCCACAAACGCGCCATCGGTCCACTCAAAACGCATCGCACCGGGTTTGGATGGATTTTTCTGATGCTACGGGAAGCGCCGGGATCGCGGCCTCTGGGAAAACGCATTATGCGCGCGCACTCGAGTGGATTCAGGTCGTTCCCGGGGAATCATACTTCAGTACTGAGACAGGGGGTTCATGGACCCCCGTGGGTCAGAACGATGCGATCACCTGGCCTGAACTAGAGGGTCTATTCCGTCGCAAGGACGTTGAAGCCACGGAGCAGTACTTCAGCCTACTCACATCGAGTGGTGTGACATGTTTGCGGTTGATGCTCGAGTATTGCCAGGGCGAGCATCGGTACATCGAGACCAGAGCCGGCCACTTCGCGCCCAACGTGGTGCGCCTCTGGGACGATCTATTCGCACTGTGCGAGCAGCACGGGTTGCGCATTCTGCTCACGCCGTTCGACACGTTCTGGATGTGGCGAAGGTGGGGCCATCATCCGTACAATCGGAAGAACGGTGGTCCGTCCCGACGACGGTCGCATTGGCTTCTGTGCAGCGTAACACGGGCTGCGATCAAGACGCGCCTCACATTCGCGGTCGAGCGGTGGGGCGGAAGTGGAGCGCTGTTCGCGTGGGATTTGTGGAATGAGATTCATCCCGGCCACGCGGAGGAGAAGGCGGATGTCTTCGCTGATTTCATCACTGACCTCAGCGAGCACGTGCGTGAATGCGAACAGCGGTTGTATGGCCGCTCTCATCCGCAAACAGTATCCATGTTTGGGCCGGAGATCATACGGCGACCATGGCTCGACCTCGCAACCCCCATCTTCCGCCATCCTTCGCTCGACTTCGCTACAATTCACGTCTACGCCGAAGGGACGATCGATGCTCCGAGGAATACTGTGGCTCCAGCGGTCAGCATGGGGAGCATCGTCCGTAATGCTATCGCCGAGATCCGCGATCGCCGTCCATTCCTGGACACCGAGCACGGTCCGATCAAGACGTTCAAGGACTTAAAGGTTACGCTCCCCGAAGACTTCGACGACGAGTACTTCAGGCACATGCAGTGGGCGCACCTCGCTTCGGGCGGCGCGGGAGGCGGCATGCGCTGGCCGAACCGTCATCCGCACACCCTCACGACGGGAATGCGATTGGCCCAACGTTCAATGGCAACCTTTCTCCCGTTGATCGACTGGCGCCGTTTCCAGCGCAGGAACATTAACGACGAGATGGTTGTTTCCAGCGCGGCGTGCTGGGCGCAATTCGGCTGCGCTGACCAGACACAGGCGCTACTCTGGCTGCTTCGCTCGGACAACCTCGACGCACGCGGCATGGTGAGACGCAACACAGCAGCGGTCGATGTTTCCGTTACTATCCCGGAGCTTCAGGCGGGGTGGTACCGCGTACAATCCTGGGACACGACTGGAGCAACCGTGCGTTGCGTGAGCGAGGTGGACCACAACGGCATCGGCGACCTGACGGTGCAACTCGGGGCTGTCGCAACCGATGTGGCTGTTGCAGTGAGTTGCTACCTCGAGTAATCGACCTCGGCCTGTTGCCACATCTCCACGTAGTCGGGCAGCGGAGGCGGAACCACTCCGGGTAGGAGCCTTGCCGCAACTTCACGCGCGCCAATAGTTCCACCAGCGCGGCGTAGAAAGCGAATCCGCACCACGGCTACAGCCGTCGTTCGCTCCGCACGCATGAACGTCTGCCGCATGTAAAAGGATTTGTCGTCCCATCCCAACAGGCGCGTGCGCAGCTCGAATTTCTTGAATGGCTCGAGCGACTCGCGGAACCGGATGGTCTCCGATGCGATGACCGTGTACCACGCAAGTTCGCTCAGCCGGCGTCGGATCCCGCTACGAATGATCGAGTCAACCCGGCCCAGATCCATGAGCGTCAGGTAACGACCGTTGTTCATGTGCAGCAGCACATCCAGATCGGAGGGCCACACGCGGAAAGTGAGCGACGTCTCGTCCAACGCTCCGATGCGGGACCGGTGCCGCGCGTTGAACAGCACTCGCAGCATCCTGAAGATGAGGTTCACAAACGCGCCGTCAGCAGCGGCACCCAACCAGCGTCAATACAGCTGTCAATACGTCCGTCAATCTCGCTTACGAAAATCATCGATCTGTCGCCGCTCGCGCTTACTGGGCCGCCCGACATCCTCGGACCCCGGGAACGACTCGAGCCGACGCTGCGCAGCCATCGCTTCCCGCGCGAGGACACTCTCCGGCAGCTCCTCGTATAGCTCCGCGGCTACGGTGGCTGGGCCGCGCCGCTCTGATATCGCGCGCACGACCACGCGCTGCTCGAATGGACCGGCGCGAAGCTGCACCACATCTCCAATGCGGATCCCCTTCGAACGCTTCACGCGGTCGCCGTTCAGGTGAACCTTGCCGCCATCGACGGCGTCCGACGCTATCGCACGCGTCTTGTAGAAACGTGCCGCCCATAGCCACTTGTCCAACCGCAGCGACTCACCCTCAGCCGCGCCGGCGTTCTTCGAATCGTTTTCCTTATGCGCCATTCATGTGCCTCTCGCTATTCTCCGCCGCCGATGCGGCGCGGGTCCAGAGCATCGCGCAGTGCGTCGCCCAGAAGATTGAAGCCGAGGACCGCCACACCGATCGCCAGTCCGGGCGCCACCGACGTCCACGGCGCGCTCCGCAACTGGTCCAGATCACGACCGTCGGCGATCATGCTCCCCCAGCTCGCAGTTGGTGGCTGAACGCCCAGCCCGAGAAACGACAGCGCGGCCTCAGCCATGATGGCACCGGCCACGCCCAGTGTTACCGCGATCACCACAGGTCCGGCGACATTCGGCAGGATGTGGCGCAACATGATGCGGCGCCCGCTGCCACCCAGTGCACGTGCCGCCTGGACGTACTCCAATCCACGCACTACCAGCACCTGACCGCGCACCAGTCGCGCCAGCCCGGCCCACCCCACCACGCCGATCGTGACGAACACCACTCCGAGCGACGGTTGCAGCGCCGCGGCCATTGCGATGAGCAGGAGCAGCGTTGGGAACGCGAGCGTGATGTCGGCGAGTCGCATCACGACCTCATCCACCCAGCCGGCATAGAAGCCGGCGATCAACCCCAACGTAACACCTATGCTGAGCGCGATCGTCTGTGAGATGAGTCCAACCATGAGCGACACACGGGCGCCGTACACCAGCCGTGCCCACACATCCCGGCCCTGCACGTCCGTACCGAGCCAGTGCGCTGCTGACGGCGGCTCCAGCAGGTTGATGAGGTCGATCGAGTTGGGGTCCTGTCGCGCGATCAGCGGCGCGGCGAGTGCCATCAGCACCATGAGCACCACGACCGTCACACCGATCTTGGTACGTGGATCAGCAAGTAGACGAGTGCTCGTGCTCAAATTGTAGGATCTCGCAATTCCGGTGGCGTCTCTGGCGGCTGACGCCGCCACCTTCGATGATGCCAAAAGTACTGCTCGGGCGCCGTTCGCACCCAGCGTTCCAGCACGGCGGTGTAGCGAGCGACGATTCCATCCACGTCCGCGTCCCGGTCGCCCGTTTCGATAATCGGAATCTCCTCGACGCTCACCTTATATCGTCCACTCGGCTGCCGCAGCGCGGCCACGAAGAGCGTCGGCGTGTGATACCGCATCGCGAATACTGCCGCGCCACGCGGAGTCTTCGCGGGCCGGCCGAAGAACGGGACGAAGGTCGAAGCGAGGCCCATCACACCCTGATCCGCCACGAACGCCACGGCACGTCCTTCCCGCAGCGAGCGCGGCGTTCTCCGCACCGCCTCGTGATCGCGCACCACCATCATACCGAGCGAGGCGCGCGTGTCATTGAGATACTTGTCAAACAGCGGGTTCCCTTGCGTGCGCACGATTACGTCCATCGGAACGCCGCGCGCGGCCACGTACGCACCCGCAAGTTCCCAGTTGCCCACATGACCGGTGACGAGGATCGCCCCCTTCCCCGCCGCCATCGCCTGCTCGATCAGCTCGAAGCCTTCGGCGGATTCGACCAGACCGAGCACACCGCGCTTACCGATCGAAGGCAGTAGCGCCGTCTCGATCGTGGAACGGCCAAGATGCGCGTACGCAGCGCGAGCGAGCGATGCGACGTCTTCCGCGGATCGGTCCGGAAAGGCCGCCGCGATCTGCCTCGCGACCACATGCCTCCGCACGCCAAAAGGCCGATACCCGAGCAGTCCAAGCTGTGACCCGAGCACGCCCGCAACCGCCCACGGCATCGCGTGCAGCGACCCGACGACACTGCGCAGCGCGTAGTACTCGGCGCGGTGCGCGGCCGTGGCACTACGCTGCTTCGCGTCAGCCATGAGAGCCACGTGAGATGCACTCCCGCACGAAACGGGCGGTGTCGTTGGCGACGCGCTGCCAGTTGTAGTGAGTGTTGACCGCGGCACGACCGGCTGCGCCCATACGTGCCCTCAGTTCGTCATCCCGCAGCAGCGCCGCGATTGCGTTGGAGATTGCCGCGAGATCGTTCGGGTCCACCACCATTCCAGTTTCACCGTCACGCACGGCGGAGCGCACACCACCCGAGTCACCCGCGACGATCGGCAGCTCCGCCGCTGACGCCTCTATGAAAGAGATGCCGAATCCCTCGACGTTGATTGCGCGGTCCACGCGCGAGGCGCCGAGATAGATGTCCGACGTCGCGTACGCCTCCGGCAGCTCGTCGTCACGCATCGGGCCGGCAAACCCCACCCGATCCATCACATCCAGACCCGCTGCCAGATTGCGCAGCCTCGGCTCGTCGTGTCCTTCGCCCACCAGAACATAGCGCAGATTCGGGAACTCTTCGCGTAGTGAGGCAAGTGCACGGATCCCCATATCCTGCCCCTTGTGCGGCACCAACCGCGCCACGGTAAGCACTATCGGCGCACGACGTACGCCCCACCGCTGTCGCAGCGCGCCCGTGTCGCGATCGGGGCTGAACTGATCGGGATCGGTGCCAAGATCGAGTGCCGCAACCGGCGGTGGCGCACCGATGCCGACCTCCTTCATCACATCGCGCGCCAGCTGCGCCACCCACTCCGACGTTGCGACTATGCCCGCTGCGTCACCCAATATCAGCCGTGCCGTGCGGCGTTTGAGCGAGCTGCGCTTTGCCTTCTCACGCTCGCGCAGCAGGTCGCCACCGTTCACGTACACCATGTACGGAATGCGCAACCGTTTGTGAGCCCACCACACCGCATAGCCGACCGGACGGATGTTGCCACAGTGCATCACCTGCACTCGATCCCTGCAACGCGCCACCAGCCATCTGGCCCACCTCATCTGATTCACAAAGCGATTGGCGCGCCTGAAGTCAAACGGCTGCCGCTCCACCAGATAGTCGTCACCAAGCCCATACTTGGCTGCGTCTGGTGCGGCGACTGTAGAGACAGACATCGCCTCCGGATATCGGCGCACCAGCTCAACGTGCCTGCGCGCCATCCCCCCGATGTCGGGCGCGAAGTCCTGAGTGACGAAGATGTGCCGCATGGCTGTTGTCGCGGACTCAGCTTGCGTCGGACGCCACCATGCCCGGCTGTTGTCCGGCGTAGTAGCGCCAGGTGCGCGCCAGACCGTCGCGCAGCAGCACCTGCGGCAGCCACCCAAGGCGGGTGCGTATTTTCTCCGGACTCAACGCGCGCCGCCTGATGTTATCGATGTCGCGTCGGTCCACGTGCTCGACCGCGAGCTCGCCTCCGGCAAGCGCGTTGATGTGCGACGCCAGAGTGTTGACGCTTGTCTCCACACCGGTGCCGATGTTGAAGATGTCGCCGAGCGCCTTGGGAGAAGCCGCGGCGAGGATCGTTCCAGCCACGGCGTCATCTACATACGTGTAGTCGCGCGTCTGCTCGCCATCTCCGTGCACGATGAGCGGCGATCCTGCAAGCGCGCCATCGATGAACTTGCCAATCACGCCGCAGTATGGGTTTCGTGTCGTCTGTCCCGGACCATACACGTTGGAGTACCGCACGCATACGGTCGGCACGTCGTAAGTCATGTGATACAGTAGCGTGTACTCCTCGCCGAGCAGCTTGGTTGCCGCATAATGATTCAGGATGTTCGGCGGATCCAGTTCGTCGGCGGGGAGGTGCCGACAGTTCCCATAGATGGAAGTGCTGGACGTGTACAGAAAGCGCTGAAAGCCACCGGGCCGCTCGTGCCGCAGGAACTCCAGCATCCGGAGCGTACTGAGTGCGTTCACCGAGAGATCGCTCTCGGGGTCCTGCCCCGCGGTCAGGATGGTCCTGCAAGCCAGATGGAAAACCCAAGGGGCCTCGCGCATCAGCGGGCCGAATACGGCTGGATCGCGTACATCGCCCACGACGATGTCCACGTTCTCTGGCTTCTCTGACGGAATCGCTGCGTTGGAGCAATCGTCAAGGACCGTGACGTGGCAGCCAACCTGCTCGGCTAGCGTGCGCGTCAGGTTCCAGCCGCAGAAGCCGAGTCCGCCTGTCACCAGAACCCGCTGTCCGCGAATTGGCTTGTACTGATCAATCATCAAGAACTCACCATAACAGCTCACCACCGGCAAAACGTTCAGTTCGTTCGGGTCGCATTTGAAGTTGCGCTTGATTCAGATCGGATTGACCCACCCATGCCCCGAAAGAAGATTGGCAATACGCGCGTCGTAGGTATGGTGCGCTCGAACGAAGCGCTCGCCCGCCTGCCGCACGCGCTCACGCAGAGAGGGATCGCCAAGATACCTCTCCGCCTGCGCCGCACACGATTCGAGATTTGTGTACCAGGCACAGTGAACACCGTCCAGCAGCATGCGATCCACCCCCGGGCTACGTGGTCCGAGATAGAAGCCGCCCGCCAGCATCGTCATCCACATGCGATCCGACGCGGCGTTGGCTGCCTTGAGCATGACCTCCGGCAGAATACCGAGCATAATCTTACTGCTGGAGCAAACGCCCGCGAAGTCGGTGCCTTCCACGGGGCGGCCGGACCAGTCGATCTGGTCGCGCCACGCCTCCCAGCTTGTGCCCCACACCTTCACCTGGAATCGGTGCGACAACTGCGCCAGGAACTCCGCGCGGCTCGCGTCGTAGCCAGTTCCGGTAAAGCTGATGTCCGAGGCGAACTCCGGGCTCGGCTGCTGTGGCTGAATCGATGCATCGGCCGCCGCCGGGAGGAACTCAGCGCGCAGGCCCAGAGCGCGCCACTCGCGCTCGAAGCCGGTGACGAAAAATGTGTCGGCGAGCTTCCCCGCCGCGATCACATGCGCGACGTCGGGCCGCTCGGGCTCCTTGTAGTATGCAGCGTCGTGATACCACAGCGCGCTGGGCACACCACGTACAATATCGGCAACGGTGTGGATGTCGAGCGCCAGACACTTGGACAGCACGGTGAAGTCGGCGTTGAACCGGCGCGCCCGGCCAGCAACCCAGCGTTGCGCCAGGACGCGCCCAACGGCGCGCTTCACCCGCCGGTCATCCACCAGCAATGTTGTGTGGCCAGCACGCTTGAATGCGCGCTCCACCGCTACCTCCATCCGCCACGGATTGGAGCTGCCGACGATCAGGATTCGCACGTCAGCGCCCACAGTCGTGCATACTTGGCCATGACGCTCGCGGCCGCGAGCGCGGCGAGCACTGCGCCACGGCGACCGTCGAGCAGCCCAAGCCGAAAGAGATACATGCTCACGAAGCGCGCAGGCGGCTTGAGTACCACAGCGGCCGCCGATGCCCTCCGCCCACGACGCGCCTGGTCCACCGCCCACCACTCGCTGTACCGGGCGAACTTCTCGAAATACTGCTTCATCGACGCGTACGGATAGTGCAGCAGCGCCGCATCCAAGTCCCCCACCGCACCACTCGTCACCACGTGTTCGTGCACGAGGCTGTCGTCGTACCGGAGTGAGCGGCGAAACAGCCGCACCGGCCGGTCACGCTCCCAGCCTCCGTGCCGGATCTCGCCGCCCATAAAGAAATTACGGCGCCGTATTCTGTATGCTTCGTGACGGGGCGCCGCGATAGTCGCCACGATGGTCCCGGCAAGCTGCGGGGTGCCGCACTCGTCCGCGTCCACCACGAGCACCCACTCGTTGCGCGCACCGGCAATCGCCGCGTTTCGCAGTGCCCCAATCGTTGCCGCATCCGCGTCCACCAGAACGATCGCACCTGCGCGTTGCGCCAGTCTGGGCGTTTCGTCCGTCGAGCCGTGATCTGCCACCAGCACCTCGTCGGCCCACCCGAGCGAGTCGATACAGCCGACGATGTTGGCCGCCTCATTCCGAGCCGCAATCACCACACTGATCGGTATGCGGGTAGCGATCTCGACAGGCACACCGGCCGGCTGGATCGATGCCGCCATGACCTACCGCCGGCGTCGCGACGTTGCAGTTGCCGCTGCCCGCTCGAAGCCATCGACCATCGCCGATTCCGGAAACTCACGCACCACGCGCGCCCAGGCCGCAGCACCCATCGTCTCGCGACGAATGTTATTGGAGAGTAGATCGGCCACGGTCGCGGCAGTTACGAAGGCCTCGTCCCGCGGGAGAATCACCCCGGTTATCTCGGAAAGCATGTACTGCTCTGCGACGGAGCTGTCGCCGATCAGCACCGGGATTCCAAGCGACATGAAGTCCAGTATCGCATAGGCCGCTGTGTCACCGTCGGCCACGACCCAACCGAGCACCGCGTCGCGCATGAGCTCGGTCTGGTCTGCGCGTTCGCCCAGAAAGCTGATCAACGGCAACGCGCGGAGCGCCGCAGCCTGCATGCGGAGATCATCGTCGTACGCCCCCTCGCCCACGATGAGCAGTCTGAGCGTGGGATGGCGCGGTGCCAACATAGCGACCGCTCTGATCGCCGCGGCAGCACGGCTCCGAGATGAGGCATCGTGCACACACACAATGTCGGAATGCTCGCCAACGCCTTCCACAGCCTGGCGCGGCGGCGGCTCTTCCACGCCGAGCGGCGCCACCACGCGACCTGTCGCACCACGCGGGATCGGCGCCGCGTGCACGTCCCGCTCGGTCGCGAACATGTAACAGGTTGGCGCCAGCCACGCGGCCACGCTACCCGTGCGCCGCATGTGCAGTCCACTTCCGGCCGCAACTCGGCGAATGACCCGTGCGTGCGAGCCGATGCGGTACGCGACAGACGCGACGAAGTGCTCTCTGTCCGTGTGGACGAACACGACGTCGGCGCGCTGGCGACGCGCGATGCCGCGCAGCCGCTGAGCCGCCGCCAACCACGTGCGGTCCAGCGATAGCAACTCCACGACCATCGTCGATCGCGTCCCACCGGCGGCCATCTCCGACGCGACCCGCTCAACCGTACTGTTAGGCTCGGCCGCGAACACTACAGAGTGTCCACGCCGTGCGAGCCCGCGTGCGGCCGCGGTGAAGGCGCGCGCCGTTCCGGACCATTCATGTGCCGAGTGGACAAATAGATAGTTCACGTCAAGCCAGTGACGAAATCGGGGTGGATGCGGCAGGTGCGCCTTGCTGGTGAACGCCACCGAACTGGAGCTGGTACAACCGTGAGTAAACGCCGCGTCGTGCGAGCAATTCCTGGTGCGTACCACGCTCCACGATCCGCCCCTGGTCCAGAACCAGTATCTGCGTCGCGTGCTGCACCGTGGATAGACGATGGGCGATCACGAACACTGTACGACCTTCGAGCAGCCTGTCCACCGCTGCCTGCACGAGACGCTCGGATTCAGTATCCAGCGCTGACGTAGCCTCGTCAAGTATCAGGATAGGTGGATCGCTCAGGAGCGCCCGCGCGATGGCGATGCGCTGACGCTGTCCGCCGGAGAGACGCGTCCCGCGCTCACCCAGCAACGTGTTATAGCCGTCAGGCAGCGCCTGGATGAATACGTGTGCGTTGGCCGCACGTGCTGCCTGCTCGATCTCCGCGTCCGCGTACCTTGCCGCCGATCCATACGCGATGTTGTTCCGCACGGTGTCGTGAAACAGGACTGTCTCCTGGCTGACGATTCCGATGAGAGAGCGAAGCGACGTGAGAGTGATCGCCTGCAGATCAACCCCGTCCAGCTTGATGGCACCCGTCGTGGGGTCGTAGAAGCGCGGTATCAGGTCCACCAGAGTGGTCTTGCCGGCACCGCTCGCACCCACCAAAGCGATGACGTCGCCGCGCGCGGCGCGGAAGGAGATGTCGCGCAGAACGGTGCTCTCATCGTATGCGAAGCCCACCGATTCGAACGCGATGTCACGCTCGAATCTCGTCACCACGTGCGTCCCGCGATCGCGCTCGTACTCTGCGGGCGTGTCCAGAATGTCGAACAGGCGCTCCGCGGCGGCGAGCGACGACTGCGCCGTCGCCGGAACCGCGGTGATCTGCTTGAGCGGCTGCAACAATCTCAAAACGTAGATCAGAAACGTGATGAGATCGGCGCCTGTGAGCGAGTGGTCCACCAGTACCTCGCGCGCCCCGATCCACAGCAACGTCACGGCGATCCCGGTGCCGATCACCTCCGTGAGCGGCGGTGCCAGATACGATAGCTGCGTGAGCCGTACAGTGCTGCGCGCGTAAATATCGCTGGCCGCGACAAAGCGACTCTGCTCGTAGTCCTCAGCGCCAAACGATTTGACGAGCCGGATTCCCGAAACGGTCTCCTGCAGCACGCTGGTCATCTCCCCGTGCTGATTGCCGCGCCGTCTGTTGCCCTTGCGTAGCCGCTTCAACATCGGCTGCAGCACCAGACTCAGAATGGGGACGATCACGAGTGCGATGAGGCTCAGCCGCCAGGAAATTCCGATCAGGAACGCAATCGAGGCAATCACCAGTGCGCCTGCCTGCAGCGACTGCGTAACGATCTGTGTGAGCACCAGCCGCGTTTCGAACGTGTCGTTCACGACTCGCGAGATGATCTGTCCCGATTTGGTGCGCGTGAAGTATCCGAGCGGGAGACGCGCCAGATGCCGGTACACTGCGTTGCGCAGGTCACGCGTGATGTACTCCTGCAGGCTCGCACCCAACTGCCCACTCAACCAGACCAGAATGTTCTTGGCGACCACCGACGCGATCACCACGAAGATCACGTTCCGGAGCGACGCCATCTTATCGCCTTCCACCATCAACCGACCGACAGTGGCATACAGCAGGTCGGACACCCAGCCGGCCTTTATCCCCAGCGGCGGGCGATCGAAAAGTGTGTTGAGGAACGGCACCAGCAGCGCAACGGAGAACACGTCCAGCAGCGCCGCCGAAATATTTGTCACCACCGCGCCGGCCATGCGCCACGCGTGCGGCTTGAGAAAGGGCAGCAGCCTGCGGTACACCGAGTACGCGGGCTCATTGTTCACGTGCGTCGCCACTACCGCCGCGGGGTGAGCAGGGCGAGCGGCAGGATCACTTCCTCGGGCGTAACTCCGCCGTGCAGGAACGATCCACGGTAACGGCTCTGGTACTCGCGCAGCTTGGTGGGATAGACGAAGAAGCAATCGTTGGTCGCCAGCAGCGTGTTCGAACCGGAGCCACGCCGCGGCAGCCGCAGCGCGTCCTCGCTCGGGAAGAGCAGCGCCTGATCCTCGCGCTCGGCGCGGAGATCCTCGCCAAACTTGTACCGCAGGTTGGAGGTCGCGTCGCGCTTGGCGAAGACGGTCGCCGGCGTGTTGCAGTGGATCGACCCGTGATCGGTCGTCAGCAGCACCGACACCTTGCGCGCGGACGCCTCCTTGAGCAGGCTGAGCAACGCCGAGCGCTCGAACCACTGGCGGGTGAGACGCCTGAGCGCGATCTCGTCTCGCGCGACTTCGTACAGTATCTGCGATTCACTGCGGCCGTGCGTGAGCAGGTCGACGAAGTTGAAGACGAACGCGCTGACACCGTCCGGTGCAATCGCCGTCCCGAGATGCCGCGCAAGCTCGTCCGAACCCGCCGCGGTCGAGATCTTCTGATATCGCACCGGCGTCTCACCACGCAATTCGCGAAGATGTTCCTGCAGCAGCTCGCGCTCGTGCGCGTTGAGCGAGTCGTCATCTTCAGCGCGCCACCAGTCGGGGAAACGCGCCGCAATCTCGCCGGGGAAAAGCCCGCTGAAGAGGGAGTTCCGCGAGTACGGGGTCGCGGTGGGGAGCACTGCGTAATAGTGCGTCGTTTCAACGTCGAAATATGGAGCCAGCAGCGGTTCGAGCACGCGCCACTGATCCAGCCGCAGACAGTCGACCACTACGAGTACCGCTGCGCGCTCTCGTTGCAGGATGGGGAGGAGAAACTCTCCAACGATGTCGATCGACAGCGGCGGCCGCGAACCGTCCAGGTCGGCGAGCCATGCGGGATACGCCTCCAGGATGTAGCGCGCGAACTCGCGGTGCATGTCGGCATACAACCCCTGCAGCGAATCGTACAGCCCGCGCTCGTCAGCCTCGGCCAGGTCCACGTCCCACCGCATCAGTTCATCGTACCGCTCGATCCATCCGCGCCAATCCAGGTTGTGATCGCGTTCCAGCTCCAGTGCGCGGAACCGCTCGACGAATGAGCGGGCAAGCGCCTGGGAGCGAATCCGTGGCCCGTCCAGAATCCGCGTTATCACAGACAGCACCTGGCGCGGATTGACCGGCTTAACCAGGTAGTCACCGATGTTTGCGCCGATTGCCTCCCGCAGCGTCGCATCGTCCTCGCTCTTGGTAACCATGACGACGGGGATGTTGGGCGCGATCTCGCGCAGCTCGCGGAATGCCTCTATGCCGCGCTTCCCAGGCATCTGCTCATCCAGCAGCACTAGATCAAACGGCTGGCGACGCATAAGCTCCGCGGCGTCATCGGCGTTGGTCGCGCACACGACGTCGTATCCTTTGGTGCGCAGGAAGATGCGGTGCGATTCGAGGAGGTCGCTCTCGTCATCCACCCACAGGACGGATTTTGCTCTCAGCGGCATAGTTCCCTAAAAGTACCCGCCCCGCAGCTCGTACAAGCGTTCAATGTAGCCCACGCCTTGCTGGATGCCTAGATTCCGCGCGTGAACGCTGTAACCGCCGGTTCGATCCCGCTCCTCTCTACTGCTACCGCGCCCTTGACGGGTACACCCATAGGTGGACCCATAGGTGCGCCGCCCCCATACTCGCTCGATCCGGTGGCGTTCTGTGCGCCGGCTCTGGCCGAAGCTGTCGGTGCAGCGCAGTTGGGTGGTGACCGCGAACTGGCGCTCGGAAGTCTGATGGTGGCACGTCTGATGGTGGCCGCTCTACCGCCGGGGCCGCTGGCAGCGGAAGAACGCACGCTCCGGGCAGAGCGATCGCGGCAGTGGCTCTCAGGGCTCACCATGCCCCAGCCGGCGAGAATGGCACTGCTCCGGGCCATAGACGCGAGCGCCGCGCCAGGGATCGACGCCACCGCGGCGCTACGCGAGCTGGCCCAGATGCTCATGGGCCACCTTCCCGACCCCGCGCTACGCGAGCTCGTCACACTGGCCGAACGCCTGCGCCTATATTATGAGGAAACAGCGTAGCAACGCCCCAGAGACACCCCGGAAACACCCCCAGACCGACGTGGAGCCATGGCCGGCCATAGCAAGTGGAAACAGATCAAGCACTACAAGGCCGCGACTGATGCCAAGCGCGGCGCGCACTTCACCAAGCTGATCCGTGAGATCACCATGGCCGCCAAACTCGGCGGCGGTGATTCCGCTGGAAACCCTCGTCTTCGCACCGCCATCGATACGGCGAAAGCCGCCTCCATGCCCAAGGAGAACATCGAGCGCGCAGTCAAGAAGGGCACCGGCGACCTCGAAGGCGTGGAATATCAGGACATTATCTACGAGGGCTACGGTCCCGGCGGCGTCGCGATCATGATCTTCGCGCTCACCGATAACCCCACTCGCACCGTGGCCGACGTACGGCACAAGCTCTCGCGCGGCGGCGGTAACTTCGGTGCCACCAACTCCGTTGCCTTCATGTTCGATCGCCGCGGGCAGCTGTACATCGACGCCACCGCGTTCGATGAAGACAGCACGCTCGAGCGCGCCCTGGAGGCTGGGGCCGAAGATTTCGCTACCGAAGGAGAGCAGTACATCGTCACCACCGAGCCCAACTCGCTTCACGAGGTGCAGACCGCACTCGAGGCGAGCGGCGTGACCATCGCCGAGTCGGAAGTGACGTACATCCCCAAGAACACCGTGCACGTTGCCGGGGAAACTGCGGCCGCGCTCCTCAAGCTGCTCGAATCGCTGGAAGATCTGGACGATGTGCAGAAGGTCGCGGCCAACTTCGAGATGGACGCCGACGAGATGGCCGCAGCGTAGATGGCCGCGGCTTACGGGGCGGCCGAGTACATGGCGACTGATCTGACGGCACCGTAGTGATCGTACTCGGCATTGACCCCGGGACTGCCGTTACCGGGTACGGTGTCGTGCGCGCAGAGCGCGCCGGTGCCGCGACACTGGTCGAGTGCGGTGTCATCCGCACCAAGGCGCGCGACCCGCTTCCCGCCCGGCTCAAAGAGATCTTCGACGGCGTTACCGAGTTAATCCGCACGCACAAGCCCGACACGCTCGCGGTGGAAGATGTTTTTTACGCGCACAACGTGCGTACGACAATCGTCCTAGGCCACGCGCGCGGAGTGATCCTCTTGGCCGGCCAACAGGCCGGCATTGCGATCGTCGAGTACCCGCCAGCGGTCATCAAGAAGGCAGTCGTCGGAAATGGCGCCGCAACCAAGACCCAGGTGCAGTTCATGCTCGCTCGGCTCTTACGTCTCAAGTCCGTTCCACAGCCGTCGGACGCCGCCGACGGCGTCGCCGCTGCGCTGACGTGCGTGATGTCCGCTCCGATGGCAGCGATTAGTGATCGCATGCTCCGCGTTTAGATGATCTCCCGCATAACAGGTGCGCTCGAAACCAAGGATCTCGACCGGGTGGAGGTGACAACTGCGGGCGGGGTCGGATACACTCTGCAGATCCCGCTCTCCGTTTACGAAACGCTCCCCAAACCGGGCGAGCCGGTGACGCTGCACACATCGCTCATCGTCAAAGAAGATGGATGGCAGCTATTCGGCTTTGCCACGGTCTTCGAGCGTCGCATCTTCGATCTCGTGCGCACCGCCAACGGCGTGGGACCCGCTCTCGCGCTCAGTCTCCTGTCGTCGCTCACCGCCGAGCGGCTGGTCCGCGCGATAGTTGAAAAAGACATCGTGACGCTGCAGAGCGTGCCGCGAGTTGGGAAGAAAAAAGCCGAGCAGCTCGTGCTGGATCTGGCGACCAAGATGCGCGACATCGGACCCGGAAGCAGCGCGAGTGGCGCGGCGCCGGCCTGTGCCGCCGCGGACGACGCGATTCGCGCACTGGTGTCGTTGGGTTACACACTGGCCGACGCGGAGCGTGCTGTGCGCGGCACCCTCGACGCCGCCACGGGATCACTCTCGGCGACCGAGCTCATCCGCACCGCGCTCGCCAGGATAGTCGTTCGTTGATGTTGTCTGAGAATTGCGCATGCAGACGCATCCGTCTCTCTCCCCAAATTCCAGTCCTCTCCTGTCTATGATCTCGACCGCGCAGCGAACCACGACCTTCACGGAATCGGTCATTCGTGAGATGACCCGCATCGCCAGCCGTTGCGGCGCGATCAACCTCGCGCAGGGCTTCCCCGATTTTCCAATGCCGGCGCCGATGAAGGACGCCGCATGCGCCGCGATCCATGGCGACGTGAACCAGTATGCGATCACCTGGGGCACCCCCGCGCTCCGGCTCGCCATCGCGGAAAAGTACCGGCGCTGGTACGACATGGCCGTCGATCCTGATACCGAGGTCACCGTCACCTGCGGCGCAACGGAAGCGATGGCAGCGACATTCATGGCGCTGGTCAATCCGGGCGACGAGGTGATCATCCTTGAGCCCTTCTATGAGAACTACGGCCCCGATGCAGTGCTCGCCGGCGCAATACCCGTTTACGTCCCGCTCGTTGCCCCGGACTGGCACCTCGATCTGGACAGGCTATCCGCCGCGATCAGTCCGCGCACCCGTGCCCTGATCCTGAACACGCCGCACAATCCAACGGGCAAGGTGTTCACCCGGGCCGAAGTGTCAGCGATCGCGGAGCTGGCTGAACGACACGACTTTCTCGTCTTTACCGACGAGATCTACGAACACCTCGTCTACGGTGGTCACCCTCATCCAATCGCGACATGGCCCGGCATGCGGGAGCGCACTGTCACGATCTCCGGCCTGTCCAAGACGTTCAGCTGCACGGGCTGGCGACTCGGTTACGCCATCGCGCCGCCGGAGCTGAGCAATTCGATTCGTAAGGTGCACGACTTTCTCACGGTCGGCGCGCCTGCTCCGTTGCAGGCCGCGGGCGCGATCGGAATGGCCTTCGACGCCGACTACTACAACCACCTGCAGATGGCGTACAAGCAGCGGCGCGGTGTGATGATGAACGCACTCACCAGCGCGGGATTCACTTTCACCAAGCCGGACGGCGCGTACTACATACTGGCCGACTTCCGCGGAATTGACTCCGAGCGCGACGACCGCGAGTTCGCTACCTGGCTGGCGGAAGAGATCGGCGTGGCGACGGTACCCGGATTAAGCTTCTACGGTGATTCCGAGCTGGGCCGTAACACCGTGCGCTTCGCCTTCTGTAAGACATTCGAGACACTCGGCAAGGCATCCGAGCGGCTCGCGAAGCTGGGCCGGTCCTAGCACGATGTTGCGCGCGGATGATGCTGGCCTCATCCGAAAGGAGTGGCTGTGGTTTGCGGCACTTGTCACGACGGTGTACTGCGTGTGGGGCGCATTAGTTCAGTCGGGCCAGTTCGAGCGACACGTCGATCTACTCACGGCGGCGGCAGCGGTCGATCTACTTGGGGTGGTCACGTTGGCTTACTGGCTACTCGTTGTTCGACGCGGTATCGCCTCCACACGCACCATTCTCACCGTCTTTGCAATGTCGCTCCTGGGCGCGCGACTGCTGCTCCCCGCATCGGCTGTATCGCGCCTGGAGCTGATGCGCCTCGCGATGGCTCCTGTCGAAATTGGAAGCGTGTGCGCCGCAATCATTCCGAATGCTCTGGCTGCCCGCTTCACCGCAAGCGAGCTGGCCACCACGGCATACGCGTTCATCCCCGCGCCGCTGCCGCGCGATGGTGAAAATCACACGACGTTCACCGTCGCTCCCCTGCTCGGCAAGCCGATGATGTGGGCGCTGATCGGACTGGTGTTGGTCGAGACCATCCCGGTGCATTTGCTCATCGAGCACTGGAGCGTACGAGTGGCGTGGGTTGTGACCGGGCTCACCGTCTATTCAGCAATATTGATTGTGGGCCACGTTCGCTCGGTGACTATTCGCAGGTGCGAACTGCTCAGCGATTCGCTGGTTCTCCGTGTGGGCCTCCGCTGCGATGCAGCCCTGCCGCTCACGGAGATCGAGAGCGTGAAGCCTCTGGCATGGCGCGATGCAGCGACGCTAGCTCCCTCCGTCATGAACGCCGCAAAGCCGCAGAGCGCCAACGTGATCGTCACACTGAAACGACCGCTGCGGGTGGCGGGGATCATTGCGACGAAACGCACGGTATCGCAGATCGCGCTCAGGCTGGCCACCCCGCACGGCATGATCGCAGCCGTGAACTCTTGCCTCGCGTCAGGCCGATAGCGCCATCAATTCGCTCTGCGGAACGTTGTATTCGGGCTATCTTCGGCGTATTCTTAGGACATGCCCCAAGTAGCTTTGGAAACGCCGCCTATGTCTCGCGCCGAGATCACCACACCCGAGATTCTGACCGACGAATCGGTCGTCGAGCTGTCGCTCCGGCCGCAGCGGCTGGCCGAGTTCATCGGCCAGCCCAAGGTCAAGGATTCGCTGCGCATCTACATCGATGCCGCATTGGCGCGCCGCGAACCGCTCGATCATACCCTCTTCTTCGGCCCCCCTGGACTCGGCAAGACGACACTTGCCGAGCTGATCGCGCGTGAGCTGGGCGTCAACATTCGCACCACGTCCGGCCCCGCGCTGGAGAAGCCGGGCGACCTCGTCGGCACCCTCACCAACATGCGCGAGGGTGACATCCTCTTCATCGATGAGATCCATCGGTTGCGACCGGTCATCGAGGAGTTTCTGTATCCGGCGATGGAGGACTACCGCATCGACATCCGCCTCTCCGAGGGGCCCAAGGCGCAGACTATTACCATGCCCGTGGAGCGATTCACGCTGATCGGCGCGACCACTCGGCTCGGTATGCTCACCGCCCCGCTGCGTGCGCGCTTCGGGATCGAGCAGCGGCTCAATTACTACCCGGTCGAGTCGCTGGAGCTGATCGTGCGACGCACCGCGGAAGTGCTGCAGGTAATTGTGGAGGACGACGGAGCCGAGGAGATCGCACGCCGTTCGCGCGGCACTCCGCGCGTGGCCAACAGGCTGCTACGACGCATACGTGACTTCGCCCAGGTACGCGCCAACGGCATCATCACTCGCGCGGTGGCGGATGAAGCACTGCAGCTGCTCGAAGTCGATCAATTCGGCCTCGACGACATGGACGCTCGCATCCTCAAGGCAATCATCGAGAAATTCGACGGCGGTCCCGTCGGAGTGAGCACCATCGGTGCAGCCGTGGGCGAGGATGCCGGCACCATCGAGGAAGTCTACGAGCCCTTCCTGGTTCAGAACGGATTTCTGCAGCGAACGCCGCGCGGACGCATGGCGACGGCTCAGGCGTACAGGCACTTCGGGTACACGCCGCCCTCACAGTCACAGCAGGGCGGACTCTTTTAACGATGTCGCTCCAGTACCTGAAGGACGCCGTTGCGGAGGGCGACCGCGAGAAGCTCATCCGCTACGTGCGGTTGCACCTGGGCGACGGGAATGAAGATGCTGGTCGCAAGGAGATCGACAAGGCGTGGGTGGAGGCACTCAAGCTCCTCCTCGATGTGCCAGCGGTTGACCGGGAGTCTATCTTTGAGACTCTGCGCACCGAAAGCCCAGCGACGCTCGCGCACCTGTTCTTCGACCTGCACTTCTATCTTGTGAAACGCTCCGGCGAGTGGATCCATGACGGCAACCTCTAGCTCCGACAACAGATCCGGTAACAGCTCCGGTACGGGCTTTCAGGCGCAGCAACTTCGCCCCGGGCTCTGGGATACGGTAAATGAGCGGTACCCCGGCTCGATGATTCACAAGACTGACTTCGTGCCGCTCGCACCGCTCACCAAGCCACTCTCTGAGTCTCGGCTGGTCTTCATCAGCACCTCCGGCGTGCAGCCCAGGGGTACGATGCCGTTCGACACTGTGCACCCGGTGGGTGATTACACTTTCCGGCGTGTGCCGTCCGATTCGCGCGTGGAGGATCTGGAGATTCACCAACTCAAGTATCCGACCGCCGACGCCAATCGCGACATCAACGTGATCTATCCGATCGAGCGGCTACGCGAACTTGCGGCCGAAGGTGTAATCGGTGGCCTGACAAAGAATTTCTACTCGTTCATCGGCTACAACATGGACCCCGAGCGGCTCGAGCGGACGCTCGCCGAGGACATTGCAGACGCGGTTTCTGAAGAAGGAGCCGACATCGCGCTTGCCGCGCCTGCCTGACCCATCTGTCATCAGTCGATCGCGCTCGTGCAGCGCGCCTTGGAAAGAAGAGGAATACCCACGGTCTCTCCCAGCGTCGCCCGCGACGTTACGGAACATGCCAAGCCGCCGCGTGCCGTATTCCTGCCATTCATGATGGGACACCACTTTGGCGTTCCCTTTCACCGCGATCTGCAACGGCGAATAATCATGGAGAATCTGGATCAGCTCGTCCGCGCGGAACGGAGCGGCGACATCCGTGATCTACCGCTCACCTGGACCCAGGCGCGAAAGGAAGGGATAGAGATCGAGCGCCAGCTCAGGTCGTCAGGAACGTGACGAAGAAGAGCAGCATTCTGTAAGCTGTCAACACGAATACCAGCGACAGTGTGGGCGCTACAGCGCGCAAGCTGAATGCTACAACGTTACCGCCGTACGCACGTCGCAACGCTCTGGCCAGATAAAGCACGAATGCCACGCCAACCGTGAGGGTTATCATCGCATCCGAAATTCTTATGTGCCCACCGGTCGTTCGCTTCCATGCTACAATTGCGTTGATTATCGCGACCGTAGCGGTCAAGATGACGAACAGCATCGTGAAGGTGTGAAGCGAGAACACGAGATGCTGTACGAATGCCCGCCGGCGCGGTAACGTGACCAGACCCACCCACACAGCAAATACGGGAACCATGACGATCACCAGCGACTTGGCTTGCGTCGCCGTTGCGTGATCGAAAACGGCGGTGTATGCCTCGAGCGTGATCCGGCGCGTTACCAGACGCTGGTCCACCAGCTGCTTCGCCCACTCGGCGTACGGAAAGTTGCTAGCGTGGGTCTGGATCTGGAGCGGCGTAGTGAACGGGTTGATCTCAAATCCGAGTGAGCCGATCAGAAAAAAGATCAGGTTCAGAATGAGAAAGAGCTGCAGCGGTCCGACGTACCGCTTCCTGTGGCCCGTCATGTAAGCGTTTGTGAGCTCGCCCGGGCAGGTAGTGAGTGCCCGGATGGTCCGAATCAACCGCCCGTCCGCGTGCGTGAACGTCTCCATGACTTCCTCACCAAAGTGCATGAGTGAGTAATGCCGATCGGAGGCACGCTGCTCGCCGCAGTGGGCGCAGAACGGGGTAGGACATCGCTCCCCACAGTTGACACACGGCTCCGCTGCCGGTGGCTGTAGCCCGGACAGGGCGGGACCGTCCGCAGCGTGGCGAGCGGCGGTGGTGGTCATCCGGATAAGTTCGTGCTGTACCATGCACGCCGCAAGATTCCGTGCGCGAACGCAGAGGGGCTCCGAGGATTTCCTCGGAGCCCTGGCTGACGTCTCTACAGCACCGCAACTGAGAGCGAAACGGCGAGGCGTGCCGCCACCGCGATTATCATTATCCTGCATAACATTCCCGATGCACGGCACCCAGACTTCCGACTACCACTTCGATCTCCCGCCCGAGCTGATCGCGCAAGCACCGCCCGACGTACGCGGCGAGAGCAGGCTCATGGTGGTCGATCGCGGAACCGGCACAATCGAGCATCGCTCGTTTGCTGACATCGTGCGCTACATCCCGGCCGGCGACTTACTGGTGCGTAACACCACACGCGTGATGCGCGCCCGCCTGCTCGGCACGCGAGCATCCGGAGCGCCGGCCGAGGTGCTACTGCTCAAATCACTCGGCCACAAGCGCTACGAAGCCATGGTGCGGCCCGGCGGCAAGGTGAGACCGGGCCGCGTGGTATACGTGGGCGATGAGCTGGACGTCCGCGTGCTCGAAATCACAGATCGGCGCACGCGCATCGTGGAGCTGATCACGCCACTGGCCGAGCACGAAGCCATCGACCGGTACGGTCACATCCCGCTGCCGCCGTACATCGAGCGCGCAGATGTCGCGAGCGACGCCGAGCGGTACCAGACCGTGTACGCTCGCGAAACAGGGTCCGCTGCCGCGCCCACCGCCGGCCTGCACTTCACCCCCGCGGTGCTCGACAATCTCGCCGCAAACGGGGTGCACACCGCTGACGTCCTGCTACACGTCGGCGCCGGCACGTTCAAACCCGTGGAAGTCGAAGACCCCGGCAACCATGTGATGCACGAGGAGTGGTACGATCTTCCCGCAGCCACGGCTAACGCCCTCAACGACGCACGAGCGCGCACCGCCGGTGTCTGGGCTATTGGTACTACCACCATACGCACACTGGAGAGCGCCGTGCGCGACGACGGAACCTTCGCGCCGACATCGGGCGATACGAGCATCTTCATCCGGCCGCCGTATGCCTTTCGTGCTGTCGACCACGTGCTCACCAACTTCCATCTGCCGCACTCCACCCTGATCATGCTCGTCGCCGCCTTTGCAGGCTATGACCTAACGATGCAGGCCTACGCGGCGGCCGTCGCTGAGCGGTACCGCTTCTTCTCGTATGGCGACGCCATGCTGATCATCTAGCTGATCACCTAAGAGATGCCCTTCAACTTCACGGTGCACCACACCGAGGGCGCCGCGCGCTGCGGCACCTTCACCACCCCGCACGGCGACATCCAGACGCCGGCGTTCATGCCCGTCGGTACACTCGCCACGGTCAAGGCGCTCGATCCGGACGATCTGCATCGCGCCGGTGCGTCGATGGTGCTTTCAAACGCGTACCACCTGCATCTGCGTCCGGGCGATGAGCTGATTCGGCAGATGGGCGGGCTGCATGCCTTCATGCACTGGAACGGCCCGATGCTCACCGACTCGGGCGGCTTTCAGGTATTCTCGCTCGAGACGCTGCGCACCATCAGCGAGGATGGCGTCGAGTTCAGAAGCCATGTCAACGGGGAGAAGAAGTTCTTCACCCCGGAGTCGGTGATCGGGATCGAGCGCAATCTTGGCGCCGATGTCATGATGCAGTTCGATCATGTGATCCCGGGACAGTCAGTGGAGCCCGTCGCGCGAGACGCCATGGAGCGCAGCATTCGATGGCTGGCGCTCCGCCGCGCCGCCCTTCCCACAAACACCCGCGGCACACAACTCGAGCCAGTTCTCTTCCCCCCT
>JBPCQO010000214.1:0-13437 GCA_050998035.1 Gemmatimonadaceae bacterium | reverse complement strand
GGCCCCGCGGAGCCTGAGTGCGATCATCTCGCTGCCCCTGTTCGACGGCTTCGCTCGGGAGCAGCGGGTGGAGGAGGCGCAGGTCGCACGTGAGGACGCGCGGTACAATGTTAGATCGAGAGAGCTGGCCCTGACGGCTGACGTGACCAGTGCCTACCTAACGCTTCAGACGGCTCAACAGACCGTGGCGCTTCAGCAGCAGAACGCTGCCAAGGCCAAGCAGGAGCTCAAGTTCGTGCAGGACCAGTACGCTGTCGGGCTGGCCACGTTTGTTGATCTTACGACCTCCCGCACAGCGTTTGCGCAGGCCGAAGCAGACAGGATTAACGCCGTCTACAACTATCACAAGGCAGTCGCCGCGCTCGAAAGCGCCATCGGCCGACCCCTACGCTAACGGACCAGAGAAATGCAAAAACGCACTAAGACGGTTGTGGCCGTGACCGCGCTCGCGGTTGTGGTTATCGCGGGAGTGGCGGCGGCCGCGAAGGGGCGCAACAAGGCGGTCGATGTCAAGATCGAACAGGTTCAGCGTCGCGACCTGGTGGCCTCCGTCACGGCTAGTGGACAGGTTCAGGCACACACGAAGGTGGACATCAGTCCCGACATCACGGGGCGCGTGGTTCGCGTTGGGGTGAAGGATGGCGATCAGGTGACCAAGGGACAGTTGCTGCTCCAGATCGATCCGTTGCAGTACCAGGCGGCGGTGGAGCGGGCAGCTGCGGGCGTCGCAGCCAGCCAGGCACAGCTGCAACAGGCGAACGCCAACCTGGCGCAAGCCCAGCGGGCTTACGATCGCACTAACCAGCTCAAGCAACGCAACCCAACCCTCGTGTCCAGCGAGCAGATGGACCAGCTCAAGACAACTGTCGACGTGAACAAGGCGCTCGCGGATGCCAGCCGACATGGTGTGGACCAGGCGTCAGCAGGATTGCGCGACGCACAGAGCAGTCTGAGCAAGACTACAATTCTCGCGCCGATGAGCGGCAAGATTACCCGCCTGAACATTCAGGCGGGCGAGACTGCCACGCCCGGCACGTTCAGCAAGGACATCGGAACGCTCATGACCATCAGCGACATGTCAACGCTGGAAACGAAGGTCAAGGTGGATGAGACCGACGTCTCCCATATCAAGGTGGGTGACTCAGCTGTCGTTCAGCTCGATGCGATGCCGGACACGACATTTATGGGCCGTGTTTCCGAAATATCCAACTCCTCTATGAAGGCGGCAGCAACGGGAAACGCAACCGACCAGGCCGTGGACTACGAAGTGACAGTGCAGCTGCTGAATCCGCCACCGCAGAGCCGTCCGGATTTCTCTGCGACGGCCAAGATCGTCACTGATGCGCGCCGTAACGTTATCTCGGTTCCGATCATCGCACTGACGGTAAGGGAGGACAGCGCGGTAGGGGGCGGCGATAAGGCACGGTCCCAAGGTAAGGCGCCGGCGAAGACAGTCGGCCAACGCGACGCCGAGGGTGTGTTCGTGGTCGACTCCAAGACGAACAAGGTGACGTTCCGGCCGGTCAAGGTAGGCATCACGGGTGAGAAGTATTTCGAGGTCATCAGCGGCGTAACGCCTGGCCAGTCGATCGTCGCCGGTACGTATCAGGCGATCAAGGATCTCAAGGATGGAACCGTGGTCCGAAGCGCGGCGGCAGATGCGAAAAAGGCCGGTAGCAAGCCATGACATCGTTCGACGTAACAGCCGGGGCCGATTCCGGTGAGGAAGAAGTCCCGCTGAGCACTACCGCCGAGCGCCGAGTAGTAATGAGCGAGATCGGCCGAACGCCGAGTGCAGAGTGGGCGATCGTGGCGCGCGGCCTCAAGCGAGAGTACGACATGGGCGGCGAGATCGTACGCGCTCTGCGCGGCGTCGACATCGCGATTAGACGGAATGAGTACGTCGCGATCATGGGGCCGTCGGGTTCGGGCAAATCGACACTGATGAACCTTATTGGCTGCCTAGATACGCCGGACGCGGGTGAGTACTGGCTCAATGGCACACTGGTTTCCGCGATGGCGGACGACGAGCTTGCACGGGTGCGCAACAAGGAGATCGGCTTTGTCTTTCAGACGTTCAATCTCCTTCCCCGCTCCACCGCGCTGCAGAACGTCGAGCTGCCACTAGTGTACGCAGGCGTGCCGAGTGATGAGCGGCGCGCGCGCGCCACGGAGGCGCTGCAACGCGTGGAGCTAGGCTCCCGCCTCACGCACCGTCCGAACGAGCTATCGGGCGGTCAGAGGCAACGCGTCGCGATTGCGCGCGCGCTGGTGAACCTGCCCGCGATCCTGCTGGCGGACGAACCCACGGGCAACCTGGATTCACGCACCTCCGAAGACATCATGCGCGTGTTCGAGACACTCTCCGCCGAAGGCCAGACCGTGATTATGGTGACGCACGAGCCTGACATCGCGGCGCACGCACGGCGCGTGATCGTGCTGCGCGACGGCGTGGTGGAGAGCGACGATCGCCGCGAGCGATTCGCGGAGAAGCTCGGGACAGTGGGCGCGGCCGCGGTGGCGGGCTAGCCAAATGGCACTCTGGGACGCAATCCGAGTAGCGCTCGAGCAAATTCGTGCGCAGAAGCTGAAGAGTTTCTTCACCCTGCTCGGCGTGACGATTGGCGTGATGTTCCTCATCGCAGTCGTATCGATTGTGGAGGGGATGGGTCGATATATGGAGAACGACCTGGTCGGCAAGCTCATGGCCATCAACTCATTCGAGCTACGGCAGCGGCCCAATTTCACGCCCGGCGATGTGGATCAGGCGCAATGGATTGCGTGGCAGCACCGCAAGCGTATCCTCGACAGCGATGTCGAGCCGATCATCTCGGCGCTCCCAACCGGAACGCGAGCGGCGGTGGTGAGTGAAGACAACGTGACGGTGTCATCCAGGTACAGCGGACCCGCTTCGGTTCAGGCGAGTGCCGTGACGCCGCCCTATTTCGCGATCAAGAATCTGGGAGTGACAAGCGGCCGTGTCTTCACCGAGCAGGAGGAGACGATGGGAACACCCGTCGTCGTGATCGGGCAGGACGTGAAGGACAAGTTCTTTCCCAGCGTGGATCCGTTGGGACGCGAACTGCGGGTCGGAAATCTGCCGTACGAGGTGATCGGCGTCGCCGAACCACAGGGGAGCGTGTTCGGCATGTCGCTGGACAAGTTCATCATCGCGCCGCTCAGCTCGCCGGTGAAGCGGCTGACCAACCGGCACGGCGTGGTCGACGCGATGATCGTGCAGGCGCCCGACGCACAGAGCGTGAGTGATGCGGAGGAAGCGGTGCGGCAGGTGATGCGTGCGCGGCACAAGCTGCACCCATCGCAGCCCGACGACTTCGACATGAGCACCCCTGAGTCGGCGATGGCGTTTTTCAACAAGATAAAGGGCTACCTGGTGATCGCGGGCATCGCGCTCCCCGCCATCGGGCTGGTGGTCGGGGCGATCGTGATCATGAACATCATGCTCGTCGCTGTTGCCGAGCGTACCCGAGAGATCGGAATCAGGAAGGCACTCGGAGCGCGCAGGCGTGACATTCTCGCGCAGTTTCTGGTGGAATCCGCCACGCTGAGCGTGGCAGGCGCGGCACTGGGCATAGCGCTCGGCGCGGCACTCTCATTTCTGATAGCTGCCGTATCCCCGCTCCCAACACATGTGGCGGCGTGGTCGGTTGCCGTAGCTGTGATACTGGGTGCGGGGGTTGGAATTATTGCCGGAGTTTATCCCGCGAGCCGTGCGTCGCTGCTGGACCCAATCACCGCACTCAGGTCGGACTGATCCATGGATACCACCCGCTTCTACTCTCTGTTTGAAGGCGTAGGCATCGCGTTTGACGCGATCAGTGCCAACAGGGTCCGCGCGGCGCTCACGATTCTTGGTGTTGCCGTTGGCGTGTTCGTGGTCGTGGTGATATCGGCGGCGGTACACGGGATCAACGAGAGCGTGGCAAAGGACATGGAGGCCGCCGGCCCCACGACTTTCTTCATCACGCGCAGCCCCATGGGGTTCAACAACTGCGATGGGACGGATGAGACCTGTCCGTGGCGGCGCTGGCCCGCAATCTCCCCGGCGGAGATGACCGCCATGAGCCGGCTGCCTACCATCTTCGCGGTGAACGGAACGATTCGGGGCATGGGCGCCGTTGGGTACCGCTCGCGGTCGCTGGCGAGTCCCAGCATCTCCGGCGTGCTCCCCGCGTGGACGCAGGTGGATGGCGGTGACATCATCGAGGGCCGCAACTTCACCGTTCCGGAAAACGCCGCGGGCGATCGCGTCACGATCATAAACGAAGCGATGGCCAACGAGCTTCTCGGCGACGTCAATCCCATCGATAAGGAAGTCACGATCGGGAACGAACCCTACCGTATCATCGGTTTGTATCGCGATGCGGCGAGCTTCATGGGCGGCGCGGACAAACCCAAACTGTACGTCCCGTTCGAAACGGCGTACCGGAACCTGCACGCGCAAAAGAAGTGGGTCTTCGTGGCGGTGAAGCCGCGGGCAAGTGTATCGCAGGATGACGCGCTGGATGAGGTGACGGCAATGCTGCGCGCTGAGCGCGGGCTCAAGCCGGCACAGGCCAACACGTTCGCGATAACGACGAACCAGAAGGTGATGGAGACCTTCAACAAGACCGTGGGCATGTTCTTTCTCGTCATGGTTTCGCTGTCCGCAATTGGATTGCTCGTGGGCGGAGTGGGCGTGATTGCGATCATGATGATCAGCGTGACGGAGCGAACGCGTGAGATCGGTGTTCGAAAGGCACTTGGCGCGACGCGACGCACCATCCTGTGGCAGTTCCTGGTGGAGGCGGCGACCCTCACGTCTGTTGGAGCGGTTGTGGGGCTGACCTTTGGGTGGCTCGCGTCGATGTTGATTGGCTGGGTCACGCCGGTCAAGGCGTCCGTGCCACCGGGTGCCATCGTGGCCGCGTTGGCTGGCAGTGCGCTCACTGGGATTCTGTTCGGAATGCTGCCAGCGTTGAGAGCATCCAAGCTCGACCCCGTGGAAGCACTCCGGTACGAATAGCGCGCGATTGTGTACCGCGTGATCGTAGGGACGACTCTGCGGTCGCCGCTACCGAAGACACACCGTATGCCGCTTGACATGAAGCCGGCGTAATTTCATCGGCATGATGGACGTCGATATTCTCGCCGTCGCCGCACATCGAGACGACGTCGAGCTCATATGCGGCGGCACACTGATCAGGGCAGCCCGGCAGGGGCACCGTACCGCAATCATCGATCTCACGGCGGGCGAGACCGGTACGCGGGGCTCCGCGGCTCTGAGAGGCCAGGAGGCAGCCGCGGCGGCGGAAATAATGGGAGTATCCGCCCGGGAGAATCTCGGACTGCCTGACGCCGGGCTGGTGAACACTCCCGAAACACGCAACCTTCTGGCCGTTGCGATCCGCAGGTTCCGTCCGCGGATCGTGATTGCACCGGCGCTCGCCGGGAGACATCCCGACCATATCGTAGCGGGGCAGCTCGTCAGAGATGCGTGCTTCGTGGCTGGACTGGCGAAGATCGCGCCTGAGATCGCGCCACACCGCCCGCAGAAGGTGATACATGCGATCACCTTCCGCGAGGATTACGTGAAGCCGACGTTCGTGGTGGACATCAGCGACGTCTTCGAAGAAAAGATGCGCGCGATCAAGTGCTACGGCTCCCAGTTCGACGGCGCGACCCAGGCCGGCGAAGTGTTCCCCACGGGCGAACCGCTGTACGACGTGATTCGGCACCAGTCTGCGCACTACGGCTCACTCATTCGCTGTCGCCATGGCGAGCCGTTTCACACGCCGGAAACCATGCGTGTGGACGACATCATGTCGCTCGAGGTCACGACGTTTTGACGAGCGATAACGAGGTCAGCTACCCCACGTACCTGCACGTCAATGCACTGCTATCGCTGCAACAACCACGCTCGGCACCCGTGCACCCCGACGAGCTCCTCTTCATCATCGTGCACCAATCGAGCGAGCTGTGGTTCAAGCTCATTCTGCACGAACTGGATCAGCTGTGTGACGCGCTACAGAAGGTTGAAGTGCTCGCGTCGGTGGAATTGGCCAATAGAGTGAACGGGCTGATGCGAATCGTCACCGCTCAGCTGCGCGCGCTCGACACGCTCGCACCGCAGAGCTTCGCCCAGTTCCGAACCAATCTCGGCACGTCCAGCGGATCGCAGAGCGAGCAGTTTCGCGCGATCGAACTCACTTCTGGGCTGCGCGCTCCGGACTACATAGAATACCTGCGCTCCTCGGGCCCGCTGGCGGCGTCGGTGGAGCACGCGCTCGGCAGGCCCTCGCTGCCGGAGCTGTTTACACATGTCCTCGCCACGCGCCGCGTTTCGGCACGCGACGTCTACGCGACGGATTCACATCGCGAACTCCGGCTCCTGGCGGAGGCGTTGCTGTCGTACGAACAGGAGTTTTCCATGTGGCGTTTTCTGCACGTCCAGCTGGTGGAGCGTGTCATCGGCCCGGGTACACCCGGCACCGGTGGCTCACTCGGCGCCAAGTCGCTGCGTGACACCCTCGGCAACCGCTTCTTTCCGGAGCTGTGGGCGGTCCGTGCGGAATTTTATTAGCTTGCCATAGATGGCCATCTCCGCGATCTACATGGACCACGCCGCTACCACGCCTGTTCGGGAGGAAGTGTTCGAGGCCATGCGCCCGTTTTTCGGGCCGAAGTTCGGTAATCCTTCATCGGTGCACCGCTTTGGTCGCGAGGCGCGGGCGGCACTGGACGAGGCGCGCGAGCGGCTGGCCAACTGTCTGGGCGCACACCAGGACGAGATGTCATTCAACTCGTGTGGAACGGAGGCCGACAACACCGCAGTGCTGTGTCTGTGGCGGGCGCTGCGCGAGCGCGGTCGTGGGCGAAACGCGGTGGTCACCACACCTATTGAGCACAAGGCGGTACTCGCTGCAGCGCACGAGGTCGAGCGCGAGGGTGGAGAGCGCCGTCTGCTCGCGGTCGATTCCAACGGTCTCGTGATGGGCGACTCGTTCGACGCGCTGGTGCGGGAAGACGTCGCCGTGACGAGTGTGATGTGGGTGGACAACGAGACCGGCGTGATTCAGGACGTTCCGTCGCTCGCCACACGCGCTCGCGAGCGCGGCGCTCTGTTCCACACCGACGGAGTGCAGGCGTTCGGCAAGGTGCCGATCGACGCCCGCACGCAGCCATTCGATCTCCTGTCGATTTCCGGCCACAAGATCGGCGCGCCGAAGGGGATCGGTGCACTGTTCATTCGCCGCGGCACGCCGTTCGAGCCTCTCATACACGGCGGGCCGCAGGACCGCGGTCGCCGAGCGGGGACGGAGAATGTCGCGTATGCAGTAGGCCTGGCGACCGCAGCCACGCTCGCCGTCGCGGAGCGCGAGGAGCACTGGGCTCGGTTGGAGCGCATGCGCGACAGATTGGAGGCAATGATCCTCGCCGCGGTTCCGGATGCCGTTGTACACAGCCGTGGGGCCGCACGCGCGCCGCACGTACTCAACATCTCAATACCCGGCACCGACAGCGAATCGATGCTCATGGCGCTCGATCTACGTGGCGTCGCCTGTTCCGGGGGCAGCGCCTGTCAGAGCGGGAGCGTGAGCCCGAGTCACGTGCTTGCCGCAATGGGGGTCAACCCAGCACTCGCTGCCGCCGCAATCCGCATGAGCCTCGGCGCCATCAACACCGAGGAGGACATCGATCGAGTCGCCGATCTGCTCCCGAAGCTGGTCGCGAAGGCCAGATCGCTGCCGGCCGCCTGAACATCCGCGAGAGTTAGCCACGACCGTAGCCAGCCCACCCCAGAGCCGGCCCCAATTTAGATTTCGAAGATGCTCCCGCTTCCCACCAGTAACCGTGTCCTGGTCGCAATGTCAGGCGGCGTGGACTCGTCCGTAGCCGCGGCCCTGCTGGTGGAGCGCGGCTACGACGTGGTCGGCGCGACGATGAAGCTTTTCTCCAATGGCGACGAGCTGCCCGACCGTCCATGCTGCTCGCTCGATTCCGTGAACGATGCGCGGCGCGTCTGCGAGCGGCTGGGCATTCCGCACTACGTGTTGAATCTGGAAGATCGTTTCCGCCGGGACGTGGTCGACGATTTCGTCGCGGAGTACGTTGCCGGACGTACTCCGATTCCGTGCGTGCGTTGCAACACCTTCACCAAGTTCCACGACCTGCTGCGCACCGCGGACTCGATCGACGCGGAGTGGATCGCGACCGGTCACTACGCACGCGTTCAGAACGGCGAGCTGTTGCGCGGACGGGATGAGCAGAAGGATCAGACGTACTTCATGTGGGGAATCGAGCGCCGCGTACTCCCGCGCATGCTGCTCCCGGTGGGCGACATGACAAAATCCGAGACTCGTGCCGTCGCGGTAGGGCTCGGGCTGACAATGGTGGCGCACAAGCCCGACAGCCAGGAGATCTGCTTTGTGCCAGATGGAGACTACGCGCGAGTGGTACTGGAGCGTGCCGGTGCCGATTCGCCGGCACTCGCACGCGGTCCCATTATAACCACAGACGGACGGGTCGTCGGCGAGCACGACGGTTACGCTCGCTACACCATTGGCCAGCGACGCGGTGTGCCTGGCGGATTCAGCGAACCGATGTACGTGACGGAGCTACGACCATCCGAGCGGGCGGTTGTCATAGGATCACGAGATGAGCTGCTGGGTCGCGGCGTAATTGCGGCGGGCGTGAACTGGCTGGTGGATGCCGCACCATCCGTCGGTGCCCGCGTCCACGTGCGGATCCGCCATCGTGCGCCACTCGCAGCCGGCGAAATTGTACGTCTCGATGACACCGAGATCGAGATTGCGCTGGACGAGCCGGTCTCCGCAATCACTCCTGGCCAGTCGTTGGTGATATATGATGGCGAGCGGGTTTTAGGCGGCGGATTGATCGAGTACGCGCACAGACCGGGTGCCTTCCTGCCGGTACTGGCCTAGGCCGAGCTACAGCTTCACGGGCGGGCGCCACTCTTGCCTGGCATATCAGCCGGAAATACGAAAGTGAACGGCTGCCGGACGATTTGTGGCACGGGGTGGCCGGCCACACGCGCCGGTTTGAATCGGGCGTCCGCGAGCGCGCGACGTACCGCTTCGGTGAAGAGCGGGTCCGTAGCGGACACCACGCCGATGGTCTCAGTCTCCGCATGGCCGGTCGTATCAACCACAAATTCCACCACCACACGTCCCGGCACTCGCGCCCGGTAGAGCGACTCCGGGTACACTGGCGCAACTGGCGCCGCTGCATCCATGCGAGCCGGCTCGTCCACCCGGTCGGCTGTATACGCCTGCAGCGAGGCCACCATTTTGGCCAGCTGCGCCGCCGTCACGGGGTCGTGCTTCCCCTGCGTCCGTTCGCCCTGGCGCGACCAGATCAAGATTGTTCCGCACGGTGTGCGCCCAAACGGGAGCACGAAATTAGCGGGTACACTGGCGATCCCTGAGTAGATCTCAACCCCCGCGACGGACATGGGTGAGATGGCATCGATATCGAACTCCGCGGCCGCCGCGGGCATCCCATCGATCCAGACGAGAGGTGCACACCGATTCCCGCGGATGCGCACACTTGCGTCGCCTATGCCCGACGACGACACGTGGAGGCCGGGAACCATCCGCAGCATGTCCGTCAGCTCCAGCGGATTACGCTTCTGGATCTGCTCTCCGGTGATGAATCGACCGAAGCCTCGGTCGCGCCGCTCGTAGAAACCGGCGAGGTAGCCGGTATCCGTGCGGTGCTGTTGTGCGTGCACCACTACGGGACGCAGCGCTTGTGCAACCTCGGTCACCTTGATGGAGAGCGGCGCCGTCGCGTTATCGCGCACCACGACGGAAGCCGACGTAGGCGTGAAGCCAAGTCGCCGCACGCGAATCGCGGCTTCTCCCGCGGGCACACGGGAGAAAAGGAATTTCCCGTCCTCATCACTCTCCGCCCTGCTATCGCTGCCCGCGATGCTTATCTCCGCGCCAGCTATGCCCGCGCCCGACGTGTCCCGCACGACTCCGGCAATCTGCCCCTGCGCAGCGGCGCTACGCAGGGGCAGACAGATACTGCCGAGCGCCACGACAGCGAGCACCCACATAACGGAGCGGACGTTCGGCCGCGGGCGTGTCTCTGGGCCACGGGACGTTTGCCACCGCTGCGTCAGCCATTGGAGTGAGTGCATGGAGCCCTCAATGTTCGTCAATGCTTCATCACTGGCCGAAGAGGGCGACCGCCGGTCGCCCCTACATTACCTCGCCGATACCACGCAATCAGTACTTCAATCCACCTGCTTCGGCAAAATCCTTCATCATTTTCTCCTGCTCGTCCGTCAGCTTTTCTGGTACCGCGATGGTGACTTCAACGATGAGATCACCGCGCTGGTCGCCTTTCTGGATCCCCTGCCCACGCACCCGGAACCGCTTGCCGCTAGGTGTCCCTGGTGGAATCTTGAGGGCAACTTTCTTCTCGTCAATGGTGCGCACACTGATCTTGGAGCCGAGTGTGGCCTGCGCGATGTTGAGCGGAACAGCAGCGATCAGATCCAGACCGTCCCGCCGGAAAAAGCGATCCGGTTGGACCGTGAATGTTACGATAAGATCACCCGGCGCGCCGCCGTTCGCGCCGCGTCCGCCCTGTCCCTTGAGGCGCAGCTTGGTACCGGTGTCGCTCCCGGGCGGAACGCTGATGGTGACCTTCTTGCGCGTGCGGACCTCGCCACTTCCGTTGCACGTTGGACACGCTTGGGACGGAACCTGACCGCGCCCGAGACAGACAGGACACGGCCGATTGACCGCGAACCCACCCTGCCCGAATGAAACGGTCCCGCGCCCGGAGCACTCAGGACAAACCTTCATCGTCGCGCCCGGCGCGGCGCCACTGCCGCTGCATGTCGGGCATTCCTCCGTCACCTCGAGCGTAACGGGGACCTTGCCTCCAGTTACAGCAACGCGGAACGGGATCTCGACCTGAACTTCCACGCTCTGACCGCGTTCCGGCGCGCGCCCGCGACCGCCCTGCGCACCGGGCCGACCCGACTGGTTAAAGATCGAGCTGAACAGGTCACCAAGGCCGCCCAACCCACCGATGTCGACGTTGCTGAAATCGTAACCGGATGGACCGGCACCCGGGCCACCATAGCCACCGAATGGCCCACCGGGACCGCCGGGTCCGCCCGGCCTACCACCACTGCTACGAGCCCCTGAGAACCCCTCGAACGCTCCAAGACGGCGCATCTCATCGTACTGTTTCCGCTTCTCAGCGTCGCCCACGACGTTATACGCTTCCGAGATCTCCTTGAACTTCTCCGATGCCTTCGGATCGTTCGCATTGGCGTCTGGGTGGTACTTCTTTGCAAGCTTCCGGTACGCCTTTTTGATCTCGTCCTGGGCCGCGCCGGATGTGACCCCGAGTACCACGTAGAAATCTTTTGTCTGCGCCACGGCTTATTGGTACTGCTTCACAACCACGCGCGCCGGCCGGAGCAGCTGGCCATTCAGCATGTAGCCGCGCTGGTACACCTGAGCTACCATGTGGTCCTCGTCGGGCGATTCGGCGGCCTGGGTGGTCACAGCTTCGTGCAGGTTCGGGTCGAACGGAAGCTCCACCGGATCGATGATTTCGATTCCGGCCCCCGCCAGCGCCTTCTGGAGGTTCCGCTCCACCATCGAAACGCCATCAATGACGGTCTTCGCTTCTGTTGCAGCCGGATCCAGGTGCGCGAAGCGATCCAGGTCATCCAATGAATTCAGAAGCCCCTTAATCAGCTCCCCCTGGCCGCGGGCGCGCTCCTGCACAGCATCACGCGCGGTGCGCTTACGGAAGTTGTCGTAGTCGGCCGCCAGGCGCAGATAACGCTCACGCTGAGCCTCCAGGGCGCCCGTCCCGCCCGGCAGATCCGCGGCTGCGGCGTCGCCAATGCTGCTCGGAACTTCCGAGCCAACTACGCCGCGGTCCTGTCCATCATTATCGATCGAAGTGTCGTCTTGCATTTCAGATTGCGGAGAGGATGGTGAGCTCCGCGACGCTACGCCGTAGCATGTCGAGCGCGGACTGCGCGGCCCGACGGCGAATCTCGTCGCGATCGCCTACCAGGTGGAAGACTCGTGCCTGATTCATCGGGACCAGCGGAGGACGTCCGTCGGGCCGCGGTTGCGGAGGTCGCCCCTCGGCGACATCAACAGCGACCCACACAGTTCCAACGGGTTTTTCAGGGCTCCCACCACCGGGGCCGGCAACGCCGGTGATGGAGACGCCCACCTCTGTCCCCAGTCGCAGCCGAATACCCTTAGCCATCTGCAACGCGACAACGTCGCTCACCGCGCCATGCTCGGCCAGATCCCCCTCAAGAACACCGAGAATCTGGCGCTTCACTCGGTTGTCATATGCGATGATGCCGCCGTGAAAAACGTCGCTCGCCCCAGGGATCGCCGTGAAGCGGGCGCCGAGGAGCCCACCCGTGCAGCTTTCGGCCACCGCCACGCGCAGCCCATCAGCGCGGCATACCTCCAGCGCCAGCGACGCGAGGTCTGCGTCTCCCTCGCCATAGATCGACTGGCCTAGCTCAGAACGCAGAATCTGAGCCGCGTGCGCCAGCGCCGCGCCCGCCTCCGCAGTCGGCAGGCTGCGCGACGTTAGCCGAAGATCCACGCCCTCAACACCGGGCAGAAACGCGAGCGACAGACCGTTGATCCCCGTGCCTAGCTCACCCAATTTATCCGCAATCGCCGACTCGCCGATACCGGTGGTCCGCAGAGTGAGCGACCGGATAACGGGCGCGTCAGCGGCCACCCGACCCTGGAGCCGTGGGCGCAACGCGTCCGTGAACATTGCACGCATCTCCCGCGGCACACCCGGCAGCATCGCGGCCCAACGGCCAGTCGCGTCCTCCAGGAAGATCCCCGGCGCGCTTCCATTCGGGTTGGGGAGAATCTCCGCGCCCGTGGGGATCATCGCCTGCGTGAAGTTGCTCTGCGGAATGGGCTCCGTCCGCCCGAACGACCGCCAACGCTCCTCCAGATGCCGCGCCACATTCTCGTTGCGAACCATGTCACGACCGAACAGCGAGGCGATGGCCGGCTTGGTCATGTCGTCGGCGGTGGGTCCGAGGCCGCCCGTCACTATCACGCCTCCGGTTCGGTCCAGCGCTTCACCCACGCATCGGGAGATGCTATCCGGCGCGTCGCCGCAACTCGTGCGCCTTGCCACTGCAATACCCAGCTCGGCCAGCTGGCGTGCCAGAAAGGCGGAGTTGGTGTCGACGGTAAAGCCGAGCAGGAGCTCGTCGCCAATTGTAACAATTTCAACGTTCACTTGTTTGTGCTGTCGGGCGTGGATCACCCTCGCAGATCAGCTCGCGAATACCCGGCCGTACTGGCGGATGTAGAGCCAAAGCGAGTAGACCGTCAGGACGACGGCGGAGACCATTGCCAGCGCACCAACGGTGCCATTAAA
>JBPCQO010000161.1:0-5466 GCA_050998035.1 Gemmatimonadaceae bacterium | reverse complement strand
CGCGACCGCAACGGAGCGCTCCAGCTGCGCGTCGTGACCGTCGGCGATCTCCCTCGGCCAATCCTCGACGTCGATGTTTGGTGCGATCCCCTCGTTCTCCACAGCCCCCTTGCCGTCACGAGCGAAGAAGCCGCCGCGCGGCGCGTACATGATTCCGCCGTCCACAAATAGCGGCGTGTCCCAGATGCCCACCAGGCCGCCCCACGTGCGCTTGCCAACGAGCGGGCCCACGTTCCGGAGCTTGAACATGTACGGCATGAGATCACCACCGGAGCCTGACATCTCGTTGATGATCATCACTTTCGGCCCCCAAATTCCCGCCGCGGGACTGGTGAACGGATAACGATTACCGACGGGGTTGTTGAAGTAGCCATCGAACTTGCGTTGCAGTACGTCGATGATGTAATCGGCGGCTGAGCCTCCTCCATTGTAACGCTCATCGATGATCGCGCCCTTGCGGTCCTGCTGCGCAAAGTAGTAACGGTTGAAGCTGGTGTAGCCGCCCTCACCAGTGTTCGGGAGATGCACGTACGCGAGCTGGCCGCGCGACAGCGAGTCGACGACGTGACGGTTGTGCTCCACCCATGCACGCGAGCGCAGCCCCGCGTCGTTTGCAATCGGCACAACTGTCACGCGACGCACTCCCGCTCCCATCGCAGGATGCGCGCTCACGCTGATCACCGTCTGCTGGTTCGCCGTGCCGTCGAGCGCGGCGTAGATGTCTTCCGGAGCGTGCACCTCCACCCCATTCACCGCCAGCACGTAATCACCAACGTGCACGTTCACACCGGGCGCCGTTAGTGGAGCGCGCAGGTCTGGATTCCAGCTATCGGTACCATATATCCTGGCGATGCGATAGCGTCCGTTGTCCACGGTGAAGTCCGCACCAAGGAGCCCGACAGACGGCTTGGGCACCTCCGGCATGTCGCCGCCGCGCACGAACGAGTGACCGATCGCGATCTCAGAGCCCATCATGTCCAGCAGATAATTCAGATCCGCACGGTGCATCACGGACGGAAGCAGCTGCCCGTACATCGTCTTCATCTTCGGCCAGTCGGTGCCCTGCAGGTTTTTCACGTAGATGTAGTCGCGCTGATTGCGCCACCCTTCGTCAAAGATCTGCTTGAACTCCGCCTTGGGATCAACCAGCATGCGCAGCTGCGCCTTGAGCTTCCCCTTTCCAGCTTCCGGTGCCTTCGCGGCCGTTGCGTCCACAAGGAACAGCTCGCCGGCAGGTCCCGGTATGCGATACAGCAGCTTCTTACCGTCCGCGCTCACGAAATATTGCGCAATGTTCTCGACAAACGGCGTGGCCTTCCGATCCTTGAGCTGGTACCTGTGTACCGTCCCGCCAGCGAGTGGGTTGTCCTGCGTCCCCGTCTTCGGCACGTTTTCCACGAAGAACACGGTCCCCGCTGGACCAGCGCGTAGGTCGCTGTAGCCACGCTCCGCAATCCCGGACACCGCGACCACGCGTTGCTGCAATCCGTCGAAATCGATGCCCACGTTGTGGCGCACGGCCAGCATCGCCTTGAGTGAATCGGACGTTGGTGCGTTCGCGTTCGAGCTGTCGTTCGTCGGCGATACTGCTCGACGCGGACGGCGCCCTGGAGTTGGTGGCACACCTGGTGGCACACCTGGTGGCACACCGGGCGTCGGTGGCTCGCTCTGCGCGCCCCCTTCCTCATCGCTCTCCGGCAGCAGTGGCGACGGATCGGTCTTCTTCAATACAGCGAAGTAGAGCGCCTCGGTCTCCGGGTGGTCGTAGCTGGACATGTCCAGCCAGCCCGAGCCGAGTGCGAGGTTCGTGGATGCGAGGAACCATAGATATTTACCACTGACGTCCCACGCCGGCCACGTTGCGTCGGCGAGGCCATCGGTGATCTGATGGGTCTGACCGTTGCTCACGTCATACACAAAGATGGCGCGGTACAGTGACGGGAGCCGCTTCACGTACGCCAGCCAGCGCGAATCGGGGCTCCATACGGGATTGAGCGAGCGCACGGGCATCATCCACTCGTCGCCACCGATATCAGTCACCTTCCCGGTTGCGACGTCCGCGATCCACACGCGCAAATTGGTATCATGGAAGGCGATATGCTTTCCGTCCGGCGACCACGACGGCGTGTAGTAGTGCGTGGGGTGCGCCAGTGCTATCGTCCGCGGCGCAGCGCTACCGTCGGCCGACGCGATCACAAGTTGATACTCACCCGACTTGTCGCTGAAGTACGAAATCCACTTGCCGTCCGGCGAGTACGCGGGATTGCGCTCGGCCGAGCCGCTGGATTGCGTGATGTCGCGCACATCGCCCTTCTCGGCGGGCACCGTGAAGATATCACCGCGCGCTTCGATCGCCGCGCGCTTACCGGTGGGCGAGAGCGCGATGCTGGTGATGTCCTTGGATACGTCCTTCCACTGCGGCATCATCCACGGAAAGTCGCCAGCGGCGTTGATGTTGACCACGTGCTCGCGATTGGTCTGCGGGTCCAGCTCGTGAACGTATCCAGCCTGCTCGAACACGACAGCGCCCGCACCGGCATCGAGTGTCTTCACGTCGAAGTCGGAGTAGTTCGTCACCTGCTTTACCTGCTTCGACTTCATGTCGTACGACCAGACGTTGGACACGCCGTCGCGGTCGGAGAGGAAGTACACGACGTCGTTAGCGGTCCAGACCGGGTCCATCTCCTTGGAGTTGGGCCGCGGGATGGTATCCACGTCCAGCGTCTTGGTATCGATGAGCCAGATAGGGCGAGTCTGACCGCCGCGATAGTTGCGCCGCTCCTCGTCCCAGGATGAGTTCATGCGATACGCGACGTGACGTCCGTCGGGCGATATCTTGCCCTGATACGCGCGGTACATCGGCATCTCGACCGCGACACCTCCATCTACCGGAACGGTGAACCACTTGGGTTGGGGTGACGGCAGATTGGACGAGCGCGTGGAGGAGACGACGACGGACTTTCCGTCGGGCGTCCATCCCTGCACCATGTCCGGCGCGGGATGCCATGTGAGGCGCTTGGGCTGGCCGCCGAGCGCTGGCACAACGTACGCGTCCGTGTTGCCGCTGTACTCGGCGCTGAAGGCAATCCAGTTCCCGTCGGGCGAGAAGTGCGGATTGCTGGCCTCACCCTGAAAGCTCGTGAGCCGCCGTGCGGGTCCGCCGGCACGCGGCACGACCCAGATGTTGTTGGCGTATGCGAACGCGATCTGATTTATGCTGACCGTGGGCGAGCGCAGCATGCGCGTCTGGGCCGGCGCGATAGCGGGGATGAGGCAGAGCGTGACGATCGAGAGTTTGGCGCGAAGCATGTGAATATCCGGCGGTGGGACGTTCTGTGGTCGCCGTGGGTGACGTGGGTAACTGTCGTACGGCGCGAAACGAATGTGAGGCGCGCCCCACCTGTGGTCAAGGATGGGCCTGGCCACGCCACCAGCGGTCGAGCGCACCCGCATCCGAGGCGGGGAGCCCAAGGTGTGCTGGTAGCGCGGCAAGAATGGCGTCAGGGTCTCTTCCCACACGCGCAAGAGCGCGCAGTTCGGGAATTCCCGCTCGCCGGTAGACGGCGTCCACGACGATGGCATCGGTCGCATACATCACGTCCGTCCACGTCCGAGCATTCCCAACAATAGAATCGTCGCGAAGAAGGTTGGCGAGCGTGACCGTGGGATGCGCTGACTGATACTGGCGGAGCAATGCGTACATCTGCCGTGGTGTTCTCCCCTGTGAGCCGCCTAGCCACGTCGCGACACCCTCATTGAAGAGAGCGCTCGCACCCGGAGCCATTGGAGCGAGAACCACATGTACGAATTCGTGCAGATACGCTTCCCCAATCTTGGGGTTACCCACGAGCACGATGCCGTGAGGCAAGGTGAGTCCTCCGTGACCTTCGCCCGGCCCGGAAGCTTCAGGAAAGAAGTCCATTCCAATTGCGCGTTGGGCTTCGTCCGCGGATGCTGTGATGTACACGTCCATGTGCGTCGGAGGCGACACTCCGAACAGCGTTGCGATTGAATCGACGAAATGCACGGCGCTCGCGATCTTCGCGTTGTCAGGACGTTGCCCCGGCGCGTACCAGAAGGTCATCCGTCCCCTGGCGCGCCGCTCCCACGTGTGCGTCAGCTGCGGCAGTGCACCGCTCAGCCGGAAAAAAAACTGCCCGCCCGGCTCGCGCACCGCGTAGAGCCGCTGGAGGGCGAGTGGCACCACCGCGTGTCGCGGGGTGTCGGCCCGCGCGTAGAGTACCTTGACGACGTAGGCGTTATTGTCCCACGCATCGGGCGCGGGCGTAACGCCAACAATCGTCGCGGGGAAACCCTGGTACGCCTCCCCCGTAACATCGCCGACGCGGCGGTCGAACTCGGTGGCTACACTCCAGAGTCCACGACTTCGTGCGGACGAATCAGGCGTGGCCAGATAGGCTCGCATGAGGCGCACGACATCACCCACGTCAGCGATCGTCGTGTCAACGCCGAATCCGATGCTCACCGAGGGCACCGGCACCTGGCCCTGAACCGGACGGATCGCCACCATGCACAGCGCGATCATCAAGGAACGTACTTTCAGTGTCATGGAGAGATCATATGCAACCATCTGAAATTATAAAAGTTCTGGAATTCCTGCGCGCTGCTGAGGGGTTGAAGACCGCAACTCGTAGCGGCCGGACGTCGGCCGGACAGCCGGAGAGCGTCGCCGAGCACACGTGGCGACTGTGCTTGATGGCCCTGGTGCTACACGGCAGCTTCCCGGCCGTCGACTTCGCGCGCCTGATCAAGATCTGCATCGTCCACGATCTGGGCGAGGCGATTGGCGGTGACGTGCCCGCCCCGGAACAGGCTCGTCGCGGCGGTAGCAAGGCAGCCGATGAGCGGCGCGATCTGTTGCAGCTGCTAACGCCGCTGCCACCCGAACTTCGGGACGAGATCACCAGCTTGTGGGACGAGTACGAGGCAGCACAGTCGCCGGAGGCACGGTTGGCGAAGGCGCTCGATAAGCTCGAGACAATCCTGCAACACACGCAGGGAGACAACCCATCAGACTTCGACTATCGCTTCAATCTGACATACGGGCGTCAGTACACGGCCGAGCACCCGGTGTTGATAGCAGTGCGCGCGCTACTGGACGAAGAGACGGAGCGGCGGGCAAGAGAATCAGATATCTCGTCCGGTTCCAAACTGCTCATCGAGGATTCCATGTAGCCGCTCGATCCCGTCGCGCGATAGTGTTTGCTCCTTCATAAGACTCGACACCGGCGCTTCCGCGGAACTACCGAAGAGGTGATCCACTGTTCGTGTCAGGGCACTCACACCACTTGCATGGTGCGCAACGAGCGGATGAAAGCGGTGCGTATGCCCCTCGGCCGAATGGTCAACGTGCTCCTGGTTTTCGAGGATGCGTAGGATCGTGAGCACCGTGTTGTGGGCGGGATCGACACCGTCGCGGCGCAGGCACTCTCGCACCTCAGCAGC
>JBPCQO010000031.1:0-30107 GCA_050998035.1 Gemmatimonadaceae bacterium | reverse complement strand
GGGGGGGGGGAAGGAGCGGGGAGGGTTGGTGGGGGGGGGGGGCGGGGTGCAAAACCCCCCCGCCCCCAGCCACCGACTCCCGCCGCAGCTGACGCGCCACCATCCGCACGAGGATTCGCGTGTACCTCAACTTACGTGTCAGTTAGCGATAGAGCCGCGAGGAGATCCCAGAATGCGCCGCATTCGCGACAACGTAGCGATGAGCCTGGACGGATGTATCGCCGATCCGCATGGAGGATTCGACAGGATTCCCCAAGCTCCGACAGTCGACTTCGCAGCCTGGCAGTGGCGTCTATGTCATCTCCCGAACATTATCTCCGGGCGCATTGGACGGCGCGACCGTCGTGCGCTGACACCCTCTTGCTAAGCATCCTAGCGACTAGCTCAGCATGCTCCTTCAGCAAACTCGGCAGTCGAAGGTCCATCCGAGAGTCTACCGGAAGTTCGAGGTACGCGAGTTCAGTATCAGTGTGCATGGGATATCCCTCGTCGCATACGACGTACGGACAATACATGTTGACGCCGTATTCCAGACGGTCCCGCGTGGCTCGCCCGCTATCTTCCCGTGGGGCGGGTGGGCAGCGCCCGGCTTGTTAAAAGCCGCAAGTGCGCCCATGCGAACAACGAACGTCCGGAGCGAGCGGAGCTGCGCGGGACCGGGCAGGGAGAGATTCTTTGACTGCTATTGATGCATCGAGCTATTTCGGCCTGGCCGCGATCTCGCTCCTCACGCTGAACATCCTTATCGGGCTGCTGCTCTCGACCAAGTACAACCCGGTTCGGAAATGGCCGCATCGTCGAATCAACACGCTGAAGCTCCACAACTGGACGGGATTCGCCGCACTGGCGGTGGCTCTGGTTCACCCGGTGCTGATACTGTTCTCTTCGACGGCGCACTTCCACTTCATCGACATCGCGTACCCGCTCAACGCGCCCAAGCAACCCTACATCAATACGCTCGGCGCGCTCGCGCTGTATCTGCTCATCATTACCGTGGTCACGTCGTACTTCCGGTTTCAGATAGGCCGAAAGATATGGAAGCCGCTGCACTTCACCACGTACGCATTGTTCGCGCTGTACGCGGTTCATGCACTGCTCACCGACCCCAACCTCAAGGACGCTCCACTGGATCCGTTCGACGCGGAAAAGGTATTTGTGGAGCTGTGCATTGTCGTGGTGTTGGCCGCGATCGTGTTGCGTATTCGGTGGCAGTTGCGTCAGCCGCCCGCACGCGAGCACCGTCCAAAGGCGGCGCGCGGGAGTGACGAGTCAGCGCGGCATGGAGTGGAGGCACGCAATGGCTGAAGAGGTAAAGAACGACGGCACCAACCAAGACACTACCAAACAAGAAAAGGCGGGACCGTCGGGACTGCGCGGATTCCTCGATCTGCTCTGGATTACTATCAACAAGTTCTTCGGCGATTCCTGCGGTAGCCTGGCGGCGGCGATCTCGTTCTACACGTTCTTCTCATTGCCGGCGCTGTTGACGCTGCTCCTCGATCTACTCGGGCGATTGCTGGACCCGGCGCGGGTGCAGGCCGCGGTGATCGCACAGGTGGGCGGAGTGGTGGGGCGAGCCGGAGCGGATCAGATCACGACGATCATCACAAGCTCGCACCGCACCGGCAGCAAGCCATCGGCCGCGACAATCATCAGCCTCGTGGTGCTCGCGTTCGGCGCGACGACTGCGTTCGCGCAGCTACAATCCGCGCTCAACAAAGTCTGGGGCGTGAAGCCAGACCCACGGCGTAACCAGTTCAAGGTCTTCATCGTCAAGCGCATCTTCTCCTTCGGCGTCGTCGTTACTGTCGCTTTCCTGCTACTCATATCTCTGGTGCTCAGCACGGCGTTGGCGGCGATTGGTCAGCGGCTCACTGGCCACGCTGCTACATCGGCCATGATGCTCGAGGTCGTGACATCGCTCGGCAGCTTCGCGGTGAGTGCGGCGCTCTTTGCCGTGATGTTCCGCTATCTGCCGGACGCACGTATCGGATGGCGCGATGTGCGGGCGGGCGCAATTGGTTCAGCGTTCCTGTTCGTACTGGGCAAGGCTGCCATCGGCATCTACCTGGGCCATATCGATCCGGGTACTGCGTATGGCGCGGCCGGCTCGCTCGCGATCGTGCTGATCTGGGTGTACTACACATCGATGATTCTGTTGCTGGGCGCCGAGTTCACGGAGGAGTGGGCGCGGCATTACGGACGTGGGATTGTTCCCGAGCGCGGCGCGGTCGCATACGTGGAGGAAGAGCGGAGCGTGAAGACGGGGTGACACCCAAGGCTGCACTGCTGTGGCGCTCACTGCGGCTGCATCAGCTCACTTTTATTGCCTGCACCATTCCATGCATGAAGTGCGGCTTGCCGTCCCGTGTGTCCGGGACGAAGCAGACGAGCATGTAATTGCCCGGTGTAAAGGTCGCGGTGAAATACACTGGTGTACCGGAACCGAAGTTTGTGACGCCACCGATCGCGCTCCCCGGTGGTGGACCGATCGGTTCCTCTATCCAGTTGAGCATGTCCATCGAAGTCTTGCCTGGCGCGAGCTTGATGACCTCCATTTCGTGCGGCGGAGCGGCGGTGTTGCGCACCTGAATGGTTTTGGCCCACCGACGAAGACCACCCACCGCGGAGGAGGGCCGGGTTGCTTCATGGATGCGGAAAGGTCCGCGATCGTCTTTCCGCTATCCAGTCGAGCGATCACCGTGTGGTGAAAGGTGTTGCCGTTGTTCAACAACCTGAACGTCGTCATCCCGGCGGGAATTCGGTCCGGGAGCTGGAAAGCGTAATCAGTCGCATGCGCCGTGGCGATGTTGGGAGCGGCTGGCACCGCCACATCCGTTGTTGCTGCTAGGGACGTGGCGGTGCTGGAAATAAGGTGCGGAGTGCTCTGGTGTCGGGTAGTGGAGCTGGGCGAAAAGCCGACCAACACCGCGGACGCCGTGATGACGGATGCGACCGACGCATAGGCGCGACGTTGCATGAGACCCCCTGTTGAGAGACAGGACTACAATCGGGCCATCCTTAACATTCGTGAATGCGCCATTTGGGCAAGGTCGTCATCGACACCTATTTTGTGAACACTTTCTCCAGCGCGTCGACATCCTCGAGGAACGGCGTTGCCAGGGAGGCGTACATGGTCGGTGTTTTTGCGGATGAGATACTCTTGACCAAGGCGTCGGTGCGCGTGGCCTGACTGGCGCCGCCGTGTGCCTCGACCATGGGACGAAGCGTATTCCATGTCTGCTGGATGTCGTTGGACGTCTCGGTCAGCTTCGCGCTGTTCTTCTCGGCAGACCAGATCTCGAGTTCGCGTCCGTAGTAGTCGAGGAGAATCACGTCTGCAGGGATGGCCGGCTGGTACTGCGCCGTCATCTTGGCTTCGAGATAAGTAATCTGATTGGCTGCCTTGATTGCCGCGCTCTGCTGCTTTCCCGAAACGAAACGGTTCAGGGAATCGACTTCTGCTGATAGTTGCTGCTGCTGTGGGGCTGCGCTCTGGCCCGTCGGGAGCGCACGCACGGAGGCGTCGAGAGAATCGGTGATGGAGCGCGCCTTTGCCCAATTGCCGGCCTTTACCGCGTCATACAGATCTTCGCCGTGCGTCCCAACCGCGTCGAGTGCCGGCGGAACCGTGCCAGCTGTAGTCGCACTGGTAGCAGCTGCAGGCGTGGCGGCGTTGTTGGCAGACGCGACGGCAGAGTTCGTCGGCATGGCCGTGCTGTCCGCTGCCGTAGTCTTGGGCGATCCGCCGCATGCGGCGAGGGCGGCCAGGGTCATTGCAGCGACGGCGATGACCGGACCGGCCACCGATCTGGTTGCACCTATTGGTAGTAAGGCATCTGCTTCGTGTAATTGGTGTTTCGGTGTGATCATCGTATAATCCCTCGGGTCACGGGTTGAGCGAGCGCTGTCGAGTTGCGCTGGCTTCTGTCAAAGCTGGCCGGTACATGCTAAACACAGCATGAATGCCACGATCCGCAGGCGTGGCGAGCCGGCTGTAGAGTAGAGATCCGTCACATGGATCAATGAGCGGATGTAGCTATGCGTATTGTCGGGAGATGCTCAATACTGCCCTGAACATGAGAATTTCCATGGTGCTCTGGCTGCGTCGCACGGCGGCGCTCAATCTGCTCGTGCTGGTCGCTGCCTTTCCGGCAGCCGGCCAGAGTACCGGCGCTGTAGCGGGTACCGTTGTCGATTCCGCGGCCGCGCAAGGCGTATTTGGGGCGCGGGTGATCATTGCGGGAACCACCCGCGCGACGATGACAGACGAGCGGGGCCAGTACCGGCTGACCGGGCTGGCCGCTGGGGATTACACGATCAGCGTCAGTGCGAGCGGCCGCGGCGCGGTGCCGTCGAAAGTAGCGCACGTTGTGGGTGGCGACACCGCTACTGTGGACTTCGCGCTTACGCGCGGCTCTGCACTCCTTTCGGAGGTCGTGGTAAGTGCTACGCGATCGCCGCTTCCGGCCAGGGAGGTAGCCGCGACGATCCATACGATGTCGCCCGAGCAGGTGCGGACCAGCCCTGCCCGAACAACCGACGACATGCTGCGCGAGATGCCGGGTCTGGAACTGCCGCGGACGTCTAGCACGGTTTCGGGGCCGGAGGAAATCGTCTCCATCCGCGGTGCGGACGAGGGGCGCACTCTCGTGCTTCTGGACGAAGTGCCTCTCAATGATCCATGGGGCGAATGGATTCAGTGGAACCGCGCGCCGCGCTTTCAGCTCGAGCGTGTGGAGGTACTGGAGGGCGGCGGCTCGAGCCTGTACGGCAACTACGCCATGGGTGGCGTGATCTCTCTATTCACGCGTCCTCTCAGCCGACCTGGTTACAACCTGATGGCGAGTGGAGGGAGCCGCGGTGAAGCGGACATCTCCGCTTACGGGAGCGGGGCGCGCGGTCCGCTCGCGTACTCCGTGGGCGGAGACTATGGAACCGGCGGAGGCTACCGCACCGTGGCACCGGACCAGCGCGGCGCAATCGACGAGGCGAGTAGCGTCACACGCCGCAATCTCAACGGCCGCGCGGAGTATTCACTGGGATCCGGCCGCACGGTCTTCGTGACTGGTAATTACTTCAGCGACAACCGCAGTCTGGGTACGCCGCTAACACAGCCGAACCAACGCCAGATTGTGAGCGGCGTGCTCGGCGGCAATCTCGGCGCGGTGGTCGGCGGTACGCTCGAGGCACGCGTGTATGGCCAGACGCAGAAGTACGACAGCCGTGCGTCCACGGTGAATGGTGCGAGAACGGCCGAGACGCCCATCGCCGCCCAGTCCATTCCGAGCCACGACGTGGGTGGGTCGCTGGAATGGTCGAGACAGATGGGCATCTTTCAATCGTTTGCTGTGGGCGGCGACTTCCGCTACATGACGGGCCGGCTGAACGAAGACATACTAGCGCCGGACGGCTCGACTTCAGGCACCCGATCGTCGGGCGGATCGCAGGAAGTGGGCGGGATTTTCGTGCAGGGCGTACTCGCGCCGTTCGATCCGCTGCGCATCGAGGCAAGCGCACGGGTGGACGAGTGGCGCAGCTACGACGGAACGCGCATCACCAACTCGCTCCAGTCGAGTAGCGTCGCGTCGTTCACGCCCAAGAGTAACGCCGCATTCGCGCCGCGCCTGGGCGTGCGCTACGCCGTTGCCAGTTCGCTCACGTTACGCGGCTCGGTGTACCAAGCGTTCCGTGCACCGACGCTGTCTGAGGAGTACCGAACCTTTTTCTCCGGCCCGAACACGTTCATGGGCAATCCGTCGCTCACACCCGAGCACATGACGGGCTACGACGGTGGTTTCGATTGGCAGCCGGCAAGCAGCGTCGAGGTGCGTGGCACGGCGTTCCTGAACGACTATCACAATCTGGACGACTTTACGTTCAAGTCGCCCGGTGCTGCGCCGAACAGCGCGATCCTACAGCGCGAGAATCTGGGCGCGGCCCGGAGTAAGGGGATTGAAGGCGAGATCGCGCTCAGGCCAACCGAAGGGCTGACACTGATTGCCAGCTACAACTACGACGACGCACGTGTCCAATCCACGGGGAAGTTCGTGAACCGTGTTCCGCTCCAGCGCGGAACGGCACGCGTGACGTACGACGCACGGGGGATCGCGGAGGTGGGAGCGATCTACCGCTATGAAGGAACGAGTCATGCTCTCGGAGGTAGTCCCCTCCCGTCGTTCTCGGTGGTGGACGTGGACGCACGTCGGGAAGTCGCGGCCGGAATGGAGATCTTTCTCTCTGTCGAGAACCTTCTTGATCACCAGTACACGGTAAATTTCGCCGGCCCGATCGAGCTGATCGGATTGCCGCGCACAATTCGCGGTGGTGTGACGCTCAGGTCGTTCTGACTCAGATCGTTCTGATAACTGGCGGTGAGTAGCGCCCCGCGCTGTGGAGCGCTATTACTGCGGAGCACTAATGTAGTGGCACCGCGAACTCAACGGGAGACTGACCCGTAACCGCGACATGTGCGACCATTCGTCCGTACAGCGCACCCAACACATTGCCAGTCCCGCTGTATCCGCCGATCGCCCACACGTCTGGTCGTATCTCGTCCATGATTGGGAGCACTCCGCTGGAGTAGCCAACAGCGGCGGCCCACCGGTGGCTGATCGGCTGCTGTACGCCCACGGTCTCTCTCAGCAGCTGTTCCAGACATGATTGCACTTGCGCGGTCGGCCAATTATCGCTGGTCCACTCCGCGGCGACGAACCGATCGCGGCACCCGCCGATCACCACGCGGCGATCGGGCAACTGTTGCCAGTAGTCGTATCCCCAGCGTGTGTAGATCGGACGGGGTATGCTCAGCTCCGGTGCAGGACCGGTGCCGAGCATCTGGAGTCGTGCGGTGCGGACGCGCCCGCTCAGCTCTGGAAGAATGACCTCCAGATGTCCATCGACTGCGACGATGACGCGCGCGCACCGGACGCGACCGTCTTGCGTGCGGACTTCTCCCGGAGTGCATGAGATCGCGCGCGACTGTTCGTACAGGCGCGCACCACCACTCGTGATTCGTTTCGCCAGAAGATGACAACGTGCCAACGGATTGAATGATCCGTCCGCCGGGAAGACGAGACCGCGTCCTTCCGCACCGTGGTACCGCGAAACTTGAAATCCATCTGCTTGCATTGCTTCGAGTTGCAGCGTGCAGTCGGCCTCCTCCTGCGCGCAGCTGGCGATGCGCAGCGAGCCGGAGCGGAGGACCACCTCCGGCGCGTCGGCCGCGATGCGATCTATCTCATCCAACGTTAGTTGATAGATACGCCGCGCGCGCTCGCGACCAAGCTCGGCGACGGCCTGATGATAGAACGTCGCCGTTCCGGCCAGCAGAAAGCCGCCATTGCGCCCAGCGGCGCCCCCACCCACAGTCTGCGCATCGATACCGACGACGTCCTGACCAAGCCGGAGCAGCTCCTGGATGCAGGTGAGTCCTGAGCCGCCAAGTCCAACAACGCAGATATCAGCGGCGACGTCCCCTGCGAGCGGTGCGAGTGACAACGGCCCGCGTCCATTCCACGCCGGCACATTTGCACTGAGATCTACGCTCACCTGGCGTCCAACTTTCTTCCCGCATTCAGATTGTCGAAGTTGAGCATTGCGTTGAAGACCAGGAAGTAGCTGCCGATGGTCTCCCCGCGATAGATAGGATTGTTGGCGAACACCACCACGTGTCCCTTGGCCAGCGGCACGTCGACAACGATCGGACGCTGGGCGATGTCGCTCCCGCCATCCAACAGGCCGGAGACCAGCAGATCACGCTGATCGCTGAATCGTAGCACGACGCGCGGCCGCTGATCCGGCGGGATGATGTTCACCGGGCTGCGCATCTGCTCGTCGGTCACGGGCGCTGCCTGCCACGGACGTACTGTCGGGCGGGGAGGTGCCTGGTGCTGCTCGTTCTCCTCGGCTGGACGCCCCTGCACGACGTCCGGATCATCCACCGTACCGCGCCCGGTAGGGCGGCTCGCGCCAGCATCGCCAAAGCGCGGGCCACGGCCGCCCAGCACATTGCTGACGTTGAAGCTCTCGCCATCCTCGCTGTACACGGCCATGCTGTCGCGCATGCCGTACGCGAGCGGACTGGCATCGTCCACGACCTTCGCGCGAAGGAGGCTACCCACGACCTTGCCGCTCGGCGGCTGGTTGATGCTCACGCCGCGCGCCAGGTCGTACGCGACGGCAAAGTCTGCCGTGTTCGATACCGCGACGAGCACGCCGCCTTTCGACACGAAGGTGTGCAGGTTTTGAACACCCTGCCAGCCGAGTCCCGGACGAATGTCATCCGTGTGCGCCAGCTTCCCGATGTTTGGCGTGAGCGGAGTAGTCTTCCACGGCATTGGGTTCCGCCACGTCGGCAGCCCCGACACGATTGACTGCACGTTTCCGCCCGCTGGCGGGAAGAGAATTACGTCGTACTTGGCGTTGAGATTGGCATCCTTAGCGACGTCCTGCACACTGATATAGTCGAACGGGATGTGTGACATGTCGAACGCCTGGCGCCACCACCCTTCGGTCTGCGTGCCGATCCAGGTGTGCAGAATCGCGACTCGCGCGGCGCGCGCCGGGTGCATCTTTACCGATGGCACGGACGCGAGCGCGTATGCAGTCACGCCAAGCTCGGCGGCCGCCGTGTTGAAATCTCCGGCCGGTACATTCCGAACGATGAACGAACCGCGGGCGAAGTTCCGGCCACTCGCCGCGAATGGCTCTTCGACCGCCTGGAAATCGCCGCGTTTGAAACGGTAGCGGAGCGTCGCGAGCGAGTTATCGCCGTTATTGTTGATCGCCAATATGGGGCCCGCTCCGACCACGCCACCTGGCGCGCGAATATCTCCTGTCACGCGCTGCATTGGAATTTCGAGCACCTTCGGATCAGTCACACGGATTGCCTGAACGGCAAAGTTCTCAGGGAATGTCCAACCGGTGTCATCATACGGTGTCTTCTGCGGGTCTTGTGGACTCCAGTACTGGTAATCGAGCAGCGCATCCGCGATGCGCGAATATGGCTGATCCATGCGAACGATGTAGCTCCCGACGGGGAACTGACGGCTCTCGGTTTTGGGCCGAGCCGCAGTGTCCGCGACTCCGCTGGTATTGTTGTTAGTGTTTGCGCTGTCGCCACGTTGCGCGCGCGAACGGTGCACCGGAACTGTCACGGTGAACGGCGCCGTCGCACGCGAGATCTCCACGTGCTGCTTCTGCAGGATACGAAGCAACTCCGCCTGCGCGCCGGGCCGCGTTTCCGCGGCGGTCAGGACGTACGCCGCCGGACCCTCCGTGTGCGCCTTGAGGATAGAGCGCTTGCTCTTCTGATAGAAAGTCTGGAGGAACTGGCGCCGGTTGTTGGCAAAGTAGCTGAGCGAAATGAGCAGTCCAGTCTCCTCATAATTATTGTTGTTACGAAGCGACCACTGCACCCGCGGTAGTGGCGGATTCTGCCGGTACCATGTCCGTGACGTCTCGCTCGGCGGTAGCGTTCGCTCCATCGTCTCGGCTGTCCCGCCATTGCCGAATGTCTCATACAATCGACTGATACCGTTGTGCATCGCCGCCATGAACATCAGATAGCCCGGTGACCACGTGTCGAATTGTCCGTGCGCGAACACGCCGGGCATGCCCATCCGGGTCATCTCCTGCACATTATTCCAGCCGAGCATCTGCCACTCGTTGGTGAGCAGCGGATCCAGCCACGCGTTGTATGGGCCGTCACCGACTGTATTATCGTACAGGTACGCCACCGATTCGTGCAGATCGTGCAGTACCTGCGCGTTCCACCCGACGTAGGTGTTCAGGACGTTCTGTGACAGCTTGAGCGTCAGCGCCATCGCGTCGCGGTTGTTGTCATGCGCCACGTAGTGCCCCCAATACAGCAGATTGGGATACGTCTCGGTGGGGTGCGCCATGTGCCAGCGGAACACATCGACCTCGCGATCGCGGCCGTCCACCTCCACTATGGGCGTGATCAGCGTTATCACATTGTCGCGGATGTTGCGCACGTACGGGCTCTCGTCCACCGCGAGCCGATACGCCAGCTCCATGAGCGCCGTCGGCGCGCCTGATTCTGGCGAGTGTATCGAGCCGGTGATGTAGTACACCGGAGCCACATCCGAAAGCAGCTTCTCTGCCTGCGCGTCATCCATGTTGATGCTGCGCGGGTCGGCCAGCTTGGCGAGCTTCGCCTTGTTGTCGTCCAGCTTGGCGATCAACGACTCGGACGCAACAGCCACGGCGATCATCTCGCGCCCCTCCTCCGTGGTTCCTATGGAGTACACTTTCACGCGCGGACTCGCCTTGGCAAGCATGCGCATGTACGTGTACACCTCATTGGAGTAGGGGAGATTGTTGCGTGCACCAGCGATGTCGCCGAGTACCGCCTTGGGCGTGGGAACCGTGGTGGAGGCCGGGAGATAATCCACCAGTGGGGACAGGAAGAACGGCTCCGTGGTGTACTCCCGGATCTTTCTCGTGTACTCCTCGTCGATGGGCTGGCCCGGATCCCGGCCCGGCTTCGCCGCGGAGAGATCGATCGTTGCGGCGCTGGCCGGCCGGTTGCCGGTGGTACTCTGGGCGAGGATGTGCCGATGGGGTGCTAGGACAACGAGTACGAGTGATAATCCGAGCGAGAGTGTACGAGACGTCATTAATAGCTCTTGGATGGTTCTTGGATGGTTCTTGCCGGTCGCGGAGTCAGATGCCTTTTCAGCGTTGCAATATTGCGTAATATGGCCGTTACTGAGCGAGATGGCCGCCCGGTAGATTTCAGCATGAGACTTTTCGGGACAGTGCCCTCGTGACCGACTTCCTCATATTCGAGTTGCGCGGCATCAGGGGCGGGCTGCCGGTTGAGAACGTGCGCGAGATCGTGCGTGCGGTGGAGATATCTCCGCTTCCGCACGCGCCGCCCGTGGTCGAGGGCGTGATCAACTTGCGCGGGCAGGTGGTGCCGGTCGTCAGTCTGCGCGCGAGACTCGGTCTTCCTGCATCTCCGGTGGATCCGTCGGAGCACATCATCGTCATCTCGGCGCAGCAGCGCGACGTGGCGTTGCGGGTGGACCGGGTGGTCACGCTGGAGGACATTCCGTCTGGAGATGTCGCCGCACCGGACGCGTTCACCGCGACTGGGTGGAATGTGGCGGGCGTTGCCCGACTCGCCGACGGGTTGATTGTGATCCATGATCCGAACGCGTTCCTGTCGCAGGCCGAGGATATCGCTCTGGGATCGGCACTGGAGAGCGACGCGCCGAGCGCAGAGCCCGCCCGCTCACGCACGGAGTGATTCGCCCGGAGTTGGCGTGGGCCATTGACCTTTTGCGCGAGCGATTCGGGCTGGTGTTTCCATCCAGCCGTCTAATCGACGTGGAACAGGCGATGCACAGCGCCATGGAGCGTCGTGGCATTACCGATCCGGCCAGGTGGCGCGACCTTGTAACGCAAGGCGCCGAGCCGATCGAGGACGTGATCGCTCAGCTAACGATCGGTGAAACGTATTTCTTTCGCGATCCCTCACAGCTCGACGTTGTTCGCGACGTGGTCATTCCGGAAGTACTGGCGCATCCGCAGCGCTCGCTACGCATCTGGAGCGCGGGTTGCGCGACCGGCGAGGAGCCGTATTCGCTGGCCATGCTGTTGCGGGAGACGGAGTGGAAACCGGCCACACACCCCGTCCATATCATCGGCACGGACCTCTCGGTGGTGCGCCTGGCCGCCGCTCGGCGCGGGCTGTACGGCGCCTGGGCGTTCCGGGGAGTGACGGAGCAGCGACGCGACCGGTTTTTCCAGCCGCGCGGGCGGCAGTGGCTGCTCGACCCGACGATCCGCTCCATGGTGGAATTTCGTCTGCTGAATCTCGCGGAGGACGCATATCCTGAGCCAGCGACCGGGATCTTCGGAATGGACGTCATCTTCTGCCGGAATGTGCTCATCTATTTCGATATGCAGACGGTGAGGAAGGTAGCCGAGGGCCTCATCAACTCGTTGAGCGATGACGGATGGCTTTTTATCGGCGCCTCGGATCCGCCACTCGGCGATCTCGTTCCGTGCGAAGTTGTCACCACGTCGGCCGGGCTCGCGTACCGGCGTCCGAACCGGCGCGGGGCACTTATCGCTGCACCATCCAGCGGCGCCCCGGCGGAGGCACGCTCCAGTCAGAACCGTGCGGATATTGCTCAGCACTCCCCTACGTCAGCTCCTTCGGGACCGGTATCCGCTGCACCGGTTGGTTCTGCAGCAGAAGGGCGATCAACCCGTCAGTTGATTCCGCCGCCCGCGGCGCCCAAACCAGCAGCCACGCCGCGCCCGGACGACGTTGCTCCAGCGCTCGCCGCCTATGCGCAAGGTCATTACGGGCAGGCCGCCGAGCTGGCAAGAGAGAGCGTGCAGCGCGGTGCGGCGGAGGAGTCAGTCTGGCTCGTCTGGGTGCGCTCTCTAGCGAACGAGGGACGTTTGCTCGAAGCGGCATCGGTCTGCGCCACTGCACTCGATCGGAATGGCAGTTCGGCGGAGCTCACCTACCTAGAGAGCGTACTCCTCGCGCAGAGCGGTCTGTATGCCGAGTCGGCTGCGGCGGCGCGGCGTGCGCTGTACCTTGACCGCACGCTGGTGGTCGCGCATCTGGCCCTCGGCGACGCGCTGTCGCACACCGGAGATTCCGCCGGGGCGGCTCTATCGTTTCGTAACGCTGAGCGCATTCTGTTGCGCATGGCTCCAGATTCACCAGTGCGCGGCACGGACGGTGAAACCGCGGACCGACTCACTCAGATAGCGCGCTATCGCATTGGCGCGCTCAAGGACATTGTTGCATGACCGAATCTGTTGCGCACCGCCAATCGGAGATCGATTGGCCCGCGGTTCTCGCCCGTGTCAACGCCGCTGGCGCTTCCACGCAGGCCGCCGAAGACCACGAGACCCAGTTCGCGACGAGGATTCTTGGCGCGCGTGCGCGACGATTGGCCCAGCCGCTGGTGCTGACGCAGGATGCCAATGCGGACGGCGCGATAGTAGCTCGGCTGGGAGATTCGGCGATTGCCTTTCCGCTGGAGCACGTTGTGGAGATTCTGCGACCGCGCGGCCTTACCGCGCTCCCAGGCTCGCAGCCACCGGCGACACTCGTCATAGGCTGGCGAGGGCGAATTCTCACGGTGCTGGACCTGAACAGCGTCAGGCCCGCCGGACGGCGCACCATTACCGATACAACGCGGGTCATCGTACTGGGCGAGCGACGCGGTATGTTAGGTGTGCTCGTGGACGACGTGGATACGGTCCGTTCCTTACAGATCGATCAGGTGCACCCGGCGTCGCGCGATACCTTCGGCGGCGCTACATGGATCCGGGGTATGACGGAGGACGCGGTCGCGGTGGCCGACGTTCCCTCGCTCCTTGCGCAGTACGACGCATAGTACGACCCGTAGTACGACCCGTAGTACGACCAACCACTTCAACACGCAGGAATCTTCATGGGATGGACAGTCGGGCAGCGCATCGGTGCGGGATTTGCGGCCATGTTGGCCCTCATCGTCGTGGTCACGCTTGCGGCGGGATGGTCGCTCAACCGGACGGTCGGCGCGTATGAGCAGGCACTGCGCGACCGGAGAGCGGTGGTGGTTCCCGCGTTACGCGCTGAGTCCGACATCCGGGCCGCGAGCACCGATTACACGCGCTTCCTGCTGGAGCGAAACCAGTCGTATCTGGCGAGCCGGGACAGTCTCATCCAATCGGCACGCGCGTTTTTCGCGGAGACGCGCGATTCCAGCGGCGGCGCCGAGGATCGCGCGCGATGGGCGGATATCGTGACGTTGGTGCAGCGCTGGGACGATGCAAGCCGTGCGTCGATTGCAGCGCTCCGCGCCGGGAACGACGCCGAGGCGCTGCGTATTCGCTCCACACAGGCGCAGCAGTTGCGCGATCAGCTTGACAGCCGAATCCGCGAAGTATCGCTCCGCGCGCAGCGACGGAGCGAAGGCATTGCCTCTGGTGCCGCGGACACCGCCGCCGCCGCACGAACAGCGCTGGTGATTGGCGCCTTCCTCGTACTTCTCGTTGGTGCAATTGCCGGGTGGCTCCTGACTCGCTCGATCAATCGGCCGTTGCGTGAGACGACCGCGATACTCGCATCCAGCGCGGCGGAAATACTGTCGTCCACCACGGAGCAGGCGGCCGGCGCGAACGAGTCGATGGCCGCCGTTACCGAGACCGTCGCGACGGCTGACGAGGTCGCACAGACCGCCGCACAGGCCGCCGAACGCGCGCGAGCCGTTGCCGACTCCGCGCAGCGCGCCGCCGAAATTGGCCAGGAGGGGCGCCGCGCGGTGGCCGACTCCAGAGTCGCAATGCACGCCGTGCAGGAGCAGGTAGAATCGATTGCGCAGAGCATCGTCGCGCTGGCTGAGCAGGCGCAGGCGATCGGCGAGATCATAACATCTGTGAACGAGGTCGCCGAGCGAACCAACCTGCTGGCGCTGAATGCAGCAGTCGAGGCCGCCCGTGCCGGCGAGAGTGGCCGCGGCTTCGCGGTTGTCGCAAGCGAGGTGAAGAATCTTGCGGAGCAGTCCAAGGCATCCACCGTTCAGGTGCGGCAGATTCTGGGCGAAATTCAGCGCGCGACCAGCAGTGCTGTCATGGCCACTGAGCAGGGTACCAAGCGCGTCGCGACGGCCGCGAAGCAGCTGGAGCAGGCTGGCGGGACGATCTCAACGCTGGCCGACGCGGTGGCCGATTCCGCACAGGCGGCAGCACAGATCGTTGCGTCCGCCGGCCAACAGGCGATCGGGATGGAGCAGATCCGCGTGGCCATCTCCAACATTCGCGAAGCTACCCATCAGAATCTCACCGCTACAAAACAGTCGGAGATCGCCGCGCAGCAGATCAACCAGTTGGGATCACGCCTGGTGCAGTTGGTGGGAACGACGGGCCGAGCTTCCTGATTGTCCGCCATGCACAACGGCGCGCAGGGTGGCATGTACGATGAAGACCTGGCAACTCGGCTGCTCGCCACGTTCCTGGACGAACTGGACGAGCAGTTGCGCGTGCTGTCCAGCGATCTTCTCGTGCTCGAGGCACAACCGGGCGATGAGGAGCGGCTGCGCTCCGTCTTCCGCATTTTCCACACGTTAAAGGGGGCATCTCGTGCCGCCGATGTGCCGCTCATCGAGGGCGTATCGCATCGATTGGAGGGGCTGCTGGCAGCGGCACGGGATGGGAAGACTCCACTCACGCCAGTGCAGCTCGACGTTTTGTTTCGCGCTGCTTCCGCGTTCGAGGATGCGGGTCGTCGCATTCGCAGTCATGATGATCTGGCTGATTCGCGGCTTGCAGCGCTCGACAGGCAGCTTCGCGGTGGAGTGAGCTCGTCTCCTGTTTCGTCGTCTCCTCCTCTTCCCACTCCAGCACCTGCACACAACGCGTCCCCTGTAATTGCCACGCCTGTAGCGCCGGCAGTGTCGGAGATAACCGTATCAGCACCTGTCGAACAGAGTGCGCCAGTAGTCATGGACACGCACGAGCACGAGCAGGTTGACGAGCAGGTTCGTGTGGGTGTGTACAGGATTGACGCGATGATCGACGCGGCGGGTGAGGTGGTCACACTTGCCGGTGCAATAAGCGACCGGCAGCGTGAGGCCGCCGCGCTCCAGGCAACGCTCACGCGTGGACGCTCGGCGTGGCGTGGTCTGTTGCAGCGGCGGCTTGATGCGCGATTGGACCTCGAAGGACGTGCCGCGTTGCGCACCGTGCTCGACGCGCTCGACGATGAGATCAGGCAGGTGACTCGCGAGGGAGCGCAGCTTACACAGGCACTCGCGCGCGATGCGGACAGACTGGCGAGCACCGCCGGACCACTCCTTCGCGAGACGCGTGAACTGCGGCTGCGGCCGATATCCGACATCACCGCGTCACTGCAGCGCACCGTCCGGGAGTTGTCGCGCACGCTCGGGAAACCGGTACGGCTGGAGCTGATCGGCGAGAAGGTCGAGGCCGACCGCACTGTGCTCGATCGCTTGCGTGAACCGCTGCTGCATCTCGTACGTAACGCCATTGATCATGGGATAGAGACACCGGCTGAACGCGCAGAGCAGCACAAGCCGCCCGAGGCGACGGTCACCATCTCTGCCGCGGCTGCCGGTGACAGTCTCACCATTACCGTGGCGGACGATGGACGCGGACTCGATCTCGATGCGATCAGAGCACGGCTAGTGCAGCAACGGCGTCCCGTTCCCACCGATCCAGCGGCGCTGGCCGCGACTCTCTTCGAGGGCGGCTTCTCGACTCGCGCGGCAGCGACCGAGATCTCCGGCCGCGGCGTCGGACTCGACGTCGTGCGAACCCAGGTCGAGCAGCTCGGCGGATCTGTCGAGCTGCACTGGGAGCGGCACAGTGGAACGCGCTTCAGCCTGAGAGTTCCGCTCACCCTCGCCAGTCTTCGGGTGGTACTGGTGTCAGTGGGGGAGCAGACTCTCGCGATTCCAACCGCGGCCATCGAACACTTGCGCCGGGTCGGCCCCAACGACGTGCGGCAGATTGAGGGGCGCTCGTTCATGGTGACGAACAGCGCGCGCGACAACAGCTCCCGCCTCGCAGTAGACGGTGGTGACGCACCGATCCCGATAGCTTCACTCGCGGCGTTATTGGGACCACCGCTGGTGGAGCGCGGTGGCGACGGCAAAGGTAATGGCAATGGCAATGCTATGCGTCGCGTGGTACAGATCGCGAGTCAGGGCTCGCGGCTCGCCGTGGTGGTGGACGACCTGTTGGATGAACGGGAGGTGATGGTTCGTCCGCTGGAGCACTCTGCCCGTAGCGTGTCGCTGCTCAGCGGCGGAGCGTTACTTCCCACGGGCGAGGTCGCGCTCCTGGTAAACGTTCCTGCGGTAATAGCCACCGCAACGGGACAGTCGCGGCTTGGCGCGCTCCAGGCGCCCGTTCAGATGTCGACGGCACGCAATGAGCAAGAGCATGAACATCGTCGCGCGACAGTGCTGGTGGTCGACGACTCAGTCACCACGAGAACGTTGGAGGAGAGCGTGCTCAGAGCTGCAGGTTATCATGTGGTAACGGCAACCGATGGCGCAGATGCATGGCGCATGTTGCAGGCGAGTCCGATGGATCTGGTAATCAGTGACGTGGAGATGCCCCGCATGGACGGAATACAGCTGTGCGAGGCTGTGAAGGCGTCGGCATCGCTCCGTTCGATACCGATTATCCTGGTAACATCGCTCGACCGTCCGGAGCAGATCCAGCGTGGCCTCGCCGCCGGCGCCGACGCTTACCTTCCCAAATCCAGCTTTGACCAGGACACGCTGTTGGACATGATTCATCAACTGTTGGGCGACGGGGCGTGAGCGATCACACGTGAGCGTTCAATCGTGAGCGAGCGATTGTGATCCGCGTTCTTGTGGTGGATGACTCCGATACCGCGCGTATGCTGCTCGTCGGCATTCTGCGTAGCGACCCAGGCATCACCGTGGTTGGCGAGGCGCGTACGGGAGTGGAGGCGGTCGAGTTGGCCGTTCGTCTTGCGCCGGACGTGATCACGATGGACGTTCAGATGCCCGGGATGGATGGCCTGCATGCGACGTCGGAGATCATGGCTCGGGCGCCCACCCGGATTCTGATCGTCTCATCCCGCGCCAGCACGGGTGAGATCAATCTGTCGCTGGAAGCCACCCGCGCCGGCGCACTGGTCGTGCTGTCCAAGCCCGACAGTCCGCGCTCACCGCGATTCACGGCTCAGCGCGGCCAGCTGCTCTCCATGATCCATGCCATGGCTCAGATCAAGGTCGTGCGCCGCTGGAATGCGACGCCGCCTGCCGGATTGCAGCTGACGCGACCCACAAATGTTTCACCACCACACCGTGGCGGAATTCGCGTGGTAGCGATCGCAGCCTCAGCGGGTGGCCCCGCCGCGCTGCTCGACGTGCTCGCAGCGCTACCGGCCACGTTCCCGGTTCCCATCCTCATCGTCCAGCACATCGCACGCGGCTTCGTCGAGGGGCTGGCGCACTGGCTCGACGCCGGGACGCCGCTCGACGTTCGTTTGGCACAGCACGACGCGGTCGCGCAACCTGGAAAGGTGTACGTGGCACCGGATGACCGGCACCTCGGTATCACGCCGAACTTGCGTCTGGTGGCCTCGTCGGAGCCGCCCGTCGGGAGCTTTCGACCGGCCGCTACGTATCTCTTTAATTCAGTGGCGGCCTCGCAGGGCGCGAAGGCAGTCGGAGTGATCCTCACCGGGATGGGCAACGACGGAGTCGCCGGCCTCAAGACATTTCACGCGGCTGGCGGCTATGTTATCGCTCAGGATGAGTCTACTAGCGTGATCTATGGAATGCCCATGGAAGCAGCTCGGGCCGGTGTCACCGATGCCGTGCTCCCACTCGGCGAGATCGCTCCGTTTCTGAAGGAGTTGGTCGCGTGAGCGCCGATGGCATGAACGCCGATGGCATGAGCGCCGACCCGGCCAGGATCCTCGTGGTGGAGGACAGCGCCACTCAGGCTGAAGCACTCCGGTCACTGCTCGTGAAACACGGCTATGTGGCGGACGTTGCGCGTACCGGTGAACGAGCGCTGGAAATGGTGGAACGCGATGAGTATCAGCTCATTCTGAGCGATGTCGTCATGCCGGGAATTAGTGGCTTCGATGTCTGTCGCCAGATTCGGGAGCAGTCCAATCGACCGGACACTCCGATCGTGATCCTCACCAGCCTCGCTGACCCACTCGACATTCTGCGCGGTCTGGAATGCGGTGCGGACAACTACATCACCAAGCCGTTCGATGACGACGCGCTCCTGGCGCGCATCGGCTACGTCCTCGCGAGTCGCGGGCGCAGGAGTGAATCGCGACACGACACGCGAGCGGTAAACGTATCGCTGCGCGGGCAGTCATTCTCCGTTGCCGCGCCCAAGGAGCGGATTCTCGATCTTCTGGTGTCGAACTACGAGGATCTCGTACGCACCACGCAGACGATCCGCGAGGCAGAGGCGCAGGCACGATTCCTGGCCGAGGCGAGCGAGCTGCTGTCATCATCGCTGGATCATGCGGTGATTCTCAGGAACCTGGCACAGCTCGCGGTGCCGAGCATCGCCGACGTTTGCGCCGTGGATGAGTTGGATGATGGCGGATGCTGCAACCGCGTCGCCATCGCCGTAGCTGTCGGCGACACCGCCGACGAGCAGCTCACCGCCGCGTTGCGGGTTTATCGTCCGCCAACGGATCGCCCGTCACTCGTGAGCAGAGCACTCACAAGCATGCGTCCGGAGCTGGTCCCGGACATATCCGTGCTCGAACGTGATCCAATGCTCGATGACGCGGCGCACGTCAGCATGCTGCGCGCGCTCGGCGTTCGCTCCATCATCGTTGTCCCGCTTGTCGCCCGCGGACACGCACTCGGCGCGCTCACGCTCGCCACCGCCAGCTCGGGACGTGTGTACACGCACGACGACCGCATGCTCGCCACCGACCTGGCGCGGCGCGGCGCGCTTGCGGTGGACAACTCTCGATTGTACAACGACGCGCAACAGGCAACGCGTGCGCGAGACGACATCCTCGCCGTCGTGTCGCACGACCTGCGCAACCCGATCCACACCATTCAGCTCAGCGCGTCGTTCCTGCTCGAAGCGCTGGCCGACCCAGCCGGTGCAGAACCGCCACTGGTGCAGCAGCTGAACGTGATCCGCCGCGCCGCGCTGCGCGGTAACGCACTGATCCAGGATCTGCTGGACGTCACGCGCATCGAAACGGGGCGGCTTCCCATTGAGCCATTCGGAATCAGTGCGCCGGCGCTGCTCACAGAGATCGTCACCGAGATGCTACCGCTGGTGGGTGAGAAGGAGATCGTGCTCGAATCGATCTGGAACGGTCCCGCAGCGCTCGTGTGCGCGGACAGGCAACGCGTCGGCCAGGTCTTCTCCAATCTCGTGGGGAACGCAATCAAGTTCACCCCGCGCGGTGGGAGAATTGTCCTGGGCGGAGAGCTGAAGGGGGGAATGGTCGAATTCTCGGTGACTGACAGCGGCAGTGGAGTTCCTGTCGCGCACATTCCGCATCTGTTCGACCGCTTCTGGCAGGCCAAGTCGACGGCGCGGCAGGGCGCCGGCCTCGGGCTCTCTATTGTAAAGGGGATTGTCGAGGCGCACGGCGGCAGCGTGGCCGTGACCAGTGTGGTTGACGAGGGGAGCACGTTCCGGTTTACGCTCAGGCGCGCTTCGGCGGCCGGAGTCGCGTGCCCTGGCGATACACCCGCAGCGGACGATTCGGCGACGAGCTAACTCAGACTTCGCACATGACATGTTGCACCTGACATACGCTCGCACATGCGGTTACGACGCGCTGTTCCGACGTATAGCCGCCAGCTTATCAGTTGTACTTCTGGCGAGCATGTCGAGCTCGGCCTGCGGAAGCGAGGGCAGTAGTCAGCCGGCCACGTTCGAGGTGACCGGTAAGTTTCCGCACGATTCAACTGCGTACACCCAGGGTCTCGTGTGGGCTGACGGCGTACTGTACGAGAGCACGGGCCTGTACGGCCATTCCGATGTGCGACGCGTTGATCTTCGCTCGGGCAAAGTGTTAGCTTCGAGACCGCTCGCGGCCAATCGATTTGGCGAAGGCCTGGCCTTGTTGAAGAATCGCTTGTATCAGCTCACCTGGCAGTCCGGAGTTGCGTACACGTATGATGCAGGCACGCTCGCGCCGCGCGACTCGTTCAATTACGCCGGCGAGGGATGGGGCCTCGCGACGGACGGCACTTCGTTGATCATGAGCGACGGTTCCGACTCTCTCCGCATCCTCTCACCAGCGACCTTTCAGGTACAGCGAGTCGTGCATGTTCGATACAAGGGCTCCCCAATGTACCAGCTCAATGAACTGGAGTATATCAACGGCGATATACTCGCCAATGTATATCAGTCCAACTGGGTGCTCCGAATCAATCCTGTCACGGGCGACGTTCGCGAGCTACTCGACTTCGCAGACCTGTACCCGGCCCGTCCCGCATCGGCCGAAGTCATGAATGGAATTGCAGTCGGACCGGTCTCAGGGCAACTCCTGCTCACAGGAAAGCTGTGGCCCGTCATGTTCCAAGTTCGGCTGAACCCACACTAAACCATTGAGCGAGCATGCGGAAGTGACGGAGCTATTGTTGCGTCATCCGGTGCGGACGTGCGCGGTTCTGCGTGTCGTCGTCGCTGTGCTGTTGGCTGCGTGCGCGAGTGCGGCGTGTACGTCTGGCGCCGGCGCCCAGGCGTTTGGCATCGTCGTGGATTCGTTGCCTACACCTTCGCCTGCACCTTCGCCTGCACCTTCGCCTGCACCTTCGGGTACGTCGTCCGTTGTGATTGCATCGGCCCCGAGCCCGCTTCCTGATCGTCCGCCGCCGTGGTTCACGCGCCGCGAGATGATGGTTGGCGGCCTTGCCATAGTTGCGACGTTGGCGGTGAGCCCGCTCGATCGTCCCGTAGCGGGCGAGCTACAGGAGAACACGTGGCAACACAACAGCGACCTGCATCACGCCGCGCAGGAGTTCGCGTACGCCGGCGGTCCGGGGCCGTTTGTGTTGGGCGCCGGTTTTTACACCGTCGGGCGGCTCGCCCGCGCGCCGCGTCTCGCCGACGTTGGAGTTCACGTCACCGAATCGGTGTTACTCGCGGCCGGTATCACCGCGCTCGGCAAAGGCATCTATGGCCGGGCACTCCCCGGTGTCCAGACATCGGAGCAATTCCAGTGGGGAAGAGGATTCCACGCCCACAACGGGTCGTACGTTGCGTTTCCGTCGGGCCACACTGCGGCCAGCTTCGCGGCCGCATCAGCGCTCACGGCTGAGGCGGACGCATGGCGGCCGGGCAGTGGGCGTTACGTGGGCCCAGTGGTCTACACGGCGGCCGCGGGGGTCGCGCTCTCACGCCTGTACCAGGACGTGCACTGGGTGAGCGACCTGCCCCTCGCGGCGGCGATCGGGACCTGGAGCGGACTCACTATCGTAGGACGAGCGCATGGGTGGAAGAGAGCTGCACACCATTCCTCCGCTTCCGATACCCCAGACGCTGCAGGAGCAACCCCCGTACTCGAGCGAATCGTCGACGCGATGAGCATTGCGCCCACGGCCCATTCCGGCGTTGCCATAGGTTGGTCGCTTCCTTTCGACATAGCGGCCCCACGCGCTCCCTGAGCCCACCTTGCGCTGGTGAGTGGGTGGCCGGGTCAATCGATTGAGCATACCAGCTGACCACGCCGTAATATTTGCATCGATCAGGCAGCTAATCTGCCCATGGCATAGCAGCTCGAACTTCTCGCATCCTACTTCCGGACCTTGTACGTGATATCTTCAACGCGTCGCAGACATGCGATGCTCGTCTCAGTGGCGACCATCCTCGCGCTCCCGGCTACCGCACGCTCGCAGGAAAAGCAGCGGTTCACGAATTTTCTGGATGCGCTGCAGGCATCGTCTGTTCTCAGCGGCCGGCCCGGCCCGCTCAGCGTCAACTGGATCGAAGGTGGTGCGCGGTTCTCCTACATAGACCGCGACACCGCGACGCAGCGGGAAGTGATTCGCGCGTACGATCCGCCTACGGGACACGATACTTTGCTGTTCAGCGCGGAAGGTCTCACCTTGCCTGGAACAACGACACCGTTCACATATCAGTCCTTCCAGTGGGCACACGATTCCAGGCATCTCGTGTTTCAGACCAACTTCCGTCCTATATACCGGCGCTCCGGTACGTCTGACTATTACATCTACTCGCTCGCGGATCACTCTCTTGCACTCGCGGCGCGCGGTGCGGGTACCGCTGAGGTATCGCCCGACGGTTCGATGATCGGCTACGAGCGCGGTGGCGACATGTATGTGGAAGATCTCGCCAGCCATTCGGAAAAACGGCTCACCTCCGATGCAACTGAGCACGTCTACAACGGTCACTTCGACTGGGTGTACGAGGAAGAGTTCGGCTTGGCGCAGGCGTGGAACTGGTCGCCCGACAACCGCTTCATCGCCTACTGGCAGGTGAACGACAGCGCCGAGCCCGTGGTGCAACTCACCGACTTCGCCGGTCGGCACCCTGACTGGGATCACATCCGGATCCCGCAGCCAGGCGATTCCAATCCCACGGTGCGCATCGGAGTGGTCGACGTGCACAGTGGCAAGCGCACCTGGCTTGATACCGGTGAGCGGGGCGAGCTGTACATCCCGCGTATCTACTGGACCAGCCGCCGCGACACGCTGGCCGTGATGACGCTGGACCGGCCGCAGCACACGATGAAGCTCTTTTTCTTCGACGTCAACACCGGCGGCCGACGACTGGTGATGAGCGAGACGTCAAAGACATGGATCGACGTCTTTGATTTCTATGCCGGGATCCAGGACATGATGTCGTTCCCCGCCGGGAAGAATGAGTTCTTCTGGATCTCGGATCGTGACGGATGGCAGCACATCTATCGCTACGACTACTCCGGCAAGCTGATCAAGCAGGTGACGCACGGCAACTGGAGTGTGACACGAATTGAAGGGATCGATCCGACGCGCCAGGTGGTGTACTTCTCCTCCACCGATCCGTCGCCACTGCAGCGGCAGCTGTACGAGATCGGCTTTGACGGCACGCACCAGCGCCGCATCACCAGCGCTGTCGGCACGCACCATGTCGACATGTCGCCGAACACGCGGTACTTCATCGACACTTGGTCGTCGCTGCACCAGCCAAAGCAGGTGGCGCTCTGGAACACGTCGGGCAAGGTGTTGCGCACACTTGAAGCGAACGCGCAGACCACGCAGTGGATAGCGAGCCACGCATACTCACCGCCCGAGCTGTTCAGCTTCACCACGTCGGATTCGGTGAAGGTCGATGCCTCCATGATCAAGCCGATTCCGTTCGATCCGGCTCGCAAATATCCGGTCATCTTTGCCGTATACGGCGGCCCCGGCTCGCAGGCAGTGTACGACCAGTTCAGCTCCAGCGGCTCACTGCAGTGGCTCGCGCAGCAGGGCTACATCATCGTCGACGTGAATAATCGCGGTACCAACAACTACGGTGCTGCGTTCATGAAGGTGGTGTACGAACATCTCGGCAAGTGGGAGAGCCACGATTTCGCTGAGACAGCACGGTACATGGCCAGGCTCCCTTACGTGGATGCCAAACGCATCGGCATCATCGGAACGAGCTACGGTGGCTACAGCACGCTGTACACCATGGAGGCGTATCCCGATGTGTTCTCCGTGGGCATCTCCAACTCCGGCGTTGCGGACTGGCGTCTGTACGACAGCATCTACACCGAGCGTTACATGGGACTGCTGGGTGACAACCTTGCGGGCTACGAGGCAAGCTCGGCCGTCGTCAACGCACCCAAGCTGCAGGGTCATCTGATGCTCATCCATTCGATGATGGATGACAACGTTCACCCGCAGAATACGATGCAGCTTCTGACGGCGTTCGCCAACGCAGGCAAGGACGTGCCGCTGCGCATATATCCCCCCGGACGCCACGGTGCGGCGTACAACCTCCCGAGCGTGGAGCTGATCGAAGGCGCCAGCGACGATTTCCTGGGGCGGTATCTCAGGGGTGACGAATTGATCCGCAGCCACTAATCGAACAGTCGATTTCTCGCTATTATCTGTTGTCCTTGATCCGGGGCGCCTCCGGGCGGCCCGCCCTCAACCAAGCCGCAATGCCGAACGCTATTTCGAACGCTATTTCGAACGCTATTCCGTCACTCCGCCACCGCGCACTCCGCGCCTCTCTCGTCTCGACGATTGTCCTCGCGGTAGCGACGCTGCCGTCGGGCGCCGCCGCACAGCAGCAGAGCATCACCACGCCCAAGCAACAGTTCGGGCATAACATTGGTGATGACTACTGGTTGGCCAACTACGACCAGTTCTCGCAGTACTGGCACAAGCTCGCCAGTGAATCGGATCGCATGAAGCTGGTGGACATCGGCCAGACGGCGGAAGGGCGCCCGGAACTCATGGCGATCATCTCGTCGGCGGAGAACATGAAGCACCTGGACCGGTACAAGGAGATCTCGCAGCGGCTGGCGCACGCTGAGGGGCTCACTGACGAGCAGGCCCGCGCGCTCGCGAAGGAAGGGAAGGCGGTGGTCTGGATCGACGGCGGGCTGCACGCCAGCGAGGTTCTGGGTGCACATCAGCTCATGGAGACTGTGTATCAGCTCCTGAGCCGCAACGATGAGGAGACGACACGCATTCTGAACGACTGCATCATCCTCGCGGTGCAAGTCAACCCGGACGGGATGCAGCTCGTCTCCAACTGGTACATGAAGGATGCGGACACGCTGAAGCGCAACATGGACGTGCCGCGGCTGTGGCAGAAGTATGTGGGTCACGATAACAACCGCGACTTCTACATGTCCAATCAGGCCGAGTCGAAGAACATCAATCACGTGCTGTTCTGGGACTGGTTTCCGCAGATCGTGTACAACCACCACCAGACCGGTCCGGCCGGTGCGGTGATGTTCTCACCGCCGTTCCGCGACCCGTTCAACTACAACTTCGATCCGATGATCGTCACCGAGCTGGATCTAATCGGCGCGGCCATGCACGACAGGTTCAACCGGGAGCACAAGCCGGGCGTGGTGACACGGTCAGCCGCGAGCTATTCCACCTGGTGGAACGGCGGTCTTCGTACCGTCCCGTACTTCCACAACATGATCGGTCTGCTCACCGAAGCGATCGGCAATCCCACGCCGGAGAAGATCCCGTTCGTGCCGTCGATGCAGCTTCCTCGCGGTGACGTGCCCTATCCAATCGCACCGCAGGTTTGGCACTTCCGGCAGTCCATCGACTACTCGGTAACCGCCAATTACGCCGTGCTCGATCTTGCGTCGCGCCAGAAGGACGAGTTCCTGTATGACATCTACGGGATGGGGCGCAACTCCATCGAGAAGGGGAGTCACGACTCGTGGACGATTTCGGGAGACCGCATCGCCGCAGTCGATTCAGCGGTCGCGGCGAACCGGCCCACATCGCGCGGTGCGTCCAGCGCATCAGCCGGCGTTGCGCCCAGGGCCGGAAGTGGTGTGGACGACAAGTACTTTCCCAGTATTCTGCACGATCCCGCGAAGCGCGATCCACGGGGCTACGTTATCACGGCAGACCAGCCGGACTTTCTTACCGCGACGAAGTTCGTCAACACGCTCAGGCACGTCGGGATCACCGTACAGCGCGCCACGGCGCCGTTCTCCGTCGGTGGCAAGCAATACCCAGCCGGCTCGTTCGTGGTGAAGACTGCGCAAGCCTTCCGCCCGTACGTGCTGGACATGTTCGAACCACAGGACTACCCCAACGACTTTGCATATCCCGGCGGCCCGCCAACGCGGCCGTACGACAATACTGGATACACTTTGGCGTACCAGATGGGGGTACAGTTCGATCGGGTCCTGAACGGCTTCGATGGGCCGTTTGAAGTTGTCAACGGACTGGCAAAGCCGCCTGTTGGCACGATCTCCAATGCGAGCGGTGCCGCCGGGTTCCTCTTCTCACACGCTGAGAACGACGCCTTCATTGTCGTCAATCGTCTGCTCAAGAATCGCGCGGCAGTGTACTGGCTCAGGAGCCCGACCGTGGCGAATGGCAGAACGTATCCGGCGGGAACGTTCTACGTCGCGGCTGGAAGTGGCTCGATGCCGATCGTTCAGAAGGCGGCGCAGGAGCTGGGGGTTAGCTTCTACGGGACGAACGTACGTCCTGGCGTGGGCGCGACGAAGTTGCAGCCGCGTCGGCTCGCCCTGTGGGACACGTATGGTGGATCCATGCCGTCCGGGCAGATCCGGTGGCTGCTGGAGCAGTTTGAGTTTCCATACACCCTGGTGTACCCGCAGGACATCGACGCTGGAACGCTCGCCAAGAACTTTGATGCGGTCATCCTCCCGTCCGGGGCAATCCTGGGTGAAGGGGCCTCTGAGCGCGGCTATACGGCTGCGCGTGAGCGCGACATTCCGGCGCAGTATCAGCACATGACTGGACGCCTCACCGAGCAGAAGAGCGTGCCGGCGATCAGGCAGTTCCTGGAGACCGGTGGGACGGTTCTCACCATAGGCAGCTCCACGCGGCTCGGTTCTATGCTCGGTCTCCCCGTGGCGAACGCGTTGGTGGAGCGGTCGCCCACCGGAGCGGAGCGCCCGCTTCCAGCCGACAAGTTCTACGTGCCGGGCGCGATACTGAATGTCGCGGTGGATGACAACCGCGCGGTCGCTGCCGGAGCGCCGCCGCGGCTGGATGTGTTCTATGACAACAGTCCAGTATTTCGCCTGGAGCCGGACGCTGCACTGAAAGGCGTTCACCCGGTGGCATGGTTCGACTCCGCTCATCCATTGCGCAGTGGCTGGGCCTGGGGGCAGAATTATCTGGAGGGATCGGTGGCCATCGCTGAAGCAAAGGTCGGCAAGGGCGAGCTGTACCTCTTTGGTCCGGAGATTACGTTCCGCGCGCAGCCACACGGGACGTTCCGCTTTCTATTCAATGGCATCTACGCCGGTACGGAGAAATGATGCACCGCAGCTTGCGTTTCACACCGACCATTCTCGTGCTGGCCGCCTGTACTCCGGCCAGCACGGTCCCGAGCGCGGTCTCGCCATCGGCCACATCCGCCGCGCGATCATCGACGACGGCGTTGCAGTTGGCGGCGTTCCCGGATGGATGGGCCAACAAGCGACGCCGCCCGCCCGTCGTCGCGGAGCACGCGATGGTGGTGACCAACAGCGAGTTGGCCAGCGCCGCCGGTGCGGAGATTCTTAAAAAGGGCGGCAATGCCGTCGATGCCGCGGTCGCCGTTGGTTTCGCGCTCGAGGTAACGTTCCCGTTCGCCGGGAACATCGGCGGTGGCGGTTTCATGCTGATTCGTATGTCTGATGGAACCGTGGCGGCGATCGATTATCGCGAAGTCGCACCGCTCGCTGCCACGCGCGACATGTACGTGGAGAATGGCCAGCTCACACGCAAGAGCCTCGTGGGTGCGCTGGCGTCCGGAGTTCCGGGTTCGGTCGCCGGAATGTCCGAGGCGCTCCGCAAGTATGGAACGATGTCGCTGCACGACGTGATGCAGCCGGCCATCCGCCTCGCCACCGATGGCTTCACGATCGATAGCGCGCTCAACCGCTCGCTCACCGGCAGCGCGCATCTGATCACACAGTTCGCGGGGGCAAAGATATTCTTCCCCAACGGCAGTCCACTCGCCGCGGGCACGCTGCTCAAGCAGCCGGAGCTTGCGCGCACGCTCGGCTTGATCGCCGATCAGGGTGCAACTGCGTTCTACGATGGGCCGATCGCCGATCAGATCGTCGCGGAGATGCGCCGAGATGGCGGGATCATCACGCGAGAAGACCTCAAGAGTTACACGCCGGTGTGGCGTGCTCCTATCACGGGGACGTACCGCGGCTACACGCTGTACACGATGCCGCCGTCGTCCAGTGGCGGCATCACCATGCTGGAAGTGCTCAATCAGCTGGAGACGTGGCCGACGCTGCCAGCGTTCAACAGCGCCGCGTACAAGCATATGCTCGCCGAAACTTTCCGTCGTGCTTTCATCGATCGCAACGAGAAACTCGGTGACCCGGCGTTCGTGCGGGTGCCGCAGGAGCAGCTCACGGACAAGACGTACGCCAAGCAGCTTGCGTCGACCATCGAGCCCGACCGTGCGACCCCTTCACCCACTTTCAGCGGCGCGCGGGAGCCGATGCACACCACGCACTACTCGGTAGTGGATGCGCACGGTAACGCTGTATCCACGACGACAACGCTCAACGGTGGCTACGGTTCGGGCACCTTCGTGGATGGTGCCGGCTTCTTCCTCAACAATGAGATGGATGATTTCGCCGCGCAGCCCGGCAAACCGAATCAATTCGGTCTGATTCAGGGTGAGGCGAACGCGATCCAGCCGGGCAAGCGCATGCTCAGCGCCATGTCACCAACCATCGTGCTCGATCGCGGTGGCAAGCTGCTGCTCGTTGTCGGTGCCGCGGGCGGACCGACAATCATCACCGGTGTCACGCAGGTGATTCTCAACGTCATTGATCAGCACATGTCGCTCGCCGACGCGATGTACGCGCCGCGCATGCACCAGCAGGCATGGCCCGATTCGCTCACCTACGAAGCTGGCGGCTTCACGCAGTCAGCCGCCGACTCCCTCGTTGCGATGGGATACGGTCTGCGAAAGATTGGCGGATTGACCAACGTGAACGCGGTAATGCGTGCGCCCGACGGCGACCTGATCGGTGTGGTAGAGCCGCGCAGCACCGGCGGTGCCGTGGGTTACTGACCGTAATACCGCGATGTTTAACCGCTGCGATCTGAACTTCTCAATCTGAACTTCCCAAACTCTCCAATGCTGCCGACGCGCCGTCTCGCTCACGTACTTCTTCCTCTGGCGCTCACCGCGGCATGCCGTTCGGCTCAGATGCCGTCGTCTAGCGCCGCGGTACCGGCCCCGATCCGGTCCGGGGCAAGGACGGTCGCTCTGACCGCTGAGGAGACGCGCATTCGTAATGCTGTCGACGCGCACTACGACTCTGCGATCACGCTGCTCCAGCGTTCAGTCGACATCCCCAGCGGCACGTACAACCTTGCGGGAGTGCGTAAGGTGGGCGATCTGTTTGCCGCCGATCTTCGCTCTCTTGGGTTTGAGACGCACTGGGTCAGCATGCCCGATTCGCTCCATCGCGCGGGCCATCTGCTGGCCATTCATCGCGGTACCAAAGGTCCGCGTCTCCTCCTCATCGGTCACCTGGACACGGTGTTCGAGGGTGAGGGGCAGGGATGGGTACGCAGCGATACGATCGCGCGCGGCGCTGGTACCAGCGACATGAAGGGAGGTGACGTCGCGATGCTCCTCGCGCTCCGTGCACTCGCCGACGCCGGCACGCTCCGGGACATGCAGATCACCGTAGTGATGAGCGGCGACGAGGAGTCTGCCGGCCATCCGCTGAGCGTTTCGCGCGCCACGCTGATCGACGCCGCGCGCCAGAGTGACATTGCACTGGCCTTCGAGGGAGGGTCCGCCACACGTGTCGCCATCGGTCGCCGCGGGTCGAGCAACTGGAAGCTCGACGTCACCGCGCACCAGGCGCATTCGGCCGGCGTCTTCTCTCCGTCCGTCGGCTACGGCGCTTCGTACGAAGC
>JBPCQO010000198.1:0-3761 GCA_050998035.1 Gemmatimonadaceae bacterium | reverse complement strand
CAGTCGCGACGAGCACGCTCCAGATCCGGCTGCGGCCACCCACGTCACCACGCGTCACTAGTTCGTGACTGATGCTCTCTCGCGAGGTTCGCAGCGCGGGGAACAGACTCGACAGCACCGCGGCGAGAAGACCGACGATGAGGGCGAACGCTACCACTCGGCCGTCCAGGCGAATCTCGCCCACCCGCGGAAGCGCGCCCGTGGGCGCGAGTGCCAACATCAAGCGCAACACGAAAGCGGCGAGCGCGAGTCCGGCAAGAGCACCGAGCATCGCAAGCAACAGTCCTTCCGTCGTGAGCTGGCGCAGCACTCTCGCGCGCTTCGCTCCGAGCGCCGCCCGTACCGCCATCTCGCCGCGGCGCGCCGCACCAGCGGCGAGCAATGTACTGGCGACGTTGGTGCAGGCCACGAGCAGCACGACCGCGGCGGCGCTCAACAGCAACAATAGCGGACGCTGCACCGATCCAACCAATTCATCGTGCAAGCTCTGCACGGTGAAGCCGTACGCATCCATTCCCGCGCCATATTCGCGCTTGAGTCGCGCAAAGATGACGTTCAGGTCCGATCGCGCACGAGCGATGTCGACACCGGGACGCAGTCGCCCGACCACCTGGAGATTGTGCCCGGTTCGTGACACTCCCTCACTCGGCGCTTGTGGAACCCAGACGTCACTCGCGTCTGGGAAGTGAAACCCGCGTGGCATGACACCGACCACCTGATAACTCTTGTCATTGACTTTCAGGATACGGTCGGCCAAGCTCGCGCCACCAAGATGGTTCAGCCAATAGTCAAAACTCACTATGGCCGCGGGCGGCCCTCCCGGCGTCGTTTCTTCACGCGTGAACTGTCGGCCTATTACCGGTCTGACGCGGAATACCGGAAAGAAGTCGGCCGATACTCCGGCCACTGTGGCTAGCACGGGCTCACTGCCTCCGAGTACCGTCGTGGGTTCTGCACCGTAAAACGCAAGGCCATCGAAGCTGCTGTTCTGCCGGTTAAGATCGACGAAGTTTGGATCGGCAACGTTCATTTCGCCACCTCGTATGGTACGCTCCGCGACCGCGACAATCTTGCCCGATTCCGGATACGGGAGCGGTTGAAGTAATACCCCGTTGATCACGCTGAATACCGCTGTCGTCGCGCCTATTCCCAGGCCGAGAGTGAGTACCGCAAGGAGGGTGAATCCCCAGTTGTTGCGCAGCTTGCGACTGGCATAACGCAGGTCCTGAAGAAAAGATTCCATGTGCGACCTCATTGCAACCTCACGCGATCATGTGAATCCAGCGCCGACATATCCGATACGATGACCTTGTCGCCAACGTGCAGCCCCTGAACCACTTCGACACTGTTCACCGACGCTCGGCCCAACTTCACTTTGACGGTGTGAGCTTCAGAACCGTTTGAAGTGAGCTCGAATAACGTCACCTTGCTCTCAGGCTCCGCCGTGGCCGGCCGACTCACGTACAGGACGTTTGGGAGGCGATCGATAACGATGGTGCCGTCCACGCTCAGATCGGGACGAGCACCCTTCGGCAGGGCTCCGTCGAGCGACACGTCCACGGCGACAGTTCCGTTCTGCGCGCCCGGATCGATGCGCATGACGCGGCCGGGTATTATTCCGTTGCGCGTATCGATGGACGCGACCTGGCCGATCAGAATATCCTTGGCTTGCGTCTCGGGGATGTGGAGCACGGCCTTGAGACGGCTCGGTTGCGCAACCTCCGCGAGTAGCATCCCCGACATCACCCCTTGACCCGGTTCGAGCGGAAGCTCCTGCAACTGTCCACTCGCGCCCGCCGTCACGTGCATGGATTGCACTCGCGACTGCTGGAATTGCGCGATCGCCCGTAGCTTGTCCACCTGTGCTTGTTGCAGCGAGAGCTGCTGGCCCACTGATTGTGACATGACGTCGAGGCGTTGCTGCTCCAGAGCCATGCGCGACTGAAGCTCTGTGGACTTGTCCTGCGCCTTGCTCAGGTCCATTCCGGTGACGAAACCCTTCTTGGACAGTGAATCGTACGCTGTCGCGTTGCGCATCGCGTCGCGGTACTCGGATCGGGTCGACGCAACTGTTGCCTGCTGGCCCAGCCGCTGCGTGGCCAGATTGCTCCGAAGCGTCACTAGTGCAGCTTCCGCGGCACTCATTTGTTGCTGTGCACTGAGGAATTCCAACTGGACGTCCGGATTACTCAACTCCAGCAGCGTGGTGGAATCGGATACCGTTGCGCCGGGTCGTACATCGATGCGATCGACGCGCCCCGCGGTGATTGCCGAGACCCACATGACCTGCTCCGGCACGAGTGAGCCCGGGCCGCGTACGTCGATGACCATGTCACCACGTCGCACGGAATCGATCACGACAGACGATCGATCGATGCCAGGCGCGGCAGGCTTGAGACTGGCGATGCCTACGACGACCGCGACAATCGCGGCGAACCCAGCACCGCCATATATGAAGCGCTTGTTGCTTCGCTCGCGTTGACGAGGAATATCCACTGAGACGATTACGTGAAATTGATGGGATAGCTGATAGCGCGCGCGCGGGCGGCGCTTTCAACGTGCATACTGTCGTACATACTGCGGTCACTCCGCACGGAGTGCCTCCGCCGGCTCTACCCGCATCGCGCGCTGCGCTGGCACATAGCTCGCCAGTCCCGCGATGATGAGCATGACCGCACTCACGCTCGCAAGAGTGAACGGATCGGTGGGACTGACGTCGAACAGCACTGACCTTAGGACGCGAGTCATTGCCAGCGCCCCCAAAATCCCGATTACGACTCCGATGCCGGTAAGCCGCAGTGATTGCCACACGATGAGCCTGCCGACGCGTGAGGCACGCGCACCGAGCGCCATTCTGATACCTATCTCACCGGTCCGTCGACCCACGATGTAGGATATGACGCCATAGATGCCGACCGCGCTCAGAATCAGCGCCATCGTCGCAGCAATTCCAAGCAACATCATCGTGAACGAGAGTCGTCTCATGGACTTCGCGGCGACGGCGTCCATGGTCTGGACCTTGGCGAGCGGTACGTTGGGGTCCATCCCCCTGAGCAGGTGACGCAACGAACCCGTTAACGCTTCAGGGGCAACGCCACGCGACTTGAGGATGAGAGTCATCGTCGTTGGCGGACTCCACAGTTCCGCTGTCGGCAACATTGGGAAGAAAACGGTTTCGACCGGAGGCTGATCCAGCGCCACACCGCGGATGTCGTCAGTGACGCCGACGACGTGGTAATACGGTGGGCCGTCCACATTTCCCCTTATTCCCTTTCCCATAGCATCCTTTCCGGGCCATAGCCGCTCGGCCAACGCCCTGGTCACCACCACGCCGCCTGACAGTCGCTCCATGTCGCTCCAGCTCGGCTCCTGCCCGCGTACTTTTATGCCGAGAGCGTGAAAGTATCCGGGCGCCGCTGTCGATGCGCCAACACACGGCGGCTCTTCACCCGGCTGCAGCGGATGGTCTTCTCTCCACACCGCTGCACAACCACCGAATCCGTTCAGCGGAATGTCGGCGCCAGCTCCAACAGCCTGCACTCCGGGGATCACCGATGCGCGCGCGAGCAGCTCGTGATAGAACGCGTCGACCTGCTCAAAACTCTTATACCGTGCATGGGGCAGATTCACTACCGCTGTCAACACACCAGTGGAATCGAATCCGGGTGATACGTTGCGCAAATTGCGGACGCTCTGCAGCATGAGTCCGGCGCCCGCGAGGAGTATCAGCGCGAGCGCGGTCTGTGCCGCAACGAGCACGC
>JBPCQO010000167.1:0-2767 GCA_050998035.1 Gemmatimonadaceae bacterium | reverse complement strand
TCATCTTGTTGCGGCCGACTATCGTCATGTCGCGCACCTTTGAAGGATCGATCCAGCTACTGTGTATCGTGGCGAACCGACCGCTCGCGAAGCTCAGCGACATGTTGGTGAGTACCTCGATGTCGACCGTCAGATGCGTCCGCCCCTGACAGTTGACAGCAATTGGATGCTCGTCCAGCAAATACAGGATGATCGACAGATCGTGCGGGGCCAGATCCCACGCAACGTTGATGTCGTGCTGAAACAACCCGAGATTGAGCCGACGCGAGCTGATGTAAAGGATTTCGCCGAGCTCTCCGGAATCCACTATCTCCTTTATCTTCCGGACCACCTGTGAGTACAAAAAGGTGTGGCCCACCATGAGCGTCAGCCCTCGTGCCTCGGCCAGTGCATTCAACTCCGCGCACTCAGCGACCGTCGATGCCATGGGCTTCTCAACGAACGTGTGCTTGTTCGCCTCGAGTGCCTGACGCGCCAGAGCAAAGTGGTAACGTACCGGCGTGGCGATCACGACCGCGTCCACCCGAGGGTCGTCGATCACCGCCTGTGGGTCTTGCGTTATGGCCACTCCGGGATACAGCCGCTGCATGTGCGCTAGTCTGTCCGCACTGAAATCACATACGATGCGAACTTCAGCATCCGGTAGCGCGGAGAAGTTACGGATCAGGTTGGGGCCCCAGTAGCCGCAGCCTATCACGCCAATGCCTGTTGGGCCTTCAGTAGTTTTTGCTCGCCCTTTCGCTGGAGCGATCATGTGATGTCACGTGGCCGTGGCGTGCGATCTACAGGGTCCTGCGATAGAGCAGTGATTGCGCCGTTACCTGGTGCGTCACTTTGCAGGTTCAGGACGACCCCGTTTCCACTCGTGCGGCTGCTCGGCGACATGTCTTCCGACAGTGTGAAGCTGATGGTCGTGGGCAGCACGCCGGCCGCAGCCGTACCATTGCTGGCCCGGATGACTACCGGAACCGTCCGGGCCAGTATTGCGGCATCGCGCAATGGTGACAATGCTCGCCCATACCGGATATCCAGGCGTATCATTTCACGGAACGTCATGCGGTTCTTGCCGCTCACTTGCCATAGACCAGTCATCCCATGCAGCACCTCGAAACGGCGCGTGTGCCAGGGTAGATATGCTGCAAAGGCATACGGCATCTCAGGCCTTGGGCCCACGAGGCTCATGTCGCCAAGCAGAACATTTATGAGTTGTGGCAACTCGTCGATGCTGCTGTGGCGCAAGAGCAGTCCGCCCCGGATGATGCGCGGATCAGCTCCATCCAGCTTCTCCATCGGCTTGTCAGTGCTTCCTTCACCAGCGATCATCGCAAGGACGTGCTGCTGGTGCACGCTGGTATCTGCATTGACGTGCATCGTGCGGAGCTTCCATATCTGGAATGTTGCGCCACGAAGTCCGATCCTGCTCTGTCGAAAAAAGACCGGGCCGGGCGAGACCGCCTTTATGTAAACCGCTAGGGCGATGAACAATGGGCTGAGACACAGTAGCCCTAGCACAGACCCGAGGACGTCCAGAAGGCGCTTCCACAGCGGCGGTGACACACCAACCAGCAGCTCCGTGATGGGTGCTACATCGCAACAGTCGAGCGCTCGTCCACGCGCAGCGTGATCACCGTCACTTGTGGATGTGCTCGCGGTCGTGCGGCGTGGCTCTGGATCGGGAGTGGGAATGGGCGAAGACCCTTCGGGAGACCCTCCTGCACTCGAATGGCTGTAGATGTGGTACGAGATATCGTGCCCACGTGCGTGTACCGCCGCGACGATATCGAGAGCGAAAACAGTCGCTCCGTCCGGAGATGTCTGTGGGAGCACCGCGCCTATTCCATTAGGCGCCGCGCGGCCAATCACATCCGTTGCACGTATGCGCCCAGTCAGAGCGTCAAGAATGATACACGCTACGTAATCGACTGCGGGCTTTCCACGGCCGTCTTGCTGTCCATCCGTGAACGTGACCACACAGAAGTGTGTTCCAAAGCGGTCTGCACGGGCCCGCTCTCCGCGGATCGGAACTTCGAGTGGTAGCAGTGCCGCTAGTTGTCTGTTCTCACGTGCTCTCCCGGTCGTACTGCCGCCGTCGCGACGCGACCAGAGAGCTGGCCGCGTCGCTGGTGCATGAGTGCGAGACCGGTCTCGCCATGTCTTCCATCCCGTAATGCGCGTTGTCGCGATTCGTGACAGGTTCATTCAGTTGCTCACTCAGATGGTCGATCAGTGCCTACGTAGTAAGGATCGTAAGTTCCGTCATATTGATACGCAGCGTCGTAGCTGCTCTCACGCCGGAGATCAACATGGTTGAGAATGCTGCCTACCACCGGTGCGTTCACGCTCGCGAGCTGTTCACTGGCGTACGCCAGCGCAGCCAGTGGTGTTACACCGGCGCGCACAACAAGCAGGACTCCATCCACGTGCGCGCTGAGCAGAATGGTATCCGCGACTACATTGACGGGCGGAGCGTCTATTATGACGACGTCATAGTCGATAGCCGCCGCTCTCAGGCAAGCGGCGAAATCAGGGGAGCGCAGTATGGCGGCCGGTGCATCTACCGGACTACCTGCTGTCAGGACAGCGATCGGCACCGCCGTGGTGACCGGATCGCTTCCCAGCACCTGAATCGCGCTGCCAAGTGTGCAGGTCCCGCAGATTACGTCCGATAGCCCTGGGGCGCGATGTAACCCGAGCGCATGTGTCGCCCCCGCGCGACGCAGATCCGCGTCGATGAGCAACACACTCGCGCCGCGTCCGCCCAGCGTAG
>JBPCQO010000146.1:0-26666 GCA_050998035.1 Gemmatimonadaceae bacterium | reverse complement strand
GAGTCGCGTGCTTTGACCAACTAAGCTACCGGCGCATCCGTCTTACTGGTCCGTCTGGCTGGAGTATAGAAGCTTGCCGCTAGAAGGTCAAACCGCGCGGCGTCCACTGCACCCGCGCAGTTCCCTCAAACGCGTTGCTGGTAACGCCGGACAGATGCTGGGAATTGGTCACATGGTTGTAACCCACGTCGCCCGTGACTTCCACGCCCGGCGCGAGCATGACGCCCCCTACCAACCCGAGTCGCCCGACGTGCTCCACCGTGCCCATCAGGAAGCCTGGCAGCCCGCGATAGCTGCTGATCGGCGGATACGGCAGATGGTAATCGCCCTGCCCCTGCCGCCTGAACGCTCCGTACAGCTTCACAGTCGTGTATGGCACAACCGCCAGGTCTACGCCCACGCGCGCCTCATCGTAATCGCTGAACGGCTGCCCCAGCCCCACACCGAAGCTGGAGTACTGTTCGGCGACTTCCGGCGTTCGGTACGCCAGCCCCGACAACCTGCTGTACGAGGCGAACAGCTTCTGGTCGCCCCACAGCGGCACCCCTTCAGCCGCGAGCGTCGCTCCGTAAGAGGAAGGCTCCTTGCACACTGTGGTGCAGCCACGATCGATCTGGATGTCGTCCAGGAATAGCTCGGCCGTATAGTTCCCAAGACGGCCGCCATGATACGCCAGATTTCCGCCCAGGCTCAGATTGCCGCTGTTCCGCTCGTTGCGCCAGGTGAGCGCGTAGACGTTCACCGGGTTTACGAGCGACAGATCGTACGAGCGCCCGATTCCGGCGGCGATATACCCTTCGCTCGCGCCAACTTCAAGTTGCTTGTAGTGCACGCCGAGTCGATGGGTGTAGAAATAACGCGCATACACATTGTCCGGCTTGAACGCATCGTCCAGCTTGGCCGCCAGCGCAGACACGTGAATGAGGTCTGTGCCTGCACGCACGTATAGATGATCGTACGTGTACGGCGCGCTCCCGAGCTGCAGCCCCTGTATCGGATATGGACCCCAGTTCCGAGCCATTCGCCCGAGAAAGAGCTCAGCGTAGCGCCACTGGCCGCTGACGTACGCGTCCTCAGTCCGACCCGCAATGGCGCGATCCTGGCGCCCACCAAACTCTGGATCGTTGTTCAGTCGGTTGTCGAGTATCGGATGCACCATTGCCGCGACGGGACCGGCGACCATGGCGAATCGCGCGCCAATGCCGCCGGTAACGCTATTGTGCGAATCGGCCTGCATGAGGTTGCGCTCGCCGGAGCTCTGGCCAGTAGCGAATACGTCTCCATTGACGATGAACTTGGGATCGTCGATCGCTGTCGTCGTATCGGCCTTCCCCGTGCTGTAGCGCTGCAACGCCGTCTGGAGCGCGATCGCGTACGATCGCACCACGGCCGAGTGTGCGTGCGCGAGCGTAGTGTCGGCGCCCGCGCTTAGAGCGCCCGCGTTGTAGGGTCGCTCGAGCAGCGATAGCCCACGCAACTCGCCGCGGGCTATCAGCGCGTCAACGTACCTGTATGCTATGTCGTCCAGCGGGACGTACAGCGATGCCTGGGCTCTCGCTGTCGCCGCGGTTAAAGTTGCCGCGAGCGCCAGAGCGATCACGAGCAGCACCCGCGTGGCCGCGTTACTGGTTTTCAAATGAGTGAATGCTGAGTGTGATATGCGTCGTACGCATCGAGTACTTCATCGGTGCTGACCGTGGCGGCGCCGAGCTTCCCGACTTCCACGCCAGCGGCGAAGTTGGCGATCACCGCGGCCTCGGCAGCGCTCGCACCCGCGGCCATCATGGTCGCGAGATACGCAGTAACCGTGTCGCCCGCGCCCACAACGTCGTACACCTCGCGTGCCGTAGTCGGGATCCGCCCAACCTCGCCGTCTTCTGATACCAGCACCATGCCCTGCTCTCCGAGCGTGAGTAGGAGATGCTCTACCCCCAACTTGGCGCAGGTCGCGGGCAGTGCTTCGGCCGTATCGAAACTTACCGTCGCACCCAGTGCTGCCTCCAGCTCTCGACGGTTGGGCTTGAACACCGTCGCTCCAGCGAATTCAAAGAAGTTCCGAAACTTGGGATCGACGATGACAGGGATCCCCTTGGCTTGCGCCGCGCCTATCGCGGCTCTTATCACGGCCGGCGCTAGCGCGCCCTTGTTGTAATCCTCCAACACCAGAGCGTCCGCATTCTGCACGCCAGTACGGACAGCCTCCTTCAGCGCCTCGACGTCGTGCCCGTCGAGATCGGCATCCTCCTCCTCGTCCACACGGACGAGCTGCTGCGCCCGGGCCAGGACGCGGGTCTTCGTGGTGGTCGGACGCGCGGCGCGCACAATTCCGTCCACCGTTGCCCCAGCTCCGGCGAGCATCCGCTCCAGCTCGCCGCCAGCCGAGTCGGCACCGACTGCGCAGATCATGCTGCAGCGCGCGCCGATGCCGAGGACGTTGTTGGCGACGTTTGCCGCGCCGCCCAGGGCGTGACGCCGCTCGCGGACGCGTACCACCGGCACGGGGGCCTCAGGCGAGATCCTGTCCACGTCGCCGCGCAGATATATATCCAGCATCGCGTCACCTGCGACCACCACGTGGTATCTTTTGGCCGACTGCAGCAGCGCGATGAGCCGATCGCGCGTTATGGTCTCCAGCATGGGTACGAAGCTAGCCACAGCGAAAGGGGTGGGCAAAGGACCGGACGGCAGATCGCCCGCGGTCCTCGGCATACCCTTTGCCCTCCCACGACGAACGGATGGCCATTCTTCAACGAATAAATGCGGCTGCCAAGGACAAGATCTTCTCCCTGCAGGAGGCGTTCTTCCTGGCGTGGAACGCCATCAGGTTCATCTTCGCGCGACCGTTCTATCGCGAGGACATGATCCAGCAGATGGACGCGATCGGGGTGCAATCACTCGGCATCGTCGTACTCACCGGGTTTTTTACGGGGATGGTCCTGGCGCTGCAGTCGGCTGTCCAGATGGCGCGCTTCGGCGCGACCACCTACGTCGGCAGTCTGGTCTCCGCGTCCATGATCCGCGAGTTGGGCCCTGTCCTGGCAGGGCTTATGGTGGCCGGCCGCGTCGGGTCCGGCATCGCCGCACAGCTGGGCTCCATGCGTGTCACGGAGCAGATCGACGCTCTCAACGTTATGGGCACCGATCCCATCAAGAAGCTGGTCACGCCGCGCCTCCTCGCCGCGCTCATCATGCTCCCGCTCCTCACCGTCGTAAACGACGTGGCCGGAATCTTCGGTGGCAGCGTCATTGCCAAATTCTATATCCAGCTCCCGACCAGTGTCTACTGGGGAACGGTATGGGATCAGATCGCCGCCGGCGGCTTCCTGTTCAGGATCATCCCTAACGATTTCGTGCACGGCCTGTTCAAGCCGTTCGTCTTTGGCGGGATCATTTCGCTCACCGCCTGCCATTTCGGCCTGCGTACCACCGGCGGCACCGAGGGCGTTGGAATCGCCACCACACGGACCGTCGTAACCTCCAGCATCCTCATTCTGGTGGTTGACTACTTCATCACGCAGGTACTGCTCGCCCTGCTCTCATCATGACAGATAACGAGCGCGACAACGAAACCGACGACGAGCGGAGAGCAACCGATCGCAGGACCACCGATAGAGCGCCGGACGATGTGCACGCCGAGCGTGTCCGCGCGGCGATCAGGAAGGAGATCCGCGCTGATGAGGCGGCCGACTCAGCGGAGCCAACTGGCCCCGTAGCAGAACCCGAGGCCGTCATCGAACTGGTTGACGTCTCGCTCGCTTTCGACCGCCCCATCCTCGAGAATGTTTCGTTCGTCGCGCGCGAGGGTGAAACGATCGCGGTGGTCGGCGAGTCCGGAACTGGGAAGTCGACCATCCTCAAGCTCATCCTGCGGCTGCTTGTGGCCGATAAAGGGCAGGTCTGCATCAATGGACGAGACATCGGGAATCTGTCCTTCAACGAGGCGTTGGAGATCCGGCAGCACATGGGCATGGTGTTCCAGGGCGCGGCCCTGTTCGACTCGCTAACGGTGCTCGAGAACGTCGCCTATCCGTTGCGTGAGCACACGGATCTCGACGAGGACCAGATCATCGAGCGCGTTCGTCAGAAGCTCGAGTTCGTCGATCTCACACCGGACGAAGTGATGACGCTCTCTCCGGCTGAGCTGTCTGGAGGGATGAAGAAGCGCGTCGGCGTCGCCCGGGGGCTCGCCGCCAATCCACAGATAATGCTGTACGACGAACCCACGTCCGGGCTGGACCCGCTAACCACCGGCACGATAACGAACCTCATCATGAAGCTGCAGCGTGAGCTTAGCGTCACCAGCGTCGTTGTCACCCACGACATCCGTTCGGCGTTCCGAATGGCGAGCAAGATTGCACTTCTGTACGATCGGCACATCGTCTTCTTCGGTACTCCTGAGGAGATGTCCGCGTCGGAAGACGAGTACATCAAGACTTTCCTTGGAGGTTTTTAGATGCGACGCTCCGAATTAATTACCAAGGACGCTCTGCGTGTGGGCGTGCTTGCGATAATCGCGTTGGGCGTGCTCGCGTACGCAGTCGTCAAACTCGGTAAGGCCGCGCGGCTATTCAGCACGCGGTACTCACTCGTCTCCTTCGTTCCCAACGCAAGCGGATTGCGTGAGGGCGGTCAGGTCACCGTGGCTGGGCAGCTTGCTGGCTCCATTACCAAGATCGAATTCCTTCCGGTGGATGCAGACACCACGCGTAACCTGCGTATCACCGTTCAGATCGATACCAAGCTGCAGCAGCAGGTGCGCGCCGACTCGCGCGTAGTGCTGCGCAACCAGGGGCTGCTCGGCGACCGCTACTTCGACATCACGCCCGGAACACCGCGCTTCGCGACGCTGCATGAGGGCGACACGCTGCTGCTGGGCAACTCGGTGGATTACGAGATGATGATCCAGCGCGCTTCGGCGGCGCTCACCGACGTCGTCGGTTTGACGCATGACCTGCGCGGGCTGACGCAAGCACTCGTCAACGGCAAGGGGACGATGGGCCAGCTGCTCACCAACCGCGATCTGTACGACCAGCTGAACGGTACGCTCACGGCCACCAGCACGCTGCTCTCGCGGCTACAGAACCCCAAGGGGAGCGTCGGCCGCATGCTGGACGATCCGCAGCTCTATGTGAGTCTCACCCAGATGATCGGACAGGTCGACACGCTTGTCACGCACGTCAATTCGGGAAAGGGAACCGCGGGCAAACTGCTCCGGGACGACTCGCTGTACACCAACCTTGTGAGCGTTTCCGCACGCGCCGATTCGCTGGTGTCGATCATGGCGCACGGCAACGGCACCGCATCCAAGATCTTCACCGACAGCCAACTGTACGATCAGCTAGTAGAGGCGATTCGTCACCTCAACGAGGTGCTCGCCGATGTCAAGAAGAATCCCAAGAAGTACACCAAGGGAGCCATCAGCATATTTTAAGGGGTGATCCCCAAGTATCAGCTCGATGTAGTCGTGACCCGTGGCGGCGCTGTGGAATCGGTCCACCGCGTCGCCGCCGCAGTGTATGCGGACAATTCGCTCATCGGCCAGGCGCGCGATCCACACGCGGTGACATACTGGCGGTCCAGCTCCAAGCCATTCCAGGTGATGCCGTTCGTGCGTGCTGGTCAGATGGACGAGGTAGGTTGGGGAGCTGACCAGCTCGCCCTCGCTTGCGCTTCACACGGCGGCGAGCCAGAGCACGTGGCGCTGGCCGAACGGATGCTCGGGGACATCGGCATGGAACAGGGTGATCTGGCGTGCGGCGTCTCGGAACCACTTTCCGGGCGCGGCATCCGGATCCTGCGCGAGAGCGGGCGTCGTCCCTCGCGCCTGTACCATAACTGCTCCGGCAAGCACGCCGCGATGCTGGCCCGAGCGTACACCTCCGGCTGGCCCACGGCTGGCTACCACCTGCTGGAGCACCCCGTCCAGCAGTCGATTGTGGAAGAGGTGGAGCGCTGGACCGGAGTCGATCGCTCCAACATGGAGCTTGCGATAGACGGTTGCGGCGTCCCCGTATTCGGATTGCCGCTCGAAGCAATGGCGCGCGCATATTCGCGCCTCGCAGTAGCTGTCCGCCGAGGCGACGAAGTCCCGCGCCGGATCGCCGAGGCGATGATGGCGAATCCGTTTCTGGTGGGCGGAACGGATCGTTTCGACACCGTCCTTATGGAGGACGCGCCCGGTATTCTGTGCAAGGTGGGCGCCGAGGGTGTTCACTCCGCTGCGATTATCGAGTCTGGAATAGGTGTGGCGCTCAAGGTTGAGGACGGTGCCACGCGGGCGCAGTTTCCCGCTCTTCTGGCTCTGCTGGAGCACCTTGGCGCACTGCCCGATCCACTGCCAACGCGGTTGGCCGAGTTGATGCGCAAACCCGTGTGGGATAGCCGCCATGAAGTGGTCGGCGAGATCGTGGTTCGCGCGGCGATGTGATTGCATTCGCGTGCCGGCGCTCAGGCGCTGGCCGTGGCTTGTGATATTGTAGAGTGTATGTGGACTGAGCCTTTATTTACCGACGCCGTGTACCACATGGTGCGCATCGCTGCTGCTATTGCGGCGATGCCGCTTCCCGTTGTGCGGCGAGTGATGCAAGCGTCACTCGGTCACGTACCGCCGAGCGCCGTGGACGAGCTGCTGCTCCAATCATACCTGTTCTCCGGCTTCCCGCGTACGCTCAATGCTGCAGGTGCGTGGCGCGAAATTTCCGGCAACGAGGCTCCGGCCGTTGATGCGGCAGCCTCGATACGGGCTGCCGGTGAATGGCCCGAGCGCGGCGAGCTGGTCTGCCGCACCGTATATGGCGACAGGTACGAAGCACTGCGCCGGAACGTGCACAGGTTGCACCCGGCGCTGGATGAGTGGATGGTTGTCGACGGCTATGGCAAGGTTCTGGCGCGTCCGGGGTTGTCGCTCGCGGAGCGCGAACTGTGCATCGTAGCGAGCTGTGCGGCGGGTGAACAGCTGCCACAGCTTCGGGCGCATTTGCGCGGCGCGCTCAACTGTGGTGCAACGTGGGATGATATCACGCAAACGCTGGACGCTCTCACCGAGGTGGTACCGGACGAAGCACTCGCCTCGGCACGCGAAGAGTTGACTCGAATCAGGGAGGGGTAGTCGTGTTCATCGACAAGGTGATCGTTCATGTGGCCGCAGGTACTGGCGGCTCGGGTGCCACGGCGTTTCGGCGCGAGTATCGAGTTCCACTCGGCGGTCCCAGCGGCGGTGATGGCGGCCGCGGCGGTGATGTGATCGTGCGCGGTGACTCCAATCTCGCGACGCTGCTCGACTATACCTATCGCGACAGTTGGACGGCGGACCGCGGCGAGCATGGCATGGGCTCGAACATGTCCGGTCGTGGCGGCAAGGACATCTTTCTCCCGGTTCCGCCGGGGACGATCGTGCGCGACGCCAACACGGGCGAGATAATCGTCGAGGTTCTCGCGGACGGCCAGCAATTCACTGTTGCGCAGGGCGGCCGCGGCGGCAAGGGCAACGCGTTTTTCGTCACGCCCACACACCAGGCACCGCGAGAGTGGCAGCCCGGCGAGGAAGGCCAGGTCCGCAAGCTGGAGCTGGAGCTCAAGCTCATCGCTGACATCGGTCTCGTGGGCCAGCCGAACGCCGGCAAGTCCACCCTCCTGTCTGTGATTTCCGCCGCGCGCCCCAAAATCGCCGACTACCCGTTCACAACGCTTGCGCCAAATCTGGGTGTCGTCCAGCTCAGCGATCATCGCACCTTTGTGGTAGCCGACATCCCCGGAATCATCGAAGGCGCACATGAGGGGAAGGGGCTAGGGCTGCAGTTTCTCAGGCACATAGAGCGGACGCGCATACTGGCGCTCCTCATCCCGATCGACGCCATGGACTGGCAAGCCGAATACGATCAGCTGCGAGCAGAGGTTGCCGCCTACAGCAGCGAACTCGCCGCGAAGCCGCACTGCGTCGTGTTCACCAAGCTCGACTTGCTCGGTGAGCAGTACGCTCCGCCGATCGAGGCGCCTGGTGCTTTCGGCGTGTTCTCCATAAGTGCGGCCAATCGTGAGGGGCTCACTCCACTGCTCGCTGCCTGGTGGACGGAGCTGCTCCGGCTCAAAGGCAACGTTACCGGTGAAGAGGCTCAGTCACAGATCGCAGACGTCGCACTGCCATAATCGAATGGCTCAGTCCATGAGGGCCGCGTCTGTCGAGTGGCCCGGCGCCTTGCTTGAGATTTCCTCGCCGCCCCGAGAGTTGTACTTCACGGGCAACATCGGCACCCTGTCAAAGGCGTGCGTGGGGATCGTGGGAACGCGGCACCCCACTCGCTACGGGGAGCGCGTCGCCACCGATATCGCTGCGGCCATGGCGCGCGCCGGCGCTTGCGTCGTAAGTGGCATGGCCTACGGGGTGGATGCATGCGCACACCGGGCCGCGCTGGCCGCGGGCGGCGCGACTGCCGCGGTACTCGGTACTGGAATCGATCAGATCTATCCAGCGGGACACCGTCGATTGTACGATGAAATCGCAAGCTCCGGCGTTGTGGTGTCGGAATTTCCACCAGGCACTGCCGCCTTCAAGGGATGTTTTCCGCGGAGGAATAGAATCATCGCGGGGCTGTCACAGCTCACAATCGTCATCGAAGCTGGCGCAAAGAGCGGTGCGCTGATTACCGCCGGCTACGCGCTCGACTACGACCGGAAGGTCGCAGCGGTGCCGGGACCGATCGACTCGCCGCAGAGCGCCGGGAGTAACCTTCTCCTCCGTGACGGAGCACACCTCATCGCGAGTGTGGATGACGCACTTTCTTTGCTCGATTTGCACGGCACAGAGAGCTTCAGTCCCCCGCTTCAGCTGGGTCAGGACGAGGCGAGTGTTTGGGACGTCGTCGCCGCCAACGCGAGCAACGCCGATGAATTGGTAGCTCGCACGGGGTTAAATGCGCACCGCTGCCTGGTCGCGGTAACTAACCTCGAACTCCAGGGACTCGTATCCTGCTCACCGGCAGGCGAGATCCGACGGCGCTGATCTTGGAATCTTCGGTCGCTACGGGTGATGCATCTGCCGCTGCTAACTCTGACGCTGCCCTGCGAGCATCAGAGGCGTTGGCCCCGCTGAGCACGCCAGCGCGTCACATGTACGTGCACGTTCCATTCTGCGCACGCCGGTGCTCCTACTGCGACTTCTCCATCGCCGTTCGCAACGTCGTTCCTGTCGACCGCTACATCGCAGCTCTCGCCGCGGAGATGGACAGCTATAACACGGCAGCCGTGGAGCTGGATACGCTGTACCTGGGCGGCGGAACGCCCTCCCGCCTTGGCGGCGAAGGCGTTGCCGGCGTCATCTCACTGGTGCGCAGCCGCACGATGATGGCCCCGGATGCTGAGATCACGATCGAGGCAAATCCCGATGACGTAACCGCCGCCTCGGCCCGCGCTTGGCGCGCCGCCGGCGTGAACCGCGTCTCACTAGGCGCGCAGTCTTTCGATGAAGGCGTGCTTGAATGGATGCACCGTGCCCACTCCGCGACCCAGATCGGTGACGCCGTCCGACTGCTAAAAGACTCGGGGATCGATAACATATCGGTAGATCTCATATTCGCGCTTCCGCCAGAGATCAGCCGCGACTGGAGCGCCGACCTCGACCGCGCCCTGGCTCTGGAGCCTCGCCACATTTCCCTGTACGGACTCACTGTCGAGGCACATACGCCGCTCGCGCGGTGGCGTGAGCGCGGCAGCGTCACCGACGCCCCCGAAGAAAGCTACGAAACGGAGTTCATGCTGGCGCACGAACGCCTCGTCGCGGCAGGGCTGGACCATTACGAAGTTTCCAACTTTGGCCAACCGGGCTTTCGCTCCCGGCACAACTCAGCCTACTGGTCCGGTGTACCTTACATAGGGCTCGGACCGTCCGCTCACGGATTCGATATTCGCACGCGGCAGTGGAACGTGGCCGCATACGCGCAATGGGAACGCCTGCTCGCGTCGGGGCAGTCCGCTATCGGAGGATTGGAAGTGCTCACTCCGGCGAACAGGGCAGCCGAAAGGGTGTATCTAGGGCTACGAACCGACGCCGGACTCACGGCGACGGATGCGGAACTCGACATCGTTCGTCCTTGGCTAACGCAGGGCTGGGCGATCCTTCGAGATGGAGCCATCGTTCTTACTCCGTCCGGACTACTCCGGCTGGACGCTTTGGCTGCATTCTTGACACATGCCGGAAGTCTTTGATACTATTGAACTTATGCCTCTTGCGGAGCTGACCGACCGCGAGCGGAAGGTGCTTGAAGCGGTTATCCAAACGTATGTCTCCACCGCTCAACCGGCCGGCTCGCGCCAGTTGGCCAAGCGGTCCGGACTCGGCGTGTCCGCGGCCACCATCCGCAACACTATGAGTGATCTGGAGGATAAGGGATACCTGTTCCACCCGCACACTTCCGCCGGTCGGGTACCCACCGATGTAGCGTATCGCGCTTACGTCAACTCCATCCTCCCGGCGCCGCGTTTCTCGGCACAGGAGAGGGAGGCCTTGACGCAGCAGATAGCGGGCGGTGGATCGGCCGTAGAGGCAATTCTCCGCCGCGCCGCCCAGAGTCTTGGCGTCATCACTCAGGAGCTGGGCGTGGCCCTCGGCCCGCGCTTCGACGATAGCAGGCTGGAGCGCATCGAGCTCGTCCGGCTCTCGTCCGATCGGCTGCTGGTGGTCCTTTCCGTCCATGGTGGCGGCGTGCGCACCATTTACGTGGACGCCCGCGGCCAGATCGCAGACAAGGCGCTCTCCGAGGTCACTCGGGTCATCAATGAACGCCTGAGCGGGCTCACGTTGCGTGAGGTTCGTGGCACGCTCGCCCACCGGCTACGCGACAGCATCCCCGGCTCCGGGGAGCTGATCAACATCTTTGTCGAGGAAGGCGAGCAGCTCTTTGATCCGGCCCTGAATTCCGGCGAAGAGGTGGTGCTCGGCCAGGCGTCTGTCCTGGCAGAACAGCCCGAGTTTGCGTCCGCTGACAGCATGCGGCGGCTTGTCGCGCTCACGGAAACCCGCCATTATCTCGCAGAGGTTCTCCGGAAGAGAAGCGACGCCTCTGGCGTCAGCATCACTATCGGTAACGAGCACGACGATCCCGCGCTGGAAAACTTCACGTTGATCACGGCACAGTACCGAGTTGGCTCCCTCAATGGAGTCATCGGTGTCATGGGCCCGACCCGAATGCCCTACGACAAGGTCATTTCGCTGGTCACGCACACCTCGCAGCTCCTCACCGAGCTCCTGGACTAACGCTTCACGCACCGATGGCAGACTACTACGACACGCTCGGCGTTGCGCGCGGCGCTCCCGACGACGAGATCAAGAAAGCATACCGAAAGCTCGCGATGCAGTACCACCCCGATCGAAACAACGGGTCCAGCGAGTCAGAGGAGAAGTTCAAGGAGATCACCGAAGCGTACGACGTACTTCGTGACGGAAACAAGCGCGCCGCGTACGATCGCTATGGCGAGGCCGGCCTGCGCGGCGGCGGCTTCGGCGGATTCCACCACGTGGATCTGTCCGAGGCGCTCAACATCTTCATGCGCGACCTGGGCGGGATGGGCGGCTTCGGCGACATGTTCGGTGGCCGCCGCACCAGCGCGGCTGAAACGCGCACCGGCTCCGATATCCGCGTCACGCTTCCGCTCAGTCTGCGGGAAGTGGCGACGGGCGTCGAGAAGGTGGTGACGATCAAGCTGCTCAACCCGTGCGACCGATGCAGCGGGTCCGGTGCCGAGCCGGGGACGAGCGTCTCTACATGCCCAACGTGTAAGGGAAGCGGGGAAGTGCGGCGCGCGCAACAGTCTTTCTTCGGACCCGTGGTTAGCGTCACGGTGTGTCCAACATGTGCGGGCGACGGCAAGGTCGTCTCATCGCCGTGCAAGAAGTGCCGCGGTGAAGGGCGCGTCCGGTCGGAAGAGCAGGTCACCATCAAGGTTCCGCCAGGTGTTGCGACGGGTCAGTACATGAACCTTCGTGGCGTCGGAAACGCCGGACCACGCAGTGGTCCGCGCGGCGACATCCTCGTCGTTTTCGAGGTGGATGAAGACGAGCGGTTCGAGCGCGATGGCGAAGATCTCATGACCGAGGTCCTGGTCACGTACACGCAGCTCGCACTCGGCGCCGACGTCGAAGTTCCAACAGTCACGAGCAGCGTCAACATGCGTGTGCCGGCCGGTACACAGAGCGGCCACCTCATGCACCTGCGCGGCCGTGGCCTCCCGCGTGTGAACGCGTCAGGCACGGGTGATTTACATGTACGGCTGCAGCTGTGGACACCGGAAATGCTGACCGAGGAGGAATCCGGCCTGCTGCGCCGACTGCACGAGATTCGCCCCACAGCACCGGCAAAGCGTGACGGCGGTCTCTGGTCCAAGATCAAGGAGTCGCTCGGCGCGTGACACAGCCCTGGCGCTCCGTACGCATCGACGACTGCACCGAGCGCCAGGCCGTGATCGCCGCGTTGTTCGACGTCGGGTCACAAGGAATACATGAAGATGCCGACGCCCTGATCACGCACTTTCCGCCCAATACCGACACGGATGCCATCGTCGCGGCGGTGACTACTGTAGATCCCGGTGCCCGCGTGAGCGTCGCCGACGCGCCGCCTGTGAGCTGGGACGAGTGGCGCGCCGATGTCGGTGCGCACCAAGTGGGTACGCTCATCGTCGCGCCGCCGTGGCTCGCGCACCAATTCGATCCTGCAACGACGATTGTAATCGATCCCGCAATGGCGTTCGGGACCGGCGAACACCCGACGACGCGCGGAATGATGCGGCTGATGCACAGCGTCATTCGCGCCGGTGACAGCGTGGCCGATCTGGGTGCCGGCAGCGCGGTCCTGTCCATCGCCGCCGCAATGCTTGGTGCGACCCGCGTTGCCGCGATCGAACTCGACCCGGACTCCGTCGCCACTGCTGAGGAGAACATTGCGCGCAATGAAGTGGGCGACGTCGTACGCTTCGTGCAGGGCGACGCGACGATCCTGCTCGCGCTGGTTGCTCCCGTACGCGTGGTGCTGGCCAACATTGTATCCTCGGTGCTCGCGGAGCTGATGCCCGAGATCGCGGCCGCCCTGTCACCCGGCGGCGAGGCGGTCCTCAGCGGCATTCTCGTCGAGGAGCGTGACATGATGCTGGCGTTGTTCGGGCGCGGAGGTTGGCATGTGACGAGTGAGGATGTCGAGGGGGATTGGTGGAGCGTGGCATTGCGAGGATCTGCAGCTCACCGATGAATTGTTGACCAGGAGAATCCGATGACGACCCAAGAAGCCAAGGATCGGTTGTACCGATTAGTAGAGGTTTACCAGAGCACGAATTGACGGCTGCGGCTCGGTATCTTGAGTACCTCGCTAGCTCGGTGGACCCGGTGGCGATGGCTTGCGCATTGGCGCCGGAAGATGACGAGCCGGTGTCTGAGGGAGAACGTACAGCTGCGGAGAAGGCACGTATAGAGTTCGCAGAGGGGTCGGGGATCCTTCTGGAGCAAGTGCGTCGAGAACTCGGGCTGTAGTGTTGTGGCTGAACAGCGTCGCGCGATCCTACTCGCGCCTCGTGCGCGTAGGGATCTCGCAAAACTGAGTACGGATACCCAGCAGCGGATATTTAGCGGCGCTCCCCCAATTCTGTGAAAGGGGACGCGGAGACGTGAAGAAGTTGACCGATGTTAAAACCTCCCGCGTATCGACTCAGGGTGGGTGATTAGCGCGTTCGATTCTCGCTGACTGCTGAATTTGTGCACGTTGAGGCTATCTTCAGCCGTCGCGAGGGTTACTGATGTAGCTAAATCTCAGACCGCTTTCGTGTCGGTATCGCGGGGTTTCATAACTATGGTCCACTGGTAGACATTCTCCTAATGCTACTCACCGACAGGGCGGGTCCCTGAGTCTCATGCTCCTGAAATTGACCACGGCGGCTATGGTTGCAGCGAACCTCGTGGCCGCCGTTACCGCCCGTGCACAGAACGTGTCCGCGCTCGATTCCAAGTTCCAATCACTCGTCGAGGCCAGGGATGCCGCCATCGCGCGCGGCGATACCGCTGCAGTGCATCTAATGATTACAGACAACCTCGTCTGGATCGATGGCTCTACTGGCGCCGTTGTCACCGCCCCGCAACTCGTCGGTGCAGTCGCCCACATGCAGGCGCGCTCTCCGAGTGCGATGACAGACAGTGTGCACGCACGCCGGGTGGGGGACGTAGTGATGGTCGCTTCCGTGCGGGTCAACCGTTGGACGATGGGGACGGAAGAGGCTCGGACTACTACGCGCGCGCTCGACCTGTTCGTTCTGAGTGGCGGCAAGTGGCTTCTCGCCAGCCACACACAGGTCTGGATTCCGGCACCTCCGGTGCCCGTCGTGCTGGACTCTACCGCGCTCGCTGCATTCGTCGGCAGATATCAACTCGCGCCGGGATTCATCGACAACGTGCATCGCAGCGGTGCTGGACTCGTGGCAACTGCCACGGGTGAAGCGGGTGGAGCGGTTCTGGTGCCGGTATCTGCGTCGGTGTTCCGGGTAGCTAACAACATCGCGACGGTGACGATCTTTGAGCGCGACAGTTCCGGTCGCGTTGTCGGATACGTGTCCCACTGGCCTGATGGTCAGGTGCACCGCGCGCGCAAGTTGGAATGATGTCTTCACATCGTGACTGACCGCGCCGCCTTCTTCACGGAGGAGCCCGTTGTACTGGCCGCGCGTGTTGCGCTCGCCGAAGGAGATGCCCGGCACATCCAGGTTCTCCGGCTAGGCATCGGCGAGCGCGTGGGGCTCCGTGACGGCGCGGGGTTGGTGGCTTCCGGGCTGCTAGTGAAGCTCGCGCGTACTCAGGCGCTGGTCGAAGTGGATGAACTGCAGCACGTTGAGCCTCTACCGGCCGTGCACCTCATGGTCCCGATCGCCGATCGCGACCGGATGCTGTGGCTGGCTGAGAAGGCCGCCGAGCTCAACGCAACGAGTTGGCGGCCGGTACTGTGGCACCGCTCCAAAAGCGTCTCGCCGCGTGGTGATGGGCCAGCTTTTCGATCCAAGGTGCGCACTCGCATGATCGCGGCGCTGCTCCAGTCGCGCTCGGCGTGGTTGCCGGAGCTGTTCCCGGATGCGCCCGTCGAGCGCGCCATCGCCGCCGCTCCGGAGGGCACGCGCATGGTGCTCGACGCGGCGGGGAGCGCCATCTCCACAGTTCCAATCGTGGCGCCGCTCACAGTAGCCGTCGGGCCGGAGGGAGGCTTCGAGCAGCCGGAGCTGGATCGCCTTCAGGCTGCGGGGTTCGCGGCCGTCTCTTTGGCCGATTCTGTCCTCCGTTTCGAAACCGCGGCCATATCGGGAATCGCAGTGGCCCGGTCAATGCTCAGGAGTGGTGCGGTTACACACTCTTGAGAGCTAATGCCGACTGACTGCATCTTCTGCAAAATTGTCCGGGGCGAAATTCCGGCCGAGATCGTGGCCGAGAACGATTCTGCCATTGCCTTTAGGGACCTGGAGCCGCAGGCGCCGGTGCACGTTCTGGTGGTCCCGCGGGAGCACGTTGACTCGATGGCTGACGCTTACGACCCGATAATTCTGGGTGACGTGATGCGCCTGTCTGCAGACGTGGCCCGTCGCGAGGGAGTCGCCGATGACGGCTATCGGACCGTGATCAACACCGGGCGAGACGGGGGTCAGACTGTGGACCATCTACATGTTCACGTCCTTGGCGGCCGTAGAATGGCGTGGCCACCGGGATAGCATTATATTCAAAGGCTATATATAAATCGGCCTTTATTCATCCGTTCCCAAGGGGGCAGGAAAGTTTGTCAGAAGTCATAATTCAGGAAGATGAGAACTTTGAGCGCGCGCTCAAGCGGTTCAAGAAGAAGGTCGAAAAGGCCGGGATCCTCGCGGATCTTCGTAAGCATCGCCATTACGAGAAGCCCAGCGAGAAGCGCAAGCGCAAGATGAACTCTGCAATGCGCAAGACTCGTCGTCGCCCCGCGATGTAATGTCTGCTTTGGCAGATCGGCTGCAGAGCGACCTCAATTCTGCGCGGAAGGCGCAGAACAAGAGTGGCGTTCTGTTGCTCAGCACCATCCTCTCCGACGTCAAGAACAAGAAGATAGAGCTGCGTCGCGATCCCACCGACGAGGACGTCATTGACGTGCTACGTAAAGGGATCAAGCGGCGGCGCGAGTCGGTGGAGATGTACGACAAGGGCGGCCGCGCCGACCTGGCGGACAAGGAACGCGCCGAGGCTGCCGGGCTGGAAGAATACCTTCCGGCACAGGTGAGCGAGGACGACATCCGCGCCGCAGTACGTGCCGCGATCGTTGGCGGCGCGACGTCGATGGGCCCGCTCATGGGCCGCGTCAACCCCGAGTTCAAGGGCCGCACCGACGGCAGCGTGATCAGCCGGATCGCCAAGGAAGAGTTAGCCGCCGCCCAGCCATAATATCCCGAAACATGTACAGCAAGGGTCCGCCGAAAGTGCGGGCCCTTCGTGCTTTCAGGGGTATAATTCAGTAGCCACATGAATTCGCACGCCCTTACCGTCCTCGAGTTCGATCGGGTACTCGACGTCGCCGCCGCACGCGCGTCATCGGACGAGGGAGCCGCACGCGTTCGCGCTCTCCGGCCCACCACCGATTGCGATTGGATCGAGCGGGAGCAGACCCGCGTCTTCTCCGTTCGTGCACTCGTGATTAGTGAGAGCGGCTGGGCCCCCGCGCGCATCCCACGCGCGCGCCGCGCGCTCGACCGGCTGCGGGTGGAGAACGCAACACTCGCTGGCGAAGACTTCATGGAGCTGCGCACGCTGCTCGGAAGCTCTCGCGCAACGCTCGACTCACTGGAGCACAAGCGCTATCCCGCGGCAGCGACCGCCGTCCTCGCGCAGATCGCCCGCCGGCTCGCGCGCGAGCCGCGCGCGGAGTCCGCCATCGATCGCGTCATCAACGACGAGGGGGGCGTTAGAGACGAAGCATCCCCGCGGCTGAGATCGCTCCGTCGCGAGTTGCGCACCGCCGAATCGGACCTCGTTTCACTGCTGGAGCGCCTCATGGCGCGGCTAGAACCGGCGCAGCAAGTTCCTGACATGTCGGTGACGGTGCGCAACGGCCGCTTCGTTATCCCCGTACGCCGCGACGGACGCGCTGCACTGGGCGGCATCGTGCACGACGCGTCGGCCACTGGGGGCACACTGTTCATCGAGCCCCCGCCCGCGATCGAGGCTGGCAACCGGATGCGCGAGCTCGCTGCACAGGAGGTGCGAGAAGTGGATCGCATTCTGGGTGAGCTGACAGAAACTCTGCGTCCGTTCCACGCGGCGTTGACGGACGCCTTCGATGCACTGGGCGAGCTGGACTCGCTTTACGCGCGCGCCCGCTATGCACTGGAACTCGTCGCCTCGCCGGTGACTCTGCGCGCTCCGGCGGAGGGGTTCGATATCCGCAACGGCCGGCATCCACTGTTGCTGGCGCAAGGGCACCCTGTAGTCCCATTCGACCTGGTGCTCTCCACCGGCGAGCGCACGCTTCTCATCTCCGGCCCCAACACCGGTGGCAAGACGGTTTTGCTTAAGGCGATCGCGCTCATCTCGGCGAGTATACAGGCCGGCGTGCCGGCCACTGTCGGTGACGAGAGCAGCGTTCCGGTATACGACGACATCTACGCCGACATCGGCGACGAGCAATCGATCGCCGCGAGCCTCTCGACGTTCAGCGCACACGTCAAGAATCTGCGTGAGATCCTCACATGCGCAACGGAGCGCACTCTCGTTCTCATCGACGAGCTCGGCTCCGGTACCGATCCACTGGAAGGAGCAGCGCTCGGGGGCGCGGTTCTCGAATCGCTCACGGAGCGCGGTGCGCGCACCATAGCAACCACGCACCTCGGCGCGCTCAAACACCTTGCAATCGAAGACGTACGCGTCATCAATGCGTCGCTACAGTTCGATTCCGCCGCACTGGCACCCACCTACCGGCTCATCAAGGGAATACCGGGGCAGTCGTACGGACTGAGCATTGCGCGCCGGCTAGGCGTCCCTGACGACGTGCTCAACCGCGCCGAGGCTCGGCTCCCGGTGGGAGAGCGGGACGTCAACGTTTTGCTCGCCGATCTTGAGGCGAGAGAAACTGCTCTGGCCGAGCGCGAGCGCGAAGCAGAGGTAATTGCTGAGGATGCGCGGGTTCGCGCGCGGCGCGTTGCCGAGCGTGAGCGCAATGCAGAGGCACGCGAGCGCGACGCGGAGCGGAAGGCACGTCAGGAGGCACGTCGGTATCTGCTCGGTGCGCGTCGCGAGGTTGAGCAGGCAATCAAGTCGCTCAAATCATCCGCGGATGTGGATGAGGCAGCGCGCGATGCACGGCGTAATGTCGAGGATCTTGCCAAGGGACAGACAGCGGCGCTCGACCGGCTGGAGACGCGTGAGCGCAACGCGGAGTCGCGAAACGGGAACGGCCGCGGCGTTGCGCCGAGGGCGCCGACCGCAGTGGGCGATTGGGTGTCCGTGGAGAGTCTCGGCGGGCGTACGGGCAAACTGATCGAGCTACGTGAAGACAGCGCGGTAGTGGCCGTTGGGCCGCTCAAGCTCACGGTGCCGGTCGGTGATTTGGGCCACGCGGCGCGACCGCAGGCGGCGGTGACGGTCGCCGTCCGCGGTGATATTCCCGACGTGTACGCATCGAGCGAGATCGATCTGCGCGGGATACGCGTCAGCGATGTCGACGATATAGTGATGCATGCGGTGGACAACGCCGTGCGTGCCGATCTCAAGACGCTACGACTCATCCACGGCAAGGGCACCGGCGCGCTGCGCGATCGAGTGGGTGAGATGTTGAAGAAGGAGCCGCGCGTCGTGAACTTCCGCCTGGGTGCATGGAACGAGGGCGGCGCCGGTGTCACCGTCGTGGAGTTCTCGTGAGCTCCGATGAAATTGTTGAGCGTGTACGGGAAGCAGCGGATATTCTGAAGATCATCGGCGAGCACGTTAAGCTTCGTCGCAGCGGCGCCGATTGGCGCGGGCCGTGTCCGTTTCACGGCGGCAAGAATCCCAACTTCAGCGTTTCGCCCAAACGCGGCCAGTACCATTGCTTCAAATGCGGTGAGTCTGGCGATGTGTTCTCGTTCGTGCAGAACCATCTTGGGTTGAGTTTCCCCGACGCGCTGCAGACAGTTGCTGGAATTGCGGGTATCGAAATTCCAGAGCAGCGCCGCGCGGACAAGACGGGCCCGGATCATCGCGAGCCCTTCTGGGAGATGAACGCGGTTGCCGCCGACTTCTTTAAACGGTCACTCTGGGACGGCGATCAGGGTGCGGCGGCGCGGACGTACCTGGAACAACGTGGTGTCACGCGCGAGATATCGGAGCGGTTCGAGCTTGGACTTGCACCGTCCGATCCCGGCGCGCTTCGCGCGCACATGGAAATGATGGGGTTCTACCTGGACCGACTGGTTGAGGGTGGCCTGGTACTTCTGCGGGATGGTAGCACCGAGCCGCGACCTCGTTTTCGGAACAGGCTCATGTTCCCGATTCTGGACGCGCAGGGGCGGCACACTGCGTTCGGAGGGCGGGCGCTGGGCAATTTCGAGCCGAAATATCTCAACTCGCCGGAGACGCCGGTGTTCAACAAGTCGCAGACGCTGTACGCGCTAAACTGGTGCAGGAACGGCATCCGCAAGGCCGACCGCGCGTTCGTGGTCGAGGGCTACATGGATGCGATCCGACTCATGGCCAGTGGAATCGACAGCGTGGTGGCACCGCTCGGCACTGCACTCACTGAAAGTCAGGCCAAGATGCTGGCTCGGTACAGCAAGAATATCTATCTCCTGTACGACAGCGATCAGGCGGGACTCAAGGCCACCTTTCGTGCGGGCGATGAGCTGCTGCGACATCAGTGCTCTGTCCGTGTGGTGACACTTCCCAATGGTGAGGACCCTGACACTTACGTACTCGCACACGGTGCGTCGGGGCTGGAGGAGCAGGTCGCACGCGCGCTGGACGTGTTCGAGCGCAAGATCCAGATACTCGATCGCGGCGGCTGGTTTGACGAGCTTCAGAAAAAACGACGCGCCCTCGACCGGTTACTCCCTACCATTCGTGCGGCGTCGGACCCTCTGCTGCGCGATCTGTACGTGACGCGCGCGGCGGAAAAGACGGGCGTGGCGAAGGAGATTCTGTTGCGCGAGGCCGAGGGATCGCCGCGCGAGGTTGTCGGTCCCCTGCCGGAGGGGCGTACGCCCGAGCGTCCACGCTCCGAACGATCACGATCCGAAGTGCGAGCGCGGAGTGGTGATAGGCGCAACGATCATCGTGCTCGCGGACATGCGGCGGAACGCGAGTTGGTGCGAGCTATCCTCGCTGACCCGCAGCGCGGAGCGGTAATTGCTGAAAAAGTTGATCCGGAGCGCTTTCTGGACGACAACTATCGCGCGATCTTTTCGGCCATGCTAGAGCTGGGTGACGACTTCACCGTGGAATCGCTCGCCGATGAACTTGGTGAGGATGACGTAGCCGTGCTCAATGGGTTGCTCGACGAGCCGGGGGCGCAGATCGATCCCGAGAAAACCGTTTCGGCATCGCTGGCTGCGCTCGCAATGCGGGACATCGACGGACGTCTGGCGCAAATTGACACCATACTTTCACTCGCTACGGAGGACGAGAAGATCGAGTTAGCTAACGAGAAGATACGGTTGCAGAAGGAGATAGAGTTGCTCGGCCAGCCCGCGTCCAAGTCCTTCAAATTTCTACGCCGGCGTCTCTCCGCGCCTATCGAATGAGCCGCCTCCGCACACGCTGGAGAGCCGCGCCGGATGTGGATCAGAGCGCAATGCGTGCGCTCGGCACGGAGCTGAGCGTCCCCGACAGCGTAGCTCGCATGCTGGTGCTTCGCGGTTACGGAGAGGCGGCGTCCGCTAAGCGGTTTCTGCGCCCGCGACTGGAACAGCTGCACGACGCCAGCACGATGACGAGTCTGGATGCAGCTGTCGAGCGGCTCGTGCGTGCGATTCGAGGCGGCGAGCTCATCATGATCCATGGCGACTACGACGTGGACGGCATCTGCTCGGCTACGCTACTCACGCGCACTTTGCGCGGGCTCGGTGGAAACGCGTTCCCGTTCATCCCGCATCGGCTCACCGATGGGTACGACCTGGGCGCGGCCGGAGTGCAGAAGGCCATCGAGTCGGGCGCACGCGTTGTGGTCACCTGCGATTGCGGCACCAGCGCGCTAACACCGGTGGCCGATCTCAACGCCGCGGGGATCGACGTGGTCATAAGTGATCACCATCTTCCTGGCGGGCCGTTGCCGTCGTCTCTGGCGCTGCTCAACCCGCGACGGGATGGATGTGGCTATCCGGACAAGGACCTTGCTGCTGTGGGCGTTGCATTTAAGCTCGCGCTCGCGCTCGCCGCAGCACTCGGTGCGAGCGACGCGTTCATCTGGAAAATGTTGGACCTTGTTGCGCTTGCGACCGTTGCCGACGTTGCGCCACTCCGCGGGGAGAATCGTGTCTTCGTCAGGTACGGACTCAAGATGATCGCGGAGACGGAGAATGTGGGGCTACGTGCGCTCCTTCGCGCGTCGGGCATGGACGGCAAGCCGCTCACGGCGGGGCGGCTTGGATTCACGCTCGGTCCGCGGTTGAACGCGGCTGGTCGGCTTGGCCACGCGCTTCGCGGCGTGGAGCTGCTCATGACGGATTCGCCGCACGAGGCGAATGTGATCGCGCGCGAGCTCGAGGAGCTGAACCAGCGGCGTCAGACACTCGATCGCACAAGCCTTGACGAGGCGCGGTCCATGGTGGAGCGACTGCCGCAGGACGACACATTCGGCATCGTGCTGGGAAAGCAGGGTTGGCATCCGGGCGTCGTCGGCATTGTTGCATCGCGAATAGTGGAAGAGTTTGGACGCCCAGCAATACTGGTGGCGCTGGACGGCGACACGGGGAAGGGGAGCGGGCGCTCCATCACTGCCTTCGATCTGCATTCTGCCCTGGGAGAGTGCCGCGATCTGCTGCAGCGCTTCGGTGGCCATCGTGCGGCGGCAGGGGTGACTGTGAGTGCCGACAGGATGGATGCGTTCGCGACGCGCTTCAACGACGTCGCTCGCGACCGGCTCACACGTGACGATCTGTTCCCAGAGCTACGCGTGGACATCGAGCTTGAGCTGGATCACGCCACGCTCGAACTGGAGACGGTTTTGCGGCACTTCGAGCCGTTCGGTATCGGTAATCCGGCGCCGGTATTTGCCGCCCGGAACGTCACCGCTGCCGCTGCACCGCGCACGGTTGGGCGGGACGGGCTCAAACTGAGACTTGTTGGCGCGAGTGGCGCACAGGTTGATGCAATCGGGTGGGGAATGGCGGACATGGCGCCGCGGATCCGCCCTGGTATTCCGCTCGATGTGGCGTTCCGCCTGGAGCGCGACGAGTATCAAGGCGAGAGTCGTCTCCAGGCCAAGCTCGCCGACATAGTTGTGCGGTGAGGATCGTCGCTGGCGAATGGCGCGGTCGCACGATCAAGGCACCACCCGGCCGCGCGGTGCGCCCCACGCTGGATCGGGTACGCGAGGCGTGGATGAGCATCCTGCAGCCTTATCTGCCGAACGCACGCGTTCTGGACCTGTTCGCGGGCTCGGGTGCGCTTGGGCTGGAGGCACTGTCGCGAGGCGCGGAGAGCGCACAATTTGTCGATAGCGACCAGCGCAGCATCGCGGCGCTGCGCGAGAACGCCGCCTCGCTCGGCGCCGGTGACCGCGCGACGGTTACTCGGGGCGACGCGCTGCGCTTCGTCCAATCTCTCGACGCCGACGCCTTCGATATCGCCTTCGCGGATCCGCCGTACGCCACCGATGCGGCGGTGCGCCTGGCCGACCGATGGCTCAAGTGCCGGTTTGCCACGGTACTCAGCGTGGAGCACCCGAGTGGTGCAGCCATGCCTCCGGGCGGCGATACCCGGCGCTACGGAGACTCCAGCGTTACTTTGTACCGCTGATGCCAACGATCGCGATTTACGCCGGTAGTTTCGACCCGATCACGCGCGGTCACCAGGATCTAATAAGGCGCAGCCTCACGTTCGTCGACGAGCTTGTCGTGGCTGTGGCTACGAACTCATCCAAGCAGCCGCTGTTCACCGTGGAGGAGCGGCTCGATCTGATTCAATCGACGGTGGGGATGGAGCCCGGCGTGACGGTACGCCGCTTCGATGGATTGCTGGTCGATTGTGCGCGCGCAGTTGGCGCGTCGCTTATCATCCGGGGGTTGCGCGCAGTGAGCGACTTTGAGTACGAGTTCCAGATGGCGCTCATGAACCGGCACCTCGGTCCGAGCATGGAGACGGTCTTCATGGTCCCGTCCGTGGAAACGACCTACATCAGCTCGAGCATAGTTCGCGAAGTAGCACGCTACGGGGGCGACCTGCGGGGGCTCGTCGACCCCCTCGTCGCGACAGCTCTCGTCGCGAAATTCGCGGACGCTGCGAAGCTCACATCGGTCTAGCATGGGGACGTTCGTCCAAACGGCGCGCGCGCGCGCGATCGAGCTCTGCCCCCGGATCGTCTTCCCAGAGGGTGGCGATGAGCGGGTCCTTGCTGCTATCGCGGAAGTCGAGCGGCTTGGAATCGCTGAGCCTGTCCGTGTGACGCCGGGGCCGGATGCGCTCGTCACGGCGGCACAGATGGTGGCCTCTGGGGAGGCGGCCGGCATGGTAGCTGGCGCGGTCTACACCACGCGGGAAGTCCTGCGAGCGGCCATCAAGCGCGTCGGTATGGCGCCCGGGGTACAGACTGTATCTGGCGCATTCTACATGGTTGCGCCGGGCGCGTGGGATGCCGCGGCCGATGTGATCACGTTTGCGGACTGTGCCGTCACTCCGTTCCCTACAGCCTCACAGCTCGCCGACATCGCCATCTCCTCCGCAGCCGACCGGGTCCGCATCGTTGGTGACGAGCCCGCGATTGCGTTCCTGTCGTTCAGTACCGCGGGGAGTGCATCGGGCCCATCGATCGATCTGGTTCGTGAGGCCGTGGCACTCGTCCGATCGCGCGCTCCAGCTCTCTTGGTGGACGGAGAATTGCAGGGAGACGCGGCACTGGTGTCGGCGATCGCGGCCCGCAAGGCGCCAGGTTCACCGGTGGCGGGGCGCGCTAACGTACTGATCTTTCCGTCCCTGGATGCGGGGAACATCGCTTACAAGCTGGTGCAGCGTCTCGGCGGGGCGACGGCCATCGGGCCAATCCTTCAGGGGCTCGCGCGGCCCACGGCCGATCTATCGCGCGGCGCGACGGTTGACGATATAATCAATGTGACGGCAATTACGGCGCTACAAACGGAGAATGGAGGAGCTTCACGCTTAAGAAACAGGGCGACGTCGTGGTCGTCGACGGTGAAGGACAGTTGATCGTTGGGAACCGGCAGGAGCTCAAGCAGAAGGTTCTGGATGAAGTGGAGAAAGGGGAACACAAGTTTCTCATCGACTTCGCTCAGACGGGATACATCGATAGCTCCGGACTCGGTGTGTTGGTTTCGCTCAGCAAGAAGATCCGGGAGCACGGCGGCGAGCTACGCCTGGCTGACTTGAACGACGATCTCCAGACGCTCTTCGAGCTCACCAAGCTTGATACTTTATTCCAGATCGCCGACACAAGGGAGCGCGCGCTCGAAGGATTCTGACCTGCGGCAGCAGCCAGCCGGCTGGACACTTTCCCCTGAAGCGGTGTCCAGCCCGCACGGCGCGCCAGCCACAGAAGGCCAGTCGCGTATGAGCGAACCGCGCGTTGTTGTCGACTTGGACATACCGAGCGACGTGAGTCAGATCGAGCGCGTAGTCTCGCTGGTCACTGACGTGTGCCGTGACCTCCGGCTTCCGAAACGGAAATACACCCTGAATGTGCCGGTCGCGCTGAGTGAGGCGTTATCCAACGCGATCATCCGGGACAACCGCGAAGATCCGTCCAAGCACGTGCACGTGCGCGCAACGGTCTCCGACCTGGCACTCGTACTCGACGTCAGCGACGAGGGCGCCGGATTCGACATGCACAACGTCGATCACGACCCAACCGCGGCCGAACACATCGAGCGTGAGGACGGGCGCGGGATCTTTCTGATGCAGCAGCTCATGGACCGTGTCGAACAGATCAATGGCTCGCGTCATCTCCTCAGGCTGACGCTGAACCGATGAAACGGGACCTGGAGCTGGAGATCGAGAATACCGCTCGGGAGTTGGCCGAGCGGTATGAGGAAATAAATCTCCTGTACACAATCAGCGACATTCTGGGGCGTACGGTTTCACTTGACGAGGCCGCCGCAACGATCCTGCGTGAGGTGTCCGAGACTGTCGGTGCGTGCCGCGGTGCGATCCTGATTTGCGAGACAGGCGCGGATACGCTCATTCCGATAGCGACAGTTGGCGTGGCACACGTCATTGTGCCCATTGCCGTTGAAGACCAGATGAACATCAGCGCACGGGCATTTCGCAATCGGCACCCGATCGTCATCGCTCCGGATGAAGAGTTTGCAGACGATGGCTTTCGTCGCGGAGCCGTTCTCGTCGTACCGATAATGTGGAGTAGTGAACACGGACGCGCCGAGCTACTCGGCGTCGTGAGTCTCACCGACCGCCAAACGCCGGCTGGGTTCAGCGCAGGGGATGTGAAGCTGGTCGCGGCGATCGCGACACAGATTGGCAGTGCGATCCAGAATGCACGGCTGGTGCGTGAGTCGCTCGAGCAGCAGCGCCTGCTGCAGGAGGTGCAGCTCGCGCACGATCTGCAGATGAAGCTCCTGCCGAACACGCGCATCGTTGCGCCGCAGGCCACCGCGTCGGCGCGAGTTGTCCCGGCGGAGAGCGTCGGCGGTGATTTCTATCACCTGTTCCGTCTCACGCCCTCCGCGACCGGCGTAATGATTGGCGACGTGTCCAGCCACGGCTATCGTGCCGCGCTGATCATGGCGCTGGCGATGAGCGCAGCCGCAATTCACGCGCAGAGCACACTCGATCCCGGCGCGATGCTCCACGCACTGCTGTATTCGCTCCGCGATGAGCTGTCCAGCACGGAGATGTTCATCACGTTGTTTTACGGGGTGGTCGATCGCGAAGCGAGAACGTTGCAGTACGCCAACACCGGCCACCCTCACGCGTTCATCTGTCGCCCATCGTGCGAGCCGGAGCGACTTGGCGCCGTTGATCCACCGCTGGGCATGAGCGACGATGCACCCGGGAGCCGCCTCGTAAGCTGGGCCCCGGGAGACGATCTGCTCGTGCTGTTCACCGATGGGATTACCGATGCGCTGAATGCAGCCGGTGAGCCGATGGGGGAGCGGCGTGTTCTCGATGTGATTACGCGGAACGCAAGCGGCTCTCCAGATACTATCGTCGAGCGCGTCTTCGACGCGCTCTGGGCACACGCCGGAGATGTACCGCCCCGCGACGACCTCACGCTGGTGGTTCTGCGCAGTTGAGCCCACGCCGCGGCAACGGCGACTTTCCGCCCACCCTCAAACGTCTGGGGCAGCATTTCCTGGCGGACCAGAGCGCGCTCGTGGGTATCGTGGATGCGCTCGCCCCCACGGCGCAGGACACCGTGATTGAGATCGGCCCAGGTCGCGGCGCGTTGACCGATCTGCTGCTACCGCGGGTGGGCAGACTCGTCGCCGTGGAACTCGACCGTGCCTTGGCGGCGCTACTCCAGGAGCGCTACGCC
>JBPCQO010000112.1:0-7999 GCA_050998035.1 Gemmatimonadaceae bacterium | reverse complement strand
TGCGTGTGGTGCAGCCGAATGATCTTGGGGCGGACCGATTCATCGAAGTGACATCTCACCGCATCTCGCAACGCTTCGCGAAGTGATTCCATACTATCGGCTTCAGTATAGATCGAGGCCGACAGTGCGCGCGCCGTATAGCCACCGTCCGGCGCCTCTTCGACAATAAAGATTATTTCTGTCATAACGCGATCTTCTACTGTGACTGCGTGAGTATCGGCGAATGCATTGCTGTCGCAGTGGACAGTCACCGTCCCACCAAATATGGAGATAATCTATACTAACGACTGGCGCCAGATCGAGCGACTTCGCTCACTCACTCTCTGAGTTCCCGGGCGTTGTCCCACGTGCCGTTACACCGGTCGCCATCGATGAAGAAGCTTTGAGACGCAGCGGAAGCGCCGAGATAGAGCGCCTGCCTCAAGTACATCCTTCGCTCCCGCGGGTATCATTCCCTATGCACACGCTCTACATCCTCGCGCGCGTTGCCCCGTTCATCCTCTCGTTCAGGCGCGACGTCAGACGCTGGATTGTGATCGGTGGCCCGGTGCGGCGAACGCCGGAGTTTCACGCGCGCCGAGCCAGAGCGCTTGTCAGTACCATCGCGGCGCTCGGGCCCAGCTTCGTCAAGATCGCGCAGGTGTTCGCGGGACGCGCTGATCTCCTGCCGGAACCGTATCTGAGCGCGATCAGCACCCTCACCGATCGGGTCCGCCTGTTCCGGTCGCACAGATCGAGCGCGTGATCGAAGAAGCATACGGACGCCCGGTGCGCGAGATCTGTCAGGACTGGGATCCCGTCCCGCTCGCGTCGGCCTCGCTCGGCCAGGTGCACCACGCGCGCTATCTGGATGTGGATGTGGTGGTCAAGGTTCTGCGCCCCGGCATCGAGCAGACGGTAGCGGCAGACGTTCGTGCGTCGTCAAAGATTCTGGAACTCGCCGAGCGGTTCTTCCCCAATCCGCACGTACGTGGACTGCATGCCATCGTCGGCGAGTTCGCAAATCGCATCGGCGATGAGATGGACTTCCGAAAGGAGGCAGCGTACGCTGAGGATATAAAGGCCAACTTCGCGTACAACGTGAACGTCGCCGTGCCAATCGTCTTTGACGAGATGACGAGGCAGCGCGTGCTGGTGCTCGAGTACATGCGTGGTACCCGCATCGACGCACTCGGGCCGCTCATCGCGGACGGACGTGTGGATCCTGAGGACCTCGTACGCAAGGTGATGCAGCTGTACGTACAGATGATGCTCGTCGACGGATTGTTTCACGCCGACCCGCACCCCGGCAATCTCCTCTGGGGTGACAACGGACGCGTCGTGCTACTCGACTTCGGCCTCGTAGTTCGCGTTTCAAAGACTGTCAGGCTGGCACTCGTACGCACGGTGTTCGCGGCCATCAAGCGCGATGCAGAGGGTGTCGTGGATGGCTTCTACGCCCTGGAGCTGGTGCCGCCGGGAATCGAGCGCGAGGTGATCATTCGACTCGTGCACACGCTCCTGGGGATCGCTTTCGAGCGCACGACCACTCAGGAGCGGATCGAGTTCGTGAATCGCGAGCTCCTGGCCAACGAAGTGCTCGAAACGCTGTACGATTTCCCGATAGTGCTACCGCCGGACATGGTGTACTTCGCGCGTACGGCGGCGCTGATCGAAGGACTCGGCGTGCGTTACGACGCTCGCTTCAATGCGCTGGCCGTGGTCGCGCCCATTGCTCTCGGCATGCGCAGGGAGATCCTGTCGTCGCTCGGAGAGCTGACGGCAGGCACGGCTGCCACGCCGGTTCAGGCCGTCGCTGGCCTGGTACGCGCGGCGGGCGGAATCTTTTCACGCGCCGCGCGCGAGCTCAGCACGCTCGCAATCGAAACGATCACCAACGTCCAACCGATCCAGGACACACGCTCCGCCCAATCCAGGTCCACCAGCATGCGCCAGACAACGAGCGGTGCGGTGAGCGCGAGCGACAGCGAGGACCGGCCCGGATTGGGAGTGTCGCGCAAGTAGACGCGAGCCGCGAGCCGCCCCTGGCTGAGTATTGTAGCCCTGATCGCGGAGTCGAGCTGAAATACTGATAGAGCACGCCAGCCGGGAATGCGCATGACCGTCCATCCCACAGCGGTGCTTCCCCAGCCGTGGTTGTCGGATCCAGCGACAACGGCGAGGTTCAGGCTATCGGCCAGGTGCAGGATCGCGCGTTCGTCCCGCTGCACCATGTTGATCCCCCTGGGCGCACCGTCCGACAGCTCCACCGCGCGCACCCGTGCGCCGCCATGTACTTCGTTCGCTGGAAGCGTCGTCACGTTACCGGGGATGGTGAGTACCAGCATCGGTGCCATGTCACTGTTCCCACCCATCGGATCGTGCCACTCGCCCTTTGGATCGAACGCTGCATTGGTGTCGATCCCGATCGCGATGATGTGCTCAGAGTGGTCTCGCGATTCGATTGCTGGAAGTAGTAGCGTCGCGCCCTGGCCTGGGCTCGGATTGGTGGCCAGACCGCGCAGCGCACCGGCGATACTCTTGTGATCCGACACGTACGCGGCGTCGAAGCCGGCTCCAGTGTGCCACGCGCGGTTGCGCTGTGGGGTGAACCACTTGCGCCCGTCCCACGAGAAGTTGGTATGACTGTGGAAGTCGACTACCACGTCGTTTGGATCCTGCAATCTGAGAGCGGCCATTGGCCGCGGGATCAGCGCTCCGCCGGCGTACACCACGATCCACAGGATGAGCGTCGCGACCGCCACCCCCAGCTCCGGGCGGAGCGATGTATGGCGTCGCCGCGCACGTACAATGCGCCAGACGACCACGAGGGCAGTTATCGTCGCCAAGAGCGCCGCGTGCTGCCGCAGCGATAACAACGTCAGGGCGTCCAGCACCGTACATATCGGTGCAAGGACAGTGTACGCCACCGGATACGTGAGCGTTGCACCTACTGCGGCCCGGTGTAGTTCCGCATTCAGGACGGGTGTCGCAGGTGGGAACGCTGTGGCGACCACGAGGCCGCAGACGACGGCGGCCACAATCAGACACGGGCGGGAAAAGTCTCGTCGGATCGTCACTTGCGATGAATCTACCCGGCCCGGGGTGTGCACTGAAACCCAGGTTTAATTTCCCTGAAACACTCGAATTGAGGATCAAATGAGACGCTTTCTCGCATCGATCGCACTTTCCGCCGCTGTACTCGTACCAGCGGCCGCCTCTGCTCAGCAGAGCATCACTCCCATTCAGCCCACGTCGCACCAGACTGCGCTGGCGGCGCCCAAGGCCATGATCCATCCGGATGTCGCCGGTGTCCAGGCCGATCACAAGGCTGATGCACCGCTAAAAGTGTCCTCCGCGGCAGCTGCAGGAGGTCTGCATCAGGGCGAAGGTATCGCGTTGATGGCTGTGGGCGGCGCCGGTCTGATCGCCGGTCTTTTGGTCGGCGGCAATGCGGGGACCGCGGTTGCCATCGGCGGACTCGCCGTGGGTCTTGTAGGGCTGTACCAGTACGTTCTGTAGCAGCACGGGATAGGTGTAAGAAGCAAAGAGGGGCCCGTGATTCTAGATCACGTGCCCCTCTTTGACTTACGGCTGGATGTGCTGCTAACTGATAGCCACCAACGCCGGACTCTCCTCATTCTCGATCAAGTCCGTGTCCACCCAGGCCTCGGGCTCGAGCGCGACCTTTAGCACTTCGGTCAAGGTTTCCACCGGGTGGAAGGTCAGCTGCTGGCGGACCTCATCGGGGATGTCCTCGATGTCGGCCTCGTTGGCCTTGGGGAGAATGATGTGCTTGATCCCGGCCCGGTGGGCGCCGAGCACCTTTTCCTTCAGACCGCCGATGGGCAGAGCACGCCCACGTAGAGTGATCTCACCGGTCATCGCCACATCGCGGCGAACCGGACGATCGCTCATCTCCGAAACCAGCGCGGTGGCGATCGCGAGTCCGGCGCTAGGGCCGTCCTTCGGAATCGCGCCGGCCGGCACGTGGATGTGTGCCTCGATCGAACCCAACCTGTCGCGCGGAATGCCGAGCCGATGCGCGTTGTTCGTGGCATAGGTGAACGCCGCGCGCGCAGACTCCTTCATCACGTCGCCCAGCTGCCCGGTGAGGATCAGTGATACTGCCCCGCCCGGACCTGCAAGATTCTCCGCCGCCCCGTCGTTTGCACGGTTGCCGTAGAACCGCCTGATCGACGCTTCCACGAACATGATGTCGCCACCCATCGGAGTGTAGTACATCCCCGTCGCGACGCCGACCTGGTTCTCCGATTGGATGTGTTCCGGGTGCACCTTGGGGCGTCCGAGAAGGTCGCGTACCTCTTCCTCAGTCACTTTCGCCGGGACCTCTGCACCCGTCGCGATACGCCGCGCGATCTTGCGCGTTACCGCGCCGATCTGCCGCTCCAGCTGACGTACGCCAGCCTCACGCGTGTACTTGGACACCACCGCCATCACCGCGTCGTCGGTGAAGCTGATGTTCTTGTCGCTCAGACCGCTCTCCTCCAACTGCTTGGGCAGGAGATACTTCTTGGCGATCTCAGCCTTCTCGCGCTCGGTGTAGCCGGCGAAGTCCACCACTTCCATGCGATCCAGCAGCGGTCCAGGGATATTCTGGATGAAGTTGGCCGTGGCGATGAACAGCACCTCGCTCAGATCGAACGGGATGTTGAGATAGTGATCCGTAAAGGAGTCGTTCTGTGCCGGATCGAGCACCTCCAGCAGTGCCGACGACGGGTCGCCCTGGTAGGAGACGCCGAGCTTGTCGACTTCATCCAGCAGGAACACCGGGTTCTTGGTTCCAGCCTGTTTCATCCCCTGGATGATGCGGCCGGGCATCGCGCCCACGTACGTGCGTCGGTGTCCACGGATGTCCGCCTCGTCCCGTGCGCCGCCCAGCGCGATACGTACGTACTCGCGTCCGAGCGAGCGGGCGATCGACTTGGCGATGGACGTCTTACCGACGCCGGGCGGTCCCACGAAGAGCAGGATCGGTCCACGTGCCATCGCGCGCGACTTCGCCTCCTTCTCATCAGTGATAACGGTCTCCTCGTCACCCTCATTGAGGACCGGTGTTGGCTCGTCCTTTTCGGGCTTCACCTTTTCCGCCGGGATCTCGCCCTGCGTGCTCACTTCGTCGGCGAGCTGTTGCGCGCGGAGCTGGCGTACCGCGAGGAACTCCAGCACGCGATCCTTCACGTCGTTGAGACCGTAGTGGTCCTCGTCCAGAACTTCGGTCGCGTGGTTCAGATCCAAGTTGTCGTTGGACCGTTCGTTCCACGGCAGTTCGGCGATCCACTCCAAGTAGGTGCGGATGACCTGCGCTTCCATGGACTCGCGTCCCGAGCGCTCCAGCCGGCCTAACTCACGCTCGACCTCAGCGCGGCCGTCCTTGGTAAGATGGAGCGTTGCGAGGCGCTCGCGCAGCTCCTCGATCTCCTTGCTGGAGTTCTCGTCGCCGAGCTCCTTCTGGATCGCCTTCATCTGCTCGCGCAGGTACATCTCACGCTGCCGCTCGCCCAGCTCTTCCTGGACCTGCGACTTGATGTCCTCCTGAGCTTCCAGCATGTCGATCTGGCGCTGGACCTGGACCAGAACTCGCCGTAGCCGCTCCTCAACCGAGAGCGTCTCCAGCAGCCCCTGTTTTTCAGCGACCGGGAGCTCGATGTAACCGGCTACCAGATCGGCGAACCGGCCGGGCTCCGTAACTGACTCGAGCACCTGATGAACCACTTCTTCCGGGAGGCCGCGCTTCTCGCCCAGCTCACCGGCGCGCTCGCGGGTCTCCTTTTCGAGCGCCTCGAATGCGGCGTCGTGGTCGTTCTCCGGCGTCATCTCCTCGGAAGGGACGACGACGGCGCTAAGGTACCCATCGGTGGTGGTGTACTGGAGCGCCGTCGCGCGCTGCTCACCCTGCAGCAGCAACTGAACCCCGCCGAGTCCACGCTGGATCTGGCCGATGCGGGCGATCACGCCCATGGAATAGAGAATGTCTGCCGATGGCTCATCGGTGTTGTCGCGCTGAGCCACTGCGAATACGAGCCGGTCCGCCTTGAGGGCGGCCTCGATGGCCCGTAAAGTTCCAGGACGGCCTGCCGAGATCGGCGCGGTGAGTCCCGGGAACATGACTGTCCCCCTCAGTGGGAGAACAGGAATAGTCTGACGTTGTGCCATGATTTATTGATCGGTTACAAAATGTGTAACGGAGCGAACCGCGACCAGCGTATCTTATCATACGCTTCTTACATACGTCCGGCGACTTTCGGGCCCGCGTCACATACGTCTGCCCGCTAGCGCTCCTGCGGGTACTAATTGCATATTCTGGACTCCAAGTTCCACGCCAGCGCGGCAGGATTGCCTATGGTAGTATGCCGGTCTGACGGATAACCGTGCCTGAAAACCTGCCAAACCGGCTTGCCGAGGGCACTCGCGATAGCACGCGCGATACCCTGCGCGATACCGCGTTGCGTGAGCACCTCGCGCGCGTGCTCTCGGCCAATTACGAGCTCGAGCAGGAAATCGGCCGCTGCGGCATGGGGATCGTCTATCGCGCACGCGATCGGCGGCTCAAGCGTTCCGTAGCGGTCAAGCTGCTGCCGCCAGATCTGGCGTACCGTTCAGACATCCGTTCCCGATTCCTCAAGGAAGCGGAAACGTCGGCCCAGCTCAGTCATCCAAGCATCGTTCCCATCTACACTGTCGAAGAATCAGACGACCTGGTCTTCTTCATCATGGGATTGGTGCACGGCGACACCATCGCCCAGCGGCTGCGCGACCGCGGGCCGATGCCGGCGGATGAAGTACGACGCGCGCTGCGCGAAGTCGCCGACGCCCTGGCCTATGCACACGCGCGAAACGTCGTGCACCGCGATATCAAGCCTGATAACGTCCTGCTGGACAGCGAGACCGGCCGGGCGATGGTGACGGACTTCGGCATCGCACGCGCCGTGAGCGAGGGAAATGATACGAGGCTCACAACCACCGGGCTCGCCATCGGCACACCCGCGTACATGTCGCCGGAGCAATGTGCTGGTGACCGCGGCGTCGATGGCCGTAGCGACCTCTACTCGCTTGGCGTCCTGGGCTACCAGATGATATCGGGCGATCTGCCGTTTGCGGCCACAAATACGCCGGCGATGTTCGTGAAACATCTGACCGAGCAGCCCAGACCGCTCACCGAGCGATGCGCTGCGCCGGCCGATCTCAACGCGATCATCATGCGCTGCCTCGCCAAGGATCCCAACGACAGGTTCCCCAGCGCATCCGCGATGGTCGAAGCACTGGAAGGACGTAGTCCGGGTGTGCTGGCGAATCGCGCCAGCGAGCGAACACGACGCAGCCCAGCACCGGCCGATCCGTACCCGATGCGCCAATCGGGCGGTCCGCGCACCAACTACTCTCCATCGCCCGCCAACGCGACGGAACGGGTGCGATGGGAGACGCCGCAGGTACGCAAGTACCGCAAGGGGCTGGTCACCTGGCTCGCCTTCAGCGCCGCGTTCATCCCGCTCGGCATCGTCGGCGACCACGTGTTCTTCTTTGTCGATGCGATGTGGGGCATCGGCATCGCCAGCGGGTACGCCAAGCTCTGGAACAAGGGCTTCGACTGGCGCGACGTGTTCCGCCAGCCGCGCGATGCACTCTTCGCCGACGTGGTGAACGAGAAGATAGATGACGCACGCGCACTCTTCGACGCTGAGAAGCGCGTGGCCTCGCGCGAGCGGCTCCGCGCACGCATGCGGGAAGGACGCGGTCTGGTTGTCACGCCCACAGTGATGGGCGAGCTGCCGGCGAGTTCGCAATCCGCGTCGCCAGCCCGTGCGTTGACCGGATACGACGCGCCGGTCGATCCTGACGTCGCCGCGCGGTACATGGTCGTGCAGGGCGCCGCCGCGGCGCGCTCCGACATCATCCGACTGATGGACGCACCGCCGACCCACGAGCGCAAACCACTGCCCAACGTTATCGCGTCTGCCGACGCGCTGTACGTACGTCTGGAGCGACTCGTAGCAACGAT
>JBPCQO010000016.1:0-9959 GCA_050998035.1 Gemmatimonadaceae bacterium | reverse complement strand
GCTCAAGCGTGTGTGCGAGATGGCGGGGATGCTGGACCACTGCGACTTCACGGAGCAGGAGAGCGTGCAGACCACTGATGGCAAGCTGCGTCCCGATCTCACGGTGCGACTTCCTGGCGGCAAGGTGATCATCGTCGATTCAAAGGCGCCGCTGCAGGCGTATCTGGATGCGAACGATGCGACGGACGAGTCGGTTCGGGAGCGGTGCATGCGCGACCACGGCCGACAGGTGCGCGATCACATCACCAAGCTGAGCGCCAAGTCGTACTGGGGGCAGTTCGACGCGACGCCTGAGTTCGTAGTGATGTTCCTGCCTGGTGAGACGTTCTTCAGCGCCGCGCTGCAGTACGATCCGGGGCTCATCGAGTACGGCGTGGACAGTCGCGTGATACCGGCGAGCCCAACAACGCTCATCGCGCTGCTGCGTGCAGTTGCGTATGGCTGGCAGCAGGAGCGGGTGGCCCGGAACGCGGAGGAGATAAGCACCCTCGGGCGCGAGCTGTACGATCGCGTGCGCGTATTCGCGGGGCACTTCGATGATCTGCGCCGCAGCCTGGAGCGGTCGGTAACGTCGTACAACAGCGCCGTGGGCTCACTGGAGCGCAAGGTGCTGCCGCAGGTTCGGAAGTTCCGCGATCTGGGTGCGACATCGGCGCCGGAGCTGGCGGTGGTGGATGGGATTGACACGATGTTGCGCACGCTGGACTCTGCTACATTGGAGCCAGTGTTTCAACCGCAGACACCGATACTGACGGCGGATCACCCGCCAAGCTGACCGATCCATAACAGATCCATCATCCATCCATGCGCGACACAGACAGCGCTGTAGCGGTACCGCCGGGTCAGGTTGGGCCGGATGGACAATTTGGACAGCTTGGGCGAGATCATGGACTGCGGCGCGCACTCGGCGTACGCGCGCTCGCCGCGACGGCGTTCAACGTTACCGTGGGCGGCGGGATATTCGTTCTGCCAGCGGTTGTCGCGGCGAGTGTAGGACCGTCGGCACCACTGGCGTACGTGGTGTGTGCGGCCGCGATGGGGCTCATCGTCCTCTGTTTCGCGCAGGCCGGGAGCAGAGTCACGCTGACGGGCGGACCCTACGCGTATGTCGAGGTCGCGCTCGGTCCGTTCGTTGGATATCTCGCGGGCGCGCTGCTGTGGCTGCTTGGTTCGCTCGCCACCGCCGCGGTTGCCAGTGCGTTTGCCGGATCGGTCGCGGTGTTCTGGCCCGTGTTGTCCGAGCGAGTTCCGCGCGCACTGATTCTCGCCCTGCTGTTTGGCACTCTGGCCGCACTCAATGTTCGCGGCGCGCGCCAGGGAGCAAGGCTCATCGAAGTGGTGACGGTGGCCAAGCTGGTACCGCTCATCGCGTTCGTGGTGATCGGCGCCGCACTGGCACATGGACCGGTGCCAAACGTGTTTGGCAATCTGTCTCCCGCCACGCTCGGCCGCTCGGTGCTGGTACTCATCTTCGCGTTCGCGGGGATCGAGAGCGCGCTGGTGCCGAGCGGAGAGGTGCGTGATCCCGCGCGAACGGTGCCGCGCGCGCTTTTCATCGCCATGGGCGGCGTCACCGTGCTGTACATCGCCATTCAGTACGTGGCGCAGACAATCCTGGGGCCGTCGCTTGCGCATCAACAACAGGCTCCGCTCGCCGCGGCTGCACTCGTGGTCGCCGGCTCGGCGGGCGCCGCGGTGATGGCGATCGGTGCGAGCATCTCCATGTTCGGACACGTGAGCGGGATGACCTTTGCGACACCGCGCGCTCTATACGCATTCGGCCGTGACGGAATCTTGCCGAGTGTGTTCCAGCGGGTACATCCGCGATATCACACGCCCGCAGTGGCTATAGTAACGCAGTGCATCATCACCTTCATGTTGTCGGTGACGAGCGGCTTTGCGACACTCGCGATCCTGAGCAACGTCGCGGTGCTCATTCTGTACGGACTCTGCTGCATCGCCGCCTGGAAGCTGCAGCGGATGGATGTGCGCGAGGGCGGGGCGGCGGGTGGCGTTCCGTTCAGCATTCCGGGCGGTGCGCTGGTGCCGGTGTTGGCGGTATTGGTAATTCTGTGGATACTCACCAGCGTGACACTCAGGGAGTTCGCGGTTGTAGGCGGTGTGCTGGTCGCGGCGTCGCTGTTGTTCGTATTCAGGCGCGTAAGAAAGTGATGCGAACGGACGGTCGCGGTGCGGCCATCCACTCGATTCTAACGCACGTCGTCGACCTGGAACGGCGACGCTGAATTCAGTTCATCACCTTCGGCCTGACTCGAGTCGAGAAGCATCATCTCCAGATCCAGCTCGCGCTGCAACCGCGTGAGCACGTAGTCGCTCACCCGTTCATTCCTGCGCAGCTCCGTGAGCGTGTCACGCTCAGCCTGGAGCAGCTCTTCGCGCACGTGCGCGTACTCCGCGGCGTGCGTGTCCCAGCGCTCCTCCACCGCGGTCTGCGCTTCTGTTGGATTGGCACCACTCTGCGCGTCGTGCACTCCAGCGCTTGAGACGCGCGGTGTAGCGATTGCGCAGGATGCTGATGATGTGGGGGGATACCTTTTCAGTTACCGCGAGTTGATCCAGTCGCTTGAGCGCGGCTCTTGCCTCTGCTGTGCGTGCGATGGCTTCTTCGGTTCTGTCGAATGGATCACTCGGAAGCCGGAGCAGCTTGATCGCTGGCGCGAGCGTCAGCCCCTGCACCACCAACGTGGCGAAGATGACGCCAAATGTGATGAATAGAATGAGGTCGCGTGCCGGGAACGGTTTGCCCACGCTCGTGACCAGCGGAATCGCGAGCGCGATGACGAGCGAGTCCGCGCCGCGCATCCCAGCCCATGCAACCAGTGCGCCCTCACTCCATGTGGGAGAGACCTCCTTGTGCCGCCGCCGGCGCGAGCGACGCAGCAGCGTCACGGACACCGCGACCCAGAGGAACCGGATCGCGATGCACACAACGGTTGTGAGTGCGGCGTAGCCAAGCAGGGTGGTGAGCGAGTGAGTGCTGAGCGCGGCGACCACGCGCGGAAGCTCCAGCCCTATGAGGATGAAGATCACGCTCTCAAGCATGAAGGTGAGCACCGTCCACATCGCCTCGCCCTGGATGTGTGTGGCCGGCGACACGATCTCCGACCTCCGCCGTCCGATTTAGAGACCGAGCGCGACCACCGCGAGCACGCCCGACGCGCCGACCGCATTGGCGGGCACATACGCGACGAACGGAGACAGCAGCGACAGCGTGTTCTCGACGATCGGAAACTGCCCGATGCGGCAGCGTGCGAGGACAATGAGCCAGCCAGCCGCGAGACCGATGGCGATCCCACCGGCGCCGGCGGCGACGAGATTGATTGCGGCGCGGGTTGGTGAGAAGGTGCCGATCAGCACGGCCGTGAGCGCAACGCGATACGCGACGAGAGCGGTGGCGTCGTTGAACAGCCCCTCGCCTTCCAGCACCGTGGTGATCTCGCGCGAGATCCCGAGCGGCCGGATGATGGCCGACGCTGCAACAGGGTCTGGCGGTGCGACGATCGCGCCGAGCAGGAGCGCCGAGCCCCAGGAGAACTCCGGGCTCAGTGCATGAATGACGACCGCCACGGCGACCATCGTGAGGACCACCAGTCCGGTACTGAGCCGAGCGACCGGCCCGAAGAGATCGCGCAGCTCCCGGAGCGACGTCGTGACCGCCGTCCAGTACAGCAGCGGCGGGATGAAGACGAAGAAGAGCACTTCCGGATCGCGATCGATGCGCGGCAGCCCGGGAATGAATGCGAGTGCGAGCCCGCCGATGACCAGGAGCGACGGATACGGAACTGTGAGCCGGCGCGCGAGGATCTTGAGCGCGCCGGAAACGGCTAGCAGGACAAGGACGAGCTCAATTTCGTGCAAGGGTTCCCGGGACTAAGCGGCGGCGGCTTAACACGGAAATTCCGAGCCAGGCATTACTGACATGCGTTCAAGCGGGTTGGGCTAACCACCGCTGACTACGCGGTTTCCATCTCGTGTTCCGCTGCATGTTCCAGCGTTTCCTTCACCCAGGCGTTCATGCTCTTATCTGATCGGGTCGCAAAGATTTTTGTCTCATTATCATACTGGACCACGCCCGTGTTTCCCTTGTACTGCATCATTGCCTCTTCTCCGTGTTGGCGTGACACCTGCTTGCTCGAGGAACCGTCTCGCAGCCCTGACCGCTCCTCTGGCGGTCGCTTTCTCAAGGTGCGGTCGGTGCAAGACAGCCTCAGCCCGATTGAGTTCCACGGCTACCTGCGACCCCTCTGCCTTCGAGACGACGCCACCTGCCTCAGTACTACCCTATGTCACTGAACGGCACCCCGAGTCTTTCCGCGATCGCCTTCCTGTTGCGGGGATGAAGAGTCGTGACATCGTTGGACTCGATGCGGCGAACCTCTAGCTCCGATATCGGCGCGAAGTCCGTTTGCGCGAGGCCGCGCAGGAGACGGAGCCGCTTCAACGCTCCGCCAACGAGGTGTCACGTTCGATTTCAAGCGCCTTCGCACGCTTCCGGTACTGAGGGTCGCGGTCGTAGAGGACCATGTCGACGACGGCCTCGTACTGGCCGAGGCGGAGCGTCTGGCCGGAGTCAGTGATCGCGAAGTAGTCGAGTTGGCGCGAGTCCTCAGCTGCTATAAGACCTCTAGGGAGAAGCTATAGCTGGAGCACGGTAGTCTGGAGCAGTTTACGTTGCACCGCCAACAGTTTGCTCGAGGCGCATAAATCGTCCGTCCTGGAATCTAGCCCAACCCTGTTGGAACTAATGACGGGTAATAATTGTTGCCGCAACAATTCCTACCGCGGATATCAAGGCACCAGTAACAGTTCCAGCATTTCGACTTAGCCAACTGCGTTGCGGTACGTAAAGCTGATCGCCAGAACGAATAGGGGTCGCTGAGATCCGGTCCTGGCCTGAAAGCGTTGAAGCACTGCCCGCTCCCTGTCTCCGTAGCTCGACTTCACCGACGACTCCTTCGGGAGTTGCGCCGCCGGCGAGAGCTACGGCATCTGAAACAGTCATCGTCGCGTCGGCGTCGTACAGCCCAGGTTTGTTAACTGCGCCGAGTACCTGGACGCGACGAAGAAGAGTAATCTCAATGGCTGGGTTCCTAAGATCCGGCGCGTATGCGGCGTTCAGTGCGCGGCGCAGTGAATCGGGAGACATATTGTGTACGTCCAGCGGCCCAATTTTGGGAAGAATCACCTTGCCCTGTTCATCGACACGGAAATCGCCAGAAAGGTCTGGCTCGCGCCAGATCCTCATACGTATGAGATCCCCCGGCTGAGGGGTCGCAGAAGCTGTGATCTGTGCCGGATGAAGTGGTGAGGTAGAGTCCTGCGCCTGTAATACCGGCGATGTCGCTGCTGAACCGGCCACTAGCAGAGAGACGATATAGCATTGGGTCGCTAGACGCATAGTCTTTGGCCGCGAAAGTAGGGGTGCCAAGCAGTTGGGGTGTCGAGGAGTGGCGTTGGTTGGAAAATCGAATATGCTACGCATTCACAGAATCTCCGAATCGATCAATGATGTGCTCCACCAACATCGTCCGCAGTTGCTGCTGTGCATGTTTGGGTCGAAATCCATGTCCCGCGCCGTCAATGATCTCGAAGCGGAAGTTCTTCTGGCCTCGAAGAGCATGTAACTGCCACCCCAACTGGAGCTCCAGATCAGTTCGTGCACGCTCGCCGTGCGCAAAGACTATGCAGATGTCCACGCCGCGGTTACATAATGACTCAAGCAATGCGCCCACACCGTTGCCTTCCGAGCTATTCGTCAGCCCCAGGCCTGAGCGGACCTTCTGCATGGTGACACTCGTCTTGATCTGAGACGCAGCAAGGACGTTGCTGAGTCCGAGGGGGCCGCCGAATGGCTTGAGCCATCTCTTTCTCGCCCACAGTGCCTCGCGGAGTAGAACCACATCGGAGTAGTTCCGCAATTCAGCAGCCTCGACCAGGCGGCCGTTCTCGGAGTACAGGGGTGGGTTGATCGACATGCACATGGCGACGGGCAATTCTGAGAGCGCGGCACGGATCGCGAAGTAGGCACCGGAGCAGAGCCCGACCACTATCACACTCTCCACGCCGTACGTGGAGCGCAGGAGTGCGATGGCCTCAGCTATATCCTGTACTGCGCCGTTTGGATACGTGATGTGATCCTCGCCCCTGCTGGGTAAGCTCTCGCCGAGGCCCGCGAGATCAAATCGGAACGAGAGGAAGCCCAGATCGGCCAGCGCACGGGCCATGGGTACATACATGCGGTTGGGCCCGATATGGTGGTCCGCTCCGGTATTGAGGAAGATGACGGCGGGGCGTCCCCGGCTGTGTTGGTCCGGGCGCGGCACTGTGGCGATGCCGAACAGGTTTGCGTGTTGGCCGAATCTTATCGGCACCTCATCCACTCCGGTACAGCCGCCCCACTCGCCCTGCTCGCTATCGCCGGGTGTTACTGCAGTCGACGATGCGGAAGGTGTGTAAGACCGCGGCTCGTACACACGCGGTGAAATTGGATCGCTGGGGATCGTCGGCGGATACAGGGCACCCAACCAGTGCGTTATACCGCTGAGCACTTCGCCTGGCACAATCGATCTGACTGACTCGACGAGCAGGGCGGCGGTCCCGGGCACGTGCAACTGTCTAGCGTCAGCTCCGGACTGGCTGAGATGATCCACCAGGGGACGGTGTGCGTGCGGTCTGTCATCGCGCGGGATCACGAGAACTCTGGGTGGGGTGCGCCCAATGCTCAGGAGGTTGATCTCGCGCAATTCGGCGGCGGTATCGGGGGTGAGAAAAAATCCTTCAGCCCCGTAGTCAACGGCATCCGTTGGGACGGGCTCTCGCGAGGGCGGGCGGCTTGTCATGGTCCGCAGAATGTGGAGCTCGCGCAGGTAGGTGTCGCCCGATAGGAATGGTGCCCACAGCACCATGCTGGAGACGTCCTCATGCTCCGCGGCGTGGATCATGGCGAGCGTCGCGCCGAGTCGTAGCCCGATCAGGGTCACACTGTCGGTCCCACTGAGCTCGCGCGTTTTGGCGATCGCGTCGCGGATGCTGTCGAGCCACCCACGAAGTTGCGCAGGGTCGTCCGGATCGCCTGCGGAGTTGCCGGTTCCCTGGTAGTCGAAGCGCATAACACTGAATCCCTCGGCTGCCAATTGGGCGGCGAGGCACCGAAAGGCGCGATGGGTCCATGCATACTCATGGCCTAACGGCGGACAAGCCACGATCGCAGAGTTGCGCGAGATGGGGCCATGCGCAGGGTGGTACCAGCCGAACAGGCGGCGGCCCGCAGAGCCAAAGAACAAAGGCTGTGCTCGCACCGAGGCACTCTGAGAATCGGATTGTATCACGATTGCATCACGTTGGTGCGGAGAGCATACGAAAGTATCTCCTGACATTCTCAGCGCGGCTTCCATGTACGGTGACGCTGATAATGTCGATCTACAGCAAGGTTAGTGCGAAGCGGGGGATTGCACGGCACGGTACAGGGCGACAGGGGCGCTGTGGGATGGGTTTGCATGGAGTTAAATAGCTGAGGTGCTGATTGCACGCAACACTGGCCTGCGATTGTGTTGCATGGAGGCAACAGTCCTGGACTGGTGAACAGTTGGTACGCCTCGGGGGGGACCACCGGAGAGATGTAACGCTTTGTAGTGCAACGGTTTGGCTGTACTGCTCAATTGAGCAGCAGAGATATGTGGGCATGGCTTTACTGTTGCAACTCGGTTGGATCATTGCAGCTGAAGTTGCTCCAGTAGACCTATCGTACAGGAAGTCGCGTGCTGTTCTTAGGATGGCTTCATGGCGCGTCGACCTGCCTGGTCGCGCGCATCTTTGCTGTTGCGCATGGCCACTGACCGGCCGGCGGGGCGTGGTATTGCTTCTATAGGAGATAGGGGCGACCAGTCGCTAGCCCGGGCCAGGCCGCGGGGTAGCGGTAGCTATGCCGCTCAGTCTGATCGGACGCGCGGCGATGGAGACACCTCGGAACGCGCGAATCCGTCGGGCCGAAGTCTGATGGGCGTGATCTTGCGTCAGTGGTGGATTATCCTGACAGTCGTGATCGTGGCAGTCGCCGCGGTTGGGACTTACATCGTGTTTGGCGAGCCGGTGTACGAGGCGAGCGCCGCCCTTCAACTGAATATCACACCGGCAAGTCCTACGGTGAACGCGGCCGCGGCTGCTGGTCAGGCGGAAGTCCCGACGGAGCTGGAAGTCCTGCGCGGCCGCGTGTTGACGGAGCAAGTCGTCGATGATCTCGGCCTGGCCGCACGGCTCGAAGTGCCGGAGCGGGGCGCGCGCGACATGTGGCTATCGGCTGTCCATGTTGCACCTACGGCGGATACCGGTGTGCTGGTTCTCAGGCGTGACGCAACGGGTCGCGCTTTCAGTATTCGCGATGCCAAGGCAGGTAGAGAGCTGGGGCGTGCCGTGCCGGGCATTCCCACGACGGTGGGCGGCGTCACGCTGACCGTGAATAATGCGGCGCTGAGTAAGCCCGTGCTGCAGTTACACGTCAACTCCCGCGACGCAACGGTGCAGGCGACGATGGACGCAACAAACGTCTTTCGAGCGTCTCGCGAGGCTGACGTGCTCGTGGTTCGTTACCGCGATAACGATCCACATCTTGTCCGCGACGTGCCGAACGCTCTGGCGGCTGCGTTCATCGTCGACCGTAACCGTATGCGTCGATCCGATGCTTCCCGCAGCGTCGCATTCCTGGAGCAGCAGATCGACACGATTACAGGTCAACTGCGCAGTCAGGAAGATACGCTGCGCAGATTTCGTGAGCGTGGTCGCGTAGTCGATCTGAAGGCCCAGGGGGGAGCGGAGGTAACGCGCGCCGAGGATCTGCAGACCGAGCGCACTCGCCTTGCGGTGGAGCAAGCTTCACTGAGCGGACTGCTGGCAACCGCTGACTCGAGTGCGTCGGCGCAGCGTGCGTCGGCGCTACATGCGACAAGAGGACGACCAGACGCAACGGGTGCGACGCTGCCGCAGATTTCGCCGTATCGTCGGCTGGCCGCGTTCCCAGAGTTCCTGCGGTACCAGGCGGCGGCGGAGCTCATGCGCGCTCTGACTGCAGCTGATGAGCAACGCGCAACTCTGCTCATGCGACGCACGCCCGCGGATCCAGACGTCATGCTGGTGAGCGCTCACATCGGGCAGATAGAGACGCAGTTACGCGACATGGCTCAGGCGTATTTGCAGAGCGTGAACAGCCAGCTCAGCTCCATCGGTGGTGCGCTCCAGAGCTCCCAGACAAAGCTGGCGGGAATTCCAGCGACGGAAATGGAGTTCACGCGTCTCCAGCGCGGGACGGGTGTTCTGGAGCAGTTATCCACGTTACTGCAGACACGTCTGAAGGAGTCGGAAATTGCAGCGGCCTCGGTGGATCCGAGCGTGCGGCTCATCGATCCAGCGGTCGCTCCGGCGAAACCGATGCGGCCTCGACCGGTTCTGTACCTGGTGATCGCGGTAATCAACGCCCTGTTCCTGGGCTTGGCGGCGGCGTTCTGGCGCGACGGGCGCGACCGCACGGTGCACACACGTGACGAGCTTGCGGCGCTCACGGGTGAACGCGTGTTAGCCATCGTGCCACGAATTATCGTGAACCAACATCGGAAGATCGGCAATGGATCGTCGCTGCCGAACCGAAGCCGCGGGGCCGCGACTTATCAACCGCGCATGGCTCAGCCAACGGTGCAGGAGGCATACAATCGTCTAGACGCGAGGTTGGGTGGCAGCGGCATCGACGCGTCCATGCGCGTGCTGCTTGTGACAAGTCCACTTTCAGGAGAGGGGAAGACCACTACTGCTGTAAACATCGCGGCTACGCTGGGCGGACGCGGCGCGAGTGTGTTGCTCATCGACGCGGATCTGCGTCGCGCGGGGGCGACACATGCGCTCGGGTTACATCGCGCCCCAGGGCTATCGGACGTAATCTGCGGGACCTGCAC
>JBPCQO010000292.1:0-5352 GCA_050998035.1 Gemmatimonadaceae bacterium | reverse complement strand
AACGACTCGTCGCGCGCGATCGACTCGGCGGTCGTCGTCATCACTCGCGGCCCGGATCGGCTGATCGAACAGGACACCACGGATGCGAACGGCGCGTACAGTCTCAAATTCGATCCCGGTACTGGTGACTATCTGGTCTTTGTGCGGGCGTCAGGGTACGCCTCCGCACGTCGCAGAGTGCAACGTGCGGCAACCGAGCACGAGCTGGTTGCAAATTTCACTCTCAAGCCCGGCCTTGCCACACTCGCGGCGGTGAACGTCCGGGCCACCAAGCCGGTGCGCGCGACCAATGACATCCACCCGTACAATCCGGAAACCGGTGCTTCGGAGAAATGGAACGACGGAGTCAAGGGAGAGTTACCGCCAACCATCGCCGGCGATCTCAACGCCATCGCCGGCACCATGTCGAATGTCACCATGAATGGTGGAACGCCATCCATCCTTGGCTCCGGCGCCGAGTCCAATCTCACGACGCTCAATGGGATGGGAATGGCGGCCGGAGCCATTCCACGCGCGGCGAACACCGCCACCAGAGTCACCGGCGCGACCTTCGATCCCACCCGCGGTGGTTTCACGGGCGCCAATATCGACGTGCAGCTCAGTCCCGGCAATCGCTTGTATCAGGAGCGCCGCGGCTTTTTTACAATCAGTCCATCGGCACTGCAATTCACGGATGCAGTGGGCCGCGCGGCGGGTGCGCAGACCAGCAACATTCGTGGCAGCCTAGGCGCGGACGGCGAGCTGATCCGCAACGCGCTCACCTATAACGTCGCCGTCGATCTCGCGCACAGCGTGAGCCAGCCAGCGACATTGCTCGATGCCGGCAGTGATGTGTTTCTCCGCGCCGGTGTCGCGCCGGACTCCGTCTCGCGGCTCACCGCGATCGCCAACCCACTCGGCCTCGCACTCGCGGGCAACGGCGTAGCATCGTCGCGGCAGCACGATGCGTTCAGCTGGCTCGGCAGAGTCGATGACACGCGTGACACGCTTGCGACGCGCGCGCTGACCAGCTACGCAACTTACACGCGTGACGGTGGACTTGGCTTCGCGCCGCTCAGTGCACCGTCCGCCGGCGGCGAGAACCGTCAGCAGACCCTCGGCGCACAGCTCACGCTCGGAAATTACGTGGGCGTCGGAAGGCGCATTCTCACGGAAACCCGGCTGGCCGCGAGCACGACCCGGACCCATGCAACTCCGTACGAGCAACTTCCGAGGGCGAACGTTCTGATTCTTTCGCCGGCGGATGGAGGCGGAACGAATGCGAGCGACGTGACGCTCGGTGGCGGACTGTTCTCCACCGACGATTCGCGCTGGACACTCGAAGGCTCGAATCAGACGACCTGGAACACCAACGGACGCCGCAATCATTTCAAGGGATTGCTGTGGGCGCGCGCAGACGGCCTGCGGCAGAGCGGGATATCAAACCCATTCGGCAGCTATTCCTTCAATTCTCTCAGCGACTTCGCGGCTGGGAATGCGGATAGGTACTCCAGGACACTCAGCCAGCCGAATAGATCGGGCACAGTGTGGAACGCCGCGGCAGCAATCGCCCATCAGTGGTCTCCATCGCGAGTCTTCAGCGTTCTATATGGCGCGCGACTCGAAGCCGATGGATTCGCCGCCGCTCCTGCTCGTAACGCCGCTCTCGCGACTGCACTTGGCGTCAATACTAACGTGGCGCCTTCGCGCTTTCACCTGAGCCCCCGTGCCGGTTTTTCGTACACGTACAGCAAAGAGAAGGACAACGGTATCGGGATGAGCAACTCGCAGATCGGATCCTTTTACCGTGCAATGACCGGAGTAATTCGCGGAGGAATCGGCGAATTCCGCGATCTCCTCCGGCCAGACATACTGGCGAACGTGTCTGCCGCAACCGGATTGCCGGGCGGCACGTCACAACTGTCATGCGTGGGTGCGGCGGTTCCGTCACCCGGCTGGGCGATGTTCACGAGTGACCCGAGCACGATTCCCACGCGGTGTCTCGACGACTCCGGACTTCTCACGGATTATTCACCGGCGGTATCGCTCATCAGCCCATCATACGACGTTCCGCACAGCTGGCGCGCATCGCTCGGCTGGACATCCAACATCAGCAGCTGGCTTCTGAAGGTTTCTGCGCTCGGCTCGTACGATCTATCGCAACCGAGTAGCGTGAACGTCAATTTCACCGGCGCGCCGCGGTTCACGCTTGGAAGCGAGGGAGACCGGCCGGTGTACGTATCAACGGCTGCGATCGACGCGTCGAGCGGCACTGTATCGTCGGTCGAGGTACGCAAGGCGCCCGCGTTCGGACCGGTCATGATGCGCACCAGCGATCTGCGTGGCTACGGTGGTCAGCTTACCACGACAATATCGCCAGATGTGTTCAAGTTCCGATTCCATTCCGGCTTCTCACTCTATACTTCGCTATCATACACGCTGCAGGACTCCCGGCGACAGTACCGCGGCTTCGATGGTGCGGCGTTCGGCGATCCACGCCTGAGCGAATGGGCAGCGTCGAATCTCGACGCTCGCCACGTACTTGTGTACAGCCTCGGGGTCTACACGCCGAAAACTGGCGCCATGACGCTGTTCGCGCGTGCGCAATCCGGCCTTCCGTTCACGCCCATCGTCCAGGGCGATGTGAACGGAGACGGGATCGGTGGTGATCGCGCTTTCATTCCCATTCCGTCACTCGAGACCGACACCGCGCTCGCGGGCCAACTGCGCTCGCTGATAGCGACTGGATCGAGCAGCGCACGGAAATGTCTGTTGGACAATCTCGGCCGGGCCGCACCCCGAAATGGCTGCCGAGGGCCATGGACTGGGCTCCTCAACGCGCAGTGGCAACCGCCGCTTCCGAGACGCTGGATGGGCCGCGTCACACCGAACATCTACTTCGAGAATGTGCTCGGCGGTGTGGACCAACTGCTGCACGGGAGCAACGGACTGCGCGGTTGGGGATCGCCGCCGGTGCTCGATCCGGTCCTGCTGGTGCCACACGGCTTCGATCCAACGGCGAAGCGATTCGATTACACCATCAATTCCAGATTTGCCGACACCCGAGCGGTCAACACGCTGACTCGGAACCCGTTCCGGATCACACTGGACTTCTCGATCAACCTGTCGGTAGCCTACCCACTGCAGCAGCTTCGTCGCGCGGTCGAGCAGGTACGCGGGCCGAATGGCTGGACTCGCCGATCCGCGGATTCGCTGGCGGCTTTCTATCTCTCGCGTACTTCGGATATATACAAGGGGTTGTTGCAGAACAGTGATTCTCTCTTTCTGACCAGACCACAGATCGCGATGTTGCAGTACGACGATTCCATCTACTCCGCGCAGGTGCGGGCGGTGTACATCCCCCTGGGTCAATTCCTCGCGGGCCGCTCGGCCAGCGATCCCGGGAAGGCCGAGATGGATAGCGCCAAGAATACGCAGAAGGCGTACTTGAAGGCTTTCTGGCGACAGCCGGAGATCGCTGATTCCGCGATCACACCAGCGCAGCGCGAGCTGATGCCATTGTTGAAGAGCATGCTGGCGGTACCGTCCAAGGACCGCGAGCACAGCCAATATAACTTTGGCAACCCCGTGACCTTCGCGGACAAGCCGAAGCCAGCGACGCATTAGGTCATCCGTGCAAACAGGGAGAGTACCCAGCGCGAGATACGCAAACGCGATGGTAGCGCACGCTCGGCAGCGATCACATGATATATCAGTCGCGTGCTCGCTGATATTGTAGTGGCCACTCAACATCAGCTCCCAGCTGCTTGCCCGCGTGCAGCGCGAAGTACGGTTCGCGGAGTAGTTGCCGCGCGAGGATGATGACGTCGGCGCGCCCTTCCTCGATGATGCCCTCGGCCTGCACGGGATCGGTGATCATTCCTACCGCTCCGGTCAGGATTCCGGTCTCGCGACGGATGCGCTCGGCAAACTCTACATGGTAGCCCGGGCTGACGGGAATGTGCACGCCCGGGATCAGCGCGCCGGTGGAGCAGTCGATGAGATCGACGCCCATGGGGCCGAGCACGCGTGCAAGCTCGACTGATTGATCTGCGTCCCATCCGCCTTCCGCCCAATCTGTTGCAGAGATACGGACGAAGAGCGGGAAGTCGTCTGGTAGCACCGCGCGAACGGCCTGCACCACCTCGCACGTGAAGCGCATGCGGTTCTCCAGGCTGCCGCCGTAACGATCGTCGCGACGGTTGGACAGCGGTGACAGAAACTCGTGCAGCAGGTAGCCGTGCGCTGCGTGCAGCTCAATCACTCGAAAGCCCGCGTCCATCGCTCGACGTGCGGCGGCCGCGAAGGCGACGATGATGGTCTGGATGTCACCGTCCGTGAGCGGGTCCGGGATGGGATCGCCCTCGCGAAACGGTATCGCACTCGGTGCGACGGTCTGCCAGCCGCCCTCGGAAATGGGGATGGGACCGCCGCCTTCCCATGGAACGCGGGTGCTTGCCTTGCGACCTGCGTGCGCCAACTGGATCCCAGCCACGGCATCGTGCTGCTCGATGAACGCAGTGCAGCGGCGCAGTCCATCAATGTGAGCATCGTCCCAGATGCCGAGGTCGGCGGGTGAGATGCGTCCTGCCGGAGTCACGGCGGTGGCCTCGGTGATCACGAGCGACACGCCGCCAACGGCACGGGTACCAAGGTGAACCATATGCCAATCCGTGGCGAAGCCGTCGATGCTGGAGTACTGGCACATCGGGCTCATCACGATGCGGTTCTTCAGTGTCACGCCGCGCATATTCAGCGGCTTGAAAAGTCTCGGTGTCATGCACCGTCTATGAGCAAATTGCGTCCCAGCAGGGCGGGGGGGCGGCAGAAACGCAAAAGGCTCAGGTCAACATGCAACACGGGTAACTTCCTGATGCCATGCAGATCGCGATTGTTGGTGGTGGTATAAATGGAGTGATGACCGCGTGGGAGCTCGCACGACGCGGGCATGCCGTGCAGCTACTGGAGCGTCACTCTCTCATGAGCGGCACGAGCAGCGCGTCGACCAAGCTGCTCCACGGTGGCCTGCGCTATCTGGAACAGGGCGACGTGAGACTGGTATACGAGGCGCTGCAAGAGCGCGCCTGGTGGCTGAAGAATGCGCCGCACCTCACAGCAGTGGTGGAGATCTTTTTGCCGATTTACGAGCATTCGCCGCGCGGACGGATCACACTCGAGATCGGGCTCACGCTGTACGATCGCCTCGCCGGCAGGGCAGCGCTTGGCAAGCACCGCTGGTGGCGAGTGTCAGATACCGTCTTGAAATGCAAGGCTACGCATCGGGATTCCCATGTCGAAGTACGTTCCAGACTTGATGACTCCGTAGATCAGATGGACAAGTTTGCGCATGCTTGCACCTACGATCGCTTTCGG
>JBPCQO010000279.1:0-16908 GCA_050998035.1 Gemmatimonadaceae bacterium | reverse complement strand
TCGGCGAAGATGGTGTTGTTGGACGAGTTGGTGTGCAGCTCCATCGTCTGGCTGAACGCCTTGTAGCTCCTCGCCTTGGTTCGCGTGTACGACTGGATCAACGCCTTGAGCGGCTCCTGCATCAACCTGATGCTCACCCACTTTCCATCCGTCTTGCGTATGATGGGACCGTGGTGCGTGCGATATACCGTGACCTCTTTCTTCGCCATCCCACTAGCGGTTTTGTATGGCACGGTGATACTGCTCACCGTCAACGGGCGCTCTCCCGTACCGTACCTGTAGTACATACTGCCACCCTTCTTTACAACCGTTTCCAGATATTCGTCGATGTTGTCAACGCCGCTCGAAGTGTGCATCCACCCGGTGCGGTCGTTGAATCCCTGATACACGAAGAACTGGCCCCATGTAACGGCGCCATACGCGTTCAGCCCCTCATCGCTCGTCATCTGCAACTCGGCCCTGAAGAAGAACGACGTATGCGGATTGATCAGCAGCAGCGCATGATGATCGACAGTGTTCGACGGCGCGATGGCGATGCCGTTCGATCCCCCAGGCTCGGCGGGCGGCGCGTTCGGGGCGAGTGCAACCGACACCTCGGGCCCGTTACCGCCCGTGCCGTAGAACGCCTCCAACTGCCGCAGATTTACCCGCTCGATGTCGCCGCCAATGCTCCCCTCGCTGAACGTGAGCGCCATCCACGGCTCGAAGCGCTTGATCACGAGCGGTTTCACTTCCGGGTGCTTGTACAGGTAGTAGTTGAGGCCGTCGCCGTACGCGACCATCAACTTCTTCAGCCAGGGCGGACTCGCCGCGTACATCGCCTTCATGGAGTCAGGATTGATGAAGAGCTTCATGCGAAGGTCGCTGTACACCGCGCCCTCTCCTTCAGTCTCCGCTAGCCGCCCCATCGAGTTGAGATAGTTCGTCTCCACCCGATTAAAGTCGTCCTCGGCCTGCGCGTAAATCATCCCGAACACAGCGTCGGCATCGGTCTTCCCACGCACGTGCGCAATGCCCCAATCGTCCCGTGTAATACTGACGTTCTGGGCCTGTCGCTCCCAGACCGCAATCTCTCTGTTCGCGGGCTGCTGGGCGGAGGCGGCCGAAGCAATTGCCGAAGCGAGGATGAAAACGATATTCTTCATGAGGAGTGATCCGGGTGAACGGGCGGCAGTGTCTTGTCCCAATGAAGTGCGTTGTACTTGCGCAGAATTTTTATGGTACTATCCAGCGGGAGTGCGTGAACGGTTAAACCGTGATTCCCTCTTGTAGTCGTCGCGCGAAATAACGAGTTGTATATCGCCTCCTCGGTAGCCTCCGCGACGGCGAGGAAAAGCGGTGACACGGCATCGTTGTCTACATTGTCCACGTTGCGCGGCGCGTTGTCGGCGGATGTACTCGCTGCCGTGCTCGACGTATCACGTGCCGCCTGAGCCGGCACACCACGGACGTGAACCACTCGCCGCACCGACGTTGCCGTGGAGAACGCGATGACGTAGTCGCCCGACCCGTTGTGCATATCCGATCCCGTTCGGCCAAGCCCGACGATCGCACGCTTCGCGACGCGCTCCAGGTTGCGGGCGTCGAGCGGTGCATCGGTTGCGACAACTATCATGCAGCTTCCGGTCTCCGACTCCTGCAAGGCTCTCTCGCCCGCGGCCGTTCGGCGATCGCTCTCAATCTCCTTGCGATATGGAAAGGAGCCCAGCTCTCGGCCCACTGGTGCACCGTTGATCGTGAGCACGCCGCCGAAGTTCGTCTGAACGAGAACCCCCACGGTGTAACCGCCCAGCGTGGTCGGGAGCCGGCGCGAGCTCGTGCCGATGCCGCCCTTGTAGCCGAATGCGATGGTCCCTGTACCCGCGCCGACCGCTCCTTCCTCGACCGGCCCGCTCCTGGCCGATTCCAGTGCGCGCACCACCTGCTCCGGACGGATCGGGCGCTCGCGGATCGCGTTCAGTGATCCGTCATTCGTCTCGCCGACCACCGGATTGATGGACGCGACCGATGCCATGTTCGGCTGATGAGTCATCCAGTCAACCATTGCATCGGCGGCTTTCCACACACAGAGAGTACACGTGAGCAGGATCGGCGTCTCGATCTCGCCGAGCTCGTGCACCTGCGTAGCTCCAATCAGCTTGCCGAATCCATTGCCCACGTAGATCGCGGCGGGGACGCGATCGAAGAACATGTTGCCCGCGTGTGGGCGGATCGCCGTAAGCCCCGTGCGCACGGAGTCTCCTTCGGACACCGTGACCTGACCCACGAGCACGCCGGGTACGTCGGTCAGTGCGTTGAGCGGCCCCGTCGGAAGGATCCCGACGACAACTCCAATGTCACGCGCTCGTGGCCGCGCCCCGCTCGGCGCCTGCGTGCGCGCGACGGAGAGCGGAGCAAAAAGTAGCACGAGACCAGTGAGTGCAGGACGGTACATACTATGGCTTCTGCCCGTGGATGAATAGACGGCGGCCAGACGAGCACATCCGTTCGGACAATTAACGGCCGATCGCCCCCAAGATCAATGACGCCGTGAAGCCAGGGGGCAAGGTCGCTACTTTCCACGGATGCCTCCCCTCTCCCCATACCGCTCGCTCCCTCCAGCGCGCCGCGTAGCGCTGATCACCCACGTCATCACGTCCAGCCGCGAAGCCCGCGCGCTCTACATCCAGCGCCTCGCGGCGGGCAGCGGTGGCTTCCGCGCCGCAACCGTGAAGACGTGGCCCGTGGATCGCCTCGCGCGCGAGGTCGTCCGGATGAACGCCGAGAAGTCGCAGGACGAGCTCGATTTACTCCAACTACTGTACGTGGAGCTGGAGCCGGGAATCCAGACCACCTTCCTCGATGCGGCCGGAGTGCCGCACGAGCACGGGAAGATGGCCGACGACCTTGCCGCGCCGTACGCAGACGCGGAGTCGGTACGTCGTGCCGCTACCGCCGTGCGTGAGCAGTATGGCGATGACGGCTTGCGGTATCTACGTACTCTAGCTCGCTACAACGCAGAAGGGTGGCCGGGGATGGACGCGGCAGTCACGGAACACGAGGCGTGATTGGCGCTCCCCAAAGCGATACAGCCACCGTCCAGCTCGGCAGCGGACAGGGATAACCCTGGCTTCGTTCACGTGCGCGGCGCACGCGAACACAACCTCAAAAACGTCGATGTCGACATTCCGCGTGCCGCTCTGGTTGTCTTCCCCGGCGTCTCTGGCTCGGGCAAGTCTTCGCTCGCATTCGGCACGCTGTACGCCGAGGCGCAGCGGCGGTATCTCGACTCTGTAGCGCCGTATGCGAGACGGCTGATCCATCAGGTGGGCGTGCCAGAGGTGGATTCAATCGAAGGGCTGCCGCCCGCGGTCGCGCTGCAGCAGCACCGCGGCACACCGACTACACGGTCGTCCGTCGGCAGCGTGACGACAATCTCGAACTCGCTCCGGATGCTGTACTCGCGCGCCGGCACGTATCCGCCCAAGCAGCCGCATCTCCACGCAGAAGCGTTCTCGCCCAACACGCCCGCCGGTGCATGTCCACGTTGTCACGGCCTCGGCCGCGTGTACGAGGTGACCGAGGAATCGATGGTGCCGGATGACTCGCTCACCATTCGGGAACGCGCCGTCGCCGCGTGGCCCACTGCATGGCAGGGCCAGAACCTGCGCGACATCCTCGTCACACTGGGCTACGACGTCGACAAACCGTGGCGTGAGCTGCCGAAGAAGGATCGCGACTGGATTCTATTCACCGATGAGCAGCCAGTCGTCCCCGTGTACGCCGGACTCACGCCCGCGGAAGCTCGCCGCGCACTCAAGCGCAAGGATGAGCCGAGTTACATGGGCACCTTCACCGGTGCCCAGCGGTACGTGTTACAGACGTTCGCCAACACGCAGAGCGCGATGATGAAGAAGCGCGCCGCACAGTACATGGTGGGCACAGAGTGCCCCGTGTGCCATGGCAAACGGCTCCGCCTCGAATCACTATCCGTAAAATTCGCCGGCTTGGACATCGCCGAAATCTCACGCATCCCGCTGTCACGCCTGGCTGGCATCATGCGCCCCTTCGCCGAAGGAACAGCAGCTGAGATGGCGAAGATCGCGACCGATCATCCGGAAACAGCGCTCGTCGCGCAACGCCTTTCCGAGGACCTCACTGCACGAATGGAAGTGCTGGTCCAGCTAGGACTCGGCTACCTCACACTCGAGCGAAGCACACCGACTCTGTCACCCGGCGAGCTCCAGCGTCTGCGCCTCGGCACGCAGGTCCGCTCCAATCTGTTCGGCGTGGTGTACGTGCTGGACGAACCGTCAGCGGGACTGCACCCGGCGGACACCGAAGCACTCCTCGTCGCGCTCGACCACTTGAAGAGTTCCGGCAACTCGCTCTTCGTCGTCGAGCACGAGGTGGACGTGATCCGTCACGCCGACTGGCTCGTCGATGTTGGACCAAAGGCCGGCGAGCAGGGCGGATGCGTGCTCTACAGCGGGCCACCCGCGGGCCTCGCGCAGATTGAGGAGTCGCAGACTCGGCGCTATCTCCTCGGCGATCATCCACGCCATGACCGAACGCCACGCACAGCCACGGGCTGGCTCCGTCTGAGCGGTGTCACACGCAATAATCTGAACAATCTCGACGTCGCCTTCCCGCTCAGAGTGCTCACCACCGTGACCGGAGTCTCCGGCTCTGGCAAATCGAGTTTGGTAAGTCAGGCGCTGGTGGAGCTGGTCGCCGATTGGCTCGGCCACCCCGTACCTGCAGATGAGGACGAAAGCGAAGAGCTCGAGCGCACCGCCATAGTCACCACCGGCGGTCAGATCACTGACGGAACGCAAGGCATCAAGCGGATGGTGCGCGTCGATCAGAGACCCATCGGCCGCACCCCGCGCTCCAATCTCGCGACGTACACAGGGCTGTTCGATCACGTCCGCAAACTGTTCGCCGCGACGAAAGCCGCACGCAGCCGGCACTTCGACGCCGGCCGCTTCTCCTTCAACGTCGCCAAGGGTCGCTGCCCAACGTGCGAGGGCGAAGGCTTCGTCTCCGTTGAACTGCTCTTTCTGCCGAGCGTGTACACACCATGCCCAACGTGTCACGGCACGCGTTACAACCCACAGACACTCGAGATTAAGTACCGCGACAGGAGCATCGCCGACGTACTCGGAATGACCGTCGACGGAGCAGCCGAATTCTTCGCCGACGAAGCGCAGGTCCTGCGCGCGCTCAACGTCCTACGCGAAGTTGGACTCGGCTACCTGCGACTGGGGCAGCCAGCCACTGAGTTGTCAGGTGGCGAGGCACAGCGGATCAAGCTCGCAACCGAACTGCAACGCATCCAACGCGGCGACACGCTCTACATACTGGACGAACCCACCACGGGGCTGCATCCCGCGGACGTCGAGAAGCTCATGGCGCAGCTTGAACGTTTGGTCGAAGCCGGCAACACCGTGATCCTGGTGGAGCACGACATGCGCGTCGTCGCCGGGAGCGACTGGGTGATCGATATCGGTCCAGGCGCGGGCGATGAAGGCGGGCATGTGGTCGCGCGAGGAACACCACGCGAGGTGTCCACGATGTCACGGAGCCGTACCGCACCTTATCTGTCCCGTTTCCTCGGATAAAGTGAGGTTGAAGTAGCGGCCAAGGCAGCCGTCGGCAGCACGGTTGCCTTGCTCAAGCGGACACAACTACACGACAGACGCCGTCATGCGCATGCTGATCGTGCGATGACTGCATTCAAGGCGCAAAGAGTTCACTCAGCTTCGAGAGCACCTCACTCAATGTGTTCGCTGAAAGCGCGCCAAGGCGCTTGACCAGCCGCTCGCGATCTACTGTGCGCAACTGGTCGAGAGCGACGGAGCCACGGGTATTCCGAAAGCGACAGGGCACACGCCAGGGATACAGTTGCCCACCCGTGGTCATCGGTGCGACAATAACCGTACGCAAATGACGATTCAGCTCGTCCGGCGACGCGACGAGGCACGGCCTGGTCTTCCGAATCTCGCTGCCGCGCGTAGGATCGAGCTCGATGAGGTAAACGTCGCCCCGGATTGGTCCCTGGATCAGTGCCACTCCCACTCTTCGTCGTCGAAGTGGGTCGCCGTACTTCGATCGAGGAGCGCATCATCACCCTGGGAAGCCATGCGGCGAGCGGCCTCCTCCCATCCTGCCCGAGGGCGTTCGGCGGCCTCGATAACAATACGACCCGGCTCAGCGTGCAACTCGACCTCTTCGGGGAGTGCGGCCAGGTCCAAGCGCTGCTTGGGCGGTCTTACGCCCCGGGAGTTTCCAACACGGACGATGTGGGCCTTCACGAGAGGGTACCGGAATGAGTGTGGTTACAATGTACCCACGTTGTGAGCCTCGTGCCAGTCTCAACCGATCGTACGTCGCAATCAGGGCCGTCGTAAAGCATCAAGGCTCGAGCAGCTCACCGTGATTGAACTGGGCGAATTTTTAGAGGAGCGTTGTATCTCGTGACGCCGCAGGCGCTACTCCGTCCCGTTCTAGCCATACTACAGGGGTCTTTCAGCTACGCCGAGGACAAACGCACCTTATGAGTAAGCGCCGGGATAAATGCTGGTCTTACAGCCACGGCGAACGTTCTCGGCAATGGTCGCCCCGTTAATCATCCTTCTGCCCGAACACCGCCATGTTCGAGCTATGCCCCGGCGCCACCTTCTTCTCCGGGTAAATCCAGTGCACAGCCTGGTTCACCGCCGTCGCTCCCTCCGCGAACCCGCTCGCGATCAGCTTGAGCTTCCCCGGATACGTGCAGATATCACCCGCCGCGTAAATCCCCGCGCGTCCAGTCTCCATCTGACTGTTCACTACTATCTCGTCCTTCGCCAGCTTTAACCCCCACTCCTTCAACGCACCCAGATCGCTCACGAAGCCGAGCATCGGGAGAATCAGATCCACCTCCACCTCACGCGTCGTCTTGGCCTTGATGTCGCGCAGCGTCACGCGCTCGATGTAATCACCGCTGGCGTGGATGTCGTGCAGTTCGTGGAAGGCGTACAGTTGCGTGCGACCATCATCCACCGCTTTCATCACGTCGGCTACCGTCGCCGCATGAGCACGGAACCGGTCACTCCGGTGCACCAACGCCACCGACGCCGCGCGACCGCTCAACTGGTGCGCCCAGTCGAATGCGGAATCACCGCCGCCGATGATCATTATGCGCTTGCCGTTGAACTGCTCCGGGTCGATCACGCGGTCGTGGATTCCGCGCCCATACCACGCTTCGGCGACCGCCTGCGGTAACCGACGCGGCGAGAATGCACCGATCCCCGCCGCGATCACAACCGCCCGCGTCGGGAAGCGATCTGTCTCCGTGACGACAACGAGGTGCCCGTCGCCCTGCTCCAGTCCCGTCACGTGCTGGTTCAGGTGGACCGGCATCGCGAACTGCGCTGCCTGCTCCTCCAGCGACTTCACCAGATCCTTGGCCAGAACCTTGGGGAAGCCAGCCACGTCGAAGATGTACTTCTCCGGATACAGCGCCGTGAGCTGCCCGCCCGGCTGATCCAGGGCGTCTACGACCTGCGCAGTTGCGCCGCGCATGCCGCTGTAGAAGAGGGCAAATAGTCCAGTTGGACCGGCACCCAGAATAGTCAAGTCTTTGATCTCGTGCTCCATACGGGCCAAATTAACTGTATGGCGACGAAGATTTATACCAAGACGGGGGATGGTGGGGACACGGTGCTGTTCGGCTGCGGCCGCGTCCCCAAGGATGACGCCCGCGTGGACGCGTATGGTGACGTGGACGAGTTGAACGCCGCGATCGGGGTCGCGCGCGCGGCTGAGGTGATGCCGCGGGTGGATGAGGTGCTCGTGTCGGTGCAGCGTGATCTCTTCGCCATCGGTGCCCTGCTCGCCACGCCCGATACGGCCAAGATGCACGAGCAGCTGGCCAAGGCGCGTATCGATGACGAGCGGGTAAGGCAGCTGGAGAACGCGATCGATGCGTGCGACGCCGAGCTGGATCCGCTCACCGCGTTCATCATTCCGGGCGGGACGCCCAAGGCGGCAGCGCTGCACGTGGCGCGCACGGTGTGCAGGCGTGCCGAGCGGCGCGTGGTGCACCTGCAACACCAGGTAGAGCTTCCTCCGCTCGCTGTAGTGTATCTCAACCGACTCTCAGATCTACTCTTTTCCCTCGCCCGAGTCGCCAACAAGCGTGCAGGCGCGGGTGAGGTGACGTGGTAGCAGGGGTGCCGGGGGGGGTGTCATCAGGGGCCCTATCGCGGTCGGTATCGGCTGGGAGCTACGACATAACGATCGCTCCGGGTGCGCTTTCCGACGCCGCGGCCATCATCCGCCACGCAGCACCGGCCCATCGCTACGCCATAGTCACCGACAGCAACGTCGGCCTACTGTACGCGGAAGCATTGCGGCGCCAGTTCGAGGGCGATTCGGCGGCGGTGTGTACGATTCCTGCAGGAGAGGCGCACAAGACTCGTGACAGTTGGGCGTCAGTAACTGACCAGCTTCTAGACAGATGTTTCGGTCGAGACTCCACCGTTGTCGCGCTGGGCGGCGGAGTGGTGTGCGATCTGGCTGGCTTTGTGGCGGCGACGTTCATGCGTGGGGTGCCGGTTGTGCATCTGCCGACCACGCTACTGGCGATGATCGATGCCTCTATAGGCGGCAAGACCGGGGTCGATACTCCATCGGGTAAGAATCTGGTGGGTGCGTTTCACCTCCCGAGCGCGGTGGTGATTGATCCGGAAGTACTGGCGACGTTGCCGCTTCCGGAGCTGCGGTCGGGGTTCGCGGAGGCGATTAAGCACGGCGTCATCGCCGACGAGCGGTACTTCGACTTTCTCGCCGAAGTAGGCCCCGAGTTGGCGGCCGACGCTGGTGGGATTCGTGACGTTTCGGTTTTGGGTCGCGTCATTGAGGAGAGCGTTCGCATCAAGGCGGCCGTGGTCCTGGCGGACGAACGGGAAAAGGGGGCACGTAAGACCTTGAACTTCGGCCATACTGTGGGACACGCGATCGAGCTGTTGAGCGGATTCACCATGCGGCATGGTGAGGCTGTGGGCGTGGGCATGGTGCTGGAGGCCCGGGCGGGTGAGCGGGCCGGCATTACCCAGGCGGGTACGGTGTCCCGCATCGCAACCGCCCTGGAGCGCGCGGGGCTCCCAACCGAGCGTCCGGCTGGACCGTCGCCGGAGCGGATCATGGATCTCATGCGCGGCGACAAGAAGGCCCGGAGCGGGGCTGCGGAGTACGCCGTTCCAGCGCGCGTTGGAATGATGGCAGCCCAGGAGAGCGGGTACGCTGTGCGGCTGCCTGACGCGTTAATGTGCGAGGTACTGGCTTGAAGTACGGGGAGGTGGTCCGCGTCGCCGTCGCAGCGGTGATTGCAGGTGCCTTTATATGGACCGGCGCGTTCCGTCTCCCGAACTCACAACCCGTTCCATTCCGTCATCCTCCGGTGATCGTGTACAGCGAGCCCATGATCCGGCCGCTGGTGGTCACGGCGGAGCGGGTGCTGCCGCATCATATCCTGCCCACGCTTCCGCATCTCAGGAGCAGGTTCGAGCGGGCGTCGATCGGGCAGCAGGTGCGGGTGGCGTTGACGCAGTATTGTCTGCAGGGAACAACCAGGCGGGATCACTGGGTACGAGAGGGGATAGTGGCGGCTGACCCCAAGGTTTTCCCGTTGGCGCACTATGTGGAGGTGAGTCTCGGGAGGCACTATCTGGGACGCTTTCTGATCGATGATACGGGTGGGAAGGTGAAGGGAGCGCACCTGGATATATGGACCCCGTCTTGCTCCGATGCCCGTAGATTTGGTCGTCAGCACGGGACCGCAACGTTGGTCGTCAAACCGGAGAACTGAGATGTCGTCCTTCAATACCTACCTAGTCGGCTTTGTAGTCCTCATTATCGGGCTGGCCGTGGGCGCCTACCTGCTCAACGCACCCACCACCTGGATCGCTGTTGGCGTGATCGTTTTTCTGGGCATTGGGATCATGTCGGCGACGAGCAAGACCAAGCAGAAAGAACCCCCACACTTGTAGGGGAGACCGGCGGTCGGGGGCATCCAACGATGCACGCCGGCCGTTCCCGCACGACATCACATTCGTTTGGCACGAAAGATGGGTGTTGACCAAATCGAGAACTGACTGTACCGTGATCGCTTCAGCCCACTACTGGAGCGTCTATGGCGGCATCGGTCGAGACAAGGCCTGCGAAGGGATTCCTCCGTTCTTCACCCTCTACAGCGTTCGACCAGTATTTACACGACATACAGAAGCTGCCTCTCATCACGGATGTTGAGGAAGAGCGCCGACTTGCCCGCCGAGCTCAGGGCGGTGATGAGAAGGCCGCGGAGCGATTGGTGACGGCCAACCTGCGCTTCGTAATCTCGTACGTGAAGAAGTATCAGGGCCACGGCCTTGATTTGAGTGAGCTTGTGGCGATTGGGAACGAGGGGCTGCTGAAGGCGGTCCGCAAGTTCGATCCCGACCAGGGCGTCAAATTCATCTCCTACGCCGTTTGGTGGGTGAGGCAGGCCGTTCTCAAGGCGCTCGCCGAGCAGACCCGATCGGTCCGTATTCCGCTGAACCAGAACTCGCAGCTCATCAAGCTGTCGCGTGCTGAGACCGTGTTGTCGCAGGTTCTGAAGCGCGACCCCACCGATCACGAGCTAGGCCGACTGCTGGAGGAGACACCGGAGACGGTGCGCGCTGCCAAGCAGATGTCCGCGACTGAGATATCGCTGGACGCGCCGATTGACCGGAGTGACCGCGAGGCTTCAACGCTGGGCGAGCGCTTCGCCGGTGTCGACAGCGGTGAGATCGAGGACGTAACCGACTTCAAGCTGATGCGCGAGTCTATTGAGCGCGCGTTCAAGAAGTATCTGACGCCGCGTGAGCGAAAGATTCTATACCTGTACTATGGGCTGGGCCAGGACTCTGAGGCGATGACGCTGGAGAGGATCGGCTGCCTCATGGGCGTGACGCGTGAGCGAATCAGGCAGATTCGCGAGCGTGCTTTCGAGAAGCTGCGACAGTCTCCGGACGGTACCGCGCTGCTCGGGTTCTGGGGTGCGGCGTAGGGCCTGACTGTCTACGGGTAACTCGACGTTAACTTTGAAGGACGCCTCATTGAACGACGGGGCGTCCTTTTCTTTATCCATAAGCCTCTAGATGATTCCCGCATTCGTCAATGACAAGGCAGGTACGGCCCAGAAGGCGCGGGCCGCCTTGGAAAAGGTTGGCGGGTTCGAGGTTCACGACACTCCGCCAAAGGAGCTCAAGGATAGGATCGGGGCGGAGCTCAGAGCCAAGCCTCAGCGTATTGTCATCGCCGGCGGCGACGGGACCGTTGGGACCGCGGCAGCGCTGACGTGCGGAACCGACGTGGAGCTAGCGGTGCTACCCGGTGGAACGCTCAATCACTTCGCGCGCGACCATGGCATCCCTACGGAGTTGGAAGACGCCGCCGAGGTCGCACTGCACGGTGAAGCGGCGCCCGCGGACGTCGCATACGTGGGAGAGCGGCTCTTTCTCAATACCAGCTCAGTTGGGGCATACGTCAGCTACGTGCGGCTGCGCGAGCGGTTGGAGAAGTTCCTGGGCTACAGGGTGGCGAGCTTGTTGGCGGCAATCCGGCTCTTCTTCACCTTCAAGACCATCGATGTGGAACTGAAGGTAAACGGTGAGACAAGGCGCTACTCCACGCCTCTCATCTTCATCGGTGTGGGAGAACGTGAGGCCAAGAGTCCCGAGTTCGGGAGCAGGATCCCAGGCGGGCGGCACTGCCTGCACGTGCTGGTGGTGCGCGAACGTAGCGCTGCGCGTCTGGTGGTGCTGGCACTGGACGCGGTAACGAGCGGGTTACGGAAGGTGGCGCGCACGCCCGAACTGGACAGCTTTCTTGTAGACTCGTGTTCGGTAGGTATTGCCGGGCACAGAAAGCACCTGTCCGTGGACGGTGAGATCGTGAACCTGCCCACGCCGTTCCAGTTCCGCTGTGCGCAGGGTGCGCTCAAGATCGTGGTCCCAAAGGCAGCGGCCACGGACACCGGCGACGCTAGTGCCGACGCCTGACACAGCCGACCGGCTGCGCATGGTCGTGAGCGACAGGTTTGTCCTCGCGCGCGACGCGGAGCTGCTGGCGTATGAGTCGGACGGGCTGCCTGGCTATCATCGCCGGCCCCGGCTGGCCGTATTCCCTGGGACGCGGGACGAGTTGGTTGAGGTTGTGCGCATCCTCGCGGACGCTGGTCTTCCGTTCGTGCCGCGCGGCGCGGGAACGGGGCTTTCGGGCGGCGCGCTCGCGGATGACGTCGTATTGCTAGGGCTGCACCGGCTCAAGCGCGTCCTGCGCATCGACGCCGCGGGATTGAGTGCGACGGTCGAGCCCGGCGTGGTCAACGCGGTACTGAACAGACAGCTGGCGCCGCACGGGGTGTTCTACGCGCCGGATCCGTCCAGCGAGGCGGCCTGCACCATTGGTGGCAACTTCGCGGAGAACGCGGGCGGTCCGCACTGTCTCAAGTATGGCGTGACGCTGAACCACGTGTTGGCGGCGACGGTCATTCTCCCCAACGGCGACATAGTCGAGCTCGGCGCCGATAAGAATGCGCTCGATGATACGATGGCGGGCTACGATTTACTCGGCGCGTTCATCGGCTCGGAGGGGTGCTTCGGAATTGCGCTGGACATCACGGCGAGACTCACGCGCAGGCCGCAGATGGTGCGAACGGTGCTCGCGGATTTCACCAGCGTGGATGCGGCGGCGCGCGCGACATCCGCGATCGTGGCGTCGGGCGTGGTTTCGGCGGCGCTCGAGTTCATGGACAATGCGTCGATCCGGGTGGTGGAGCAATCGGCATACGCCGCGGGGTATCCCGCCGATGCGGCCGCAATACTGCTGATCGAAGTGGACGGCACCGCGGCCAGCGTGGACGAGGAGACGGAGACCGTGCGCAGATTGTGCGTGGAGGCCGGCGCGCGAACGATCCGCGTGGCCAGCGACGCGATTGAGCGCGCGCGGTTGTGGCAGGGCCGCAAGAAGGCGTTCGGCGCGATGGGACGGATGGCGCCGCATCTGGTGGTGCAGGACGCTGTAATTCCGCGCACCAGGCTCCCCGATGTGCTCGCGCGCATCCACGCGATCGGCGACGCGCACGGCCTGACCGTGTGCAACGTGTTCCACGCGGGCGACGGCAACCTGCATCCGAATATCGCTTATGACGCCAACGATCCGGACGAGGCAATACGCGTACACCAAGCGATGAGCGAGATCATGCACGCGTGCATTAACGCGGGCGGGAGCATCACGGGTGAGCACGGCGTCGGACTGGACAAGCTTGGCTACATGACGTCGCTGTTCGACGAGCCGACGCTGGCGGCAATGTGTGACGTGCGCGGAGTGTTCGATCCTGACAGGAGAGCCAATCCGGGCAAGGTGGTTCCTGTACACTCATGCCGGGAGTGGCACGCCACGCTCGCGGGGCGCGGCGGTGCCGCGACGGCTGTAGGTGATGTGGCTGATGTCACTGATCTAACTGGTACCGCGATCAGTACCGGTGCGCGGCGACGCTGACATAGCTGCGGCCATCAGCGATGCCGCAGAACGTGGCGAGTCGCTGAGGATAGTGGGTCGCGGCGCGTGGCTGGATGCGGGACACCGGGTAACGGCGACCCGTCAGCTGTCGTTGGCGGAGGATAGCGGAATCGTCGCGTACACGCCGGGAGATCTGACGATCACGGTACGCGCGGGTACTACAATCGGCGAGATCAGCGAGGCGCTGCGATCACATGAACAATGGCTCGCGCTGGATCCCGCGGGCGGTCCGGACGGCACCATCGGCGCGACGGTGGCGACATGCTCGTACGGTCCGTCGGCGGCGCTGTTCGGAACGCCGCGCGATCAGGTCCTGGGCATCACGGCGGTCACGGGTAATGGTGACATCATCAAACCGGGTGGCCGGGTGGTGAAGAACGTTGCCGGTTTCGACCTCACGCGCCTCATGATTGGCGCATGGGGCACACTCGGCGTCATCACGGAAGTGACACTTAGAGTACGGTCGCGGGGTATGAGCAAGGGCTCGATGGAGCACATGCGCAGGACGGTCACCAGTGAATACGGATTCAGGGAGCCGGTACTGGTGAACCCGAAGCTGTCGCGCGCGATCAGACTGCGCTTCGATCCGCGCTCGGTGCTCAACCCGGGAATTATGGGGGAGGAATGTTGACCAGATCGGCGTTACCCGCAGTGACCGCACAACCGATTGAACAATGCGTTGCGCCGATGACGCCGCTCGCTCTGGAGCAGTCGGGGCTGGATGCGTGCGTCCACTGCGGCTTCTGCCTGCAGGCGTGCCCGACGTACCTGGCGCTCGAAGACGAGAACGACTCTCCGCGCGGGAGGCTGGTGCTCATGCGCTCGCTGGTGGACGGCACGCTACCGCCGGAAGACACCGACCTGCGCACGCACATCGACCGGTGTCTGGGGTGTCGCGCCTGCGAGACCGCGTGTCCGTCCGGGGTGCCGTATGGCCGTCTGCTGGAGGCGACGCGCGCGACGTTGCGCGGAGGTCGCGCGCCATCGTTCAGCGCGGCCGCGCTGCTCTGGGTGTTTGCGCATCCGCTCGCGCTACGTGCAATGATGATGGGCGCACGATTGCTCGCGGCGACTCCTATCCCCTCGCTACTGTCGGGATTGCCGGGCCGGTTGGGGTTTGCGATGGCGATGCTCACGTCCACCGACAGTCCGCTTGAGCGCGGTATTTATTCGCCGACTAGTGACGGAGCCAACGGGTCGGCCGCGCTGCTCACGGGGTGCGTGATGGAAGGCCTGTTCACCGGCACCAATCGCGCGACTGAGCGTGTGCTCACGTACAACGGATACGAAATGGCGGCGGCGCCCGGCCAGGTATGCTGCGGCGCGCTACACGCGCACGCTGGAGAGCTGGAGACAGCGCGCAAGCTGGCTCGCCAGAACGTTGCGGCGTTCGAGCAATCTGGAGCCGATTTCGTCGTCACCAATTCTGCCGGGTGCGGCGCGATAATGAAGGAGTACGGGCATCTTCTCGCGGGCGACGCGGAATGGGGCGAGCGAGCGCGTGTCGTGTCATCCAGAGTTCGCGACGTGTCCGAACTGTTGGCAGCTGTTGGGCCGGAGCCTGGTGGCTACATCTCGTTCAATGTGACGTACGACGCGCCGTGTCACCTTCAGCATGCGCAGCGCATAACGGAGCCGCCGCTCGCGGTGCTGGGTGCGATTCCCGGCATACAGCTGATTCCGTTGCGCGACTCGGACCAGTGCTGCGGCAGTGCGGGCATCTACAACCTGCTTGAGCCGGCCACGTCCGACGCCGTGCTCGCGCCCAAGCTGGACAACATCCGGGCCACACGCGCATCGCTCGTTGCGACCGGCAACCCCGGGTGCCTCATGCAGATTGGCGCGGGGCTGCTGAGGGCCGACATGCGGGCGCGGGTGGTGCATCCGGTAGATTTACTGGATGCCTCCTACGCTTCTCTTTGACCGTTCGGATCGTGCTCGCATCGAGGTAACGGGTGCGCAGGCTGTCGCGACTCTGAACGGACTGGTCACGAATGACGTGGCGATGCTCAAGCGTGGTCAGGGCGAGTACGCTGCAGCGCTCACGGCAAAGGGCAAGATCATAGCGGATCTGCGCATTCTGATGCTGGATGATGGGCTTCTGCTGGACACATCGGCGCGTGCCGCAGAGGGGCTGCGCGGCATGCTTGGGAAGTATGTTAACCCTCGTTTCGCGACGCAGCGCGACGTATCGGAGACCACCGGTAACGTGAGTCTCGTCGGGCCCGGGGCGATGGAGCTGCTGGCCGGCGTTACGGGTCTCCAAATGGAATCATTGACGGGATTACTTGTGCACAGCCATCTGAAGGCGCAGATCGGCTCCGCAAGCGTAACGGTTCTAAGAGCCCGCGCACTCGGCGCCGACCTGTGGGATGTATTCGACCTGATCGTGCCGCGTGACGCGGTGCAGCCGGTCATGGACGAGCTCCACGATCGGGGTGCGACGCTGAGTGATGCGTCCATGTGGCAGATGCTGCGCGTGGAGGCTGGAACGCCGGAGTGGGGGGTGGACATGGACGATTCCACGCTGCTGCAGGAAGCCAACCTCGAGGCGCTGCACGCCGTGTCGTACACGAAAGGCTGTTATGTGGGCCAGGAGACCGTGGCGCGGATCCATTTCCGTGGCCATGTGAATCGTACGCTGCGTCGTCTCAACTTCACTGGCGACGTGATTCCGCCCGAAGGCGCCACGCTCACCGATGCGGAGCACAGGAGTGTCGGAGAAGTTCGCAGCCGGGCGCGCAGTGACACCGAGGGCGTAATCGGGATCGGGATGGTACGGCGCGAGATTGACGATGGTGCCGCGCTGGATGTACGGTGGGAAGGCGGCGGTACTGAAGCCATGGTGATGGGAAAAGCAAAAGGCTCGATCGAATGATCGCGCCTTTTGCTTTATTACCCTACAGCACTACCCTACAGCGAGCAGCCGAAACTACGGCTTCTTCGTGACGGTGGTGGTCTTCTTGGCGTGGATCATGGTGTCCTTCGACGTCTTCATCATCGTGTCGGACATCATCTTGTTGGACGTGTCATTCATCTTCATCGACGTGTCCATCATCTTCATGGACGTGTCAGTCATCGGCGTGGTGGTGGTTGCGGCTGCTGCGGGCATGGTGGTGTCCGTCGCGGCTTCATCCTTCTTCCCACAAGCGGCAACTGCGAGTACTGCGACGGCGACAAGGGCCAGGCGCTTCATACGAGAATCTCCTTAGAGAGGTTCAGAGGGTGATCGCCCGGGTCCGTGCACGCGTTTGCGTTGCCCGGATGTGGCGCGGGGTCGAATCTATCCCCACCAGAATCGGTGTCAAGAGGTAGGACCCACGAGCTAAATTACGT
>JBPCQO010000104.1:0-13058 GCA_050998035.1 Gemmatimonadaceae bacterium | reverse complement strand
CGTCCGTGGCGTGTGCTCGATGATGGGAAAGAGACGCTCGAGACGACGCTGCTCGACGCCGATCCGCAAGCGATACTGCGGCTCCCCGAGGATACCATCTGGCCGCTGATACTTTCACTCGCGCTCACGGGTGCGTTCGTCGCGGCACTGTTCAAGGCACCGGTGTGGGCAGCAATCGCCGGCGCGATCACGCTCATCTCGATCGCGGGCTGGCTGTGGCCCAAGCCGGGCACGTACCCCGCACCGCGGTTGCGCGCATGAGCACGGGCGCATATGTAGAGCGCTCAGACCTGTCCACCCGGGCGAGGCTGCGTCACGGATCGCTCAGCGATACGCTGTCTGGTTCGCGAGCACCGGGTTGGTGGGGAATGGTGTGGCTGTGCGCCACGGAAGGGATGCTGTTCGCCTGCTTTCTGGCTGCTTACTTCTTTCTGCGGGGAAGCGTCGACGCGTTTAGCGCCGAGGGGGGCAAGTACGTTCCACTCACGCGCCCACTGATCATGACGGCGGTGCTGCTCACCAGCAGCGTCACGACGTGGTGGGCCGAGAAGGGGATCAAGGCCGGCAACGTCACCAGACTGAAGATCGGCTTCGCGCTCACTTTTGTGCTCGGCGTTGCGTTCCTGCTGATCCAGGCAACGGAGTACGCCAATCGTGATACGAGCTGGACCACCAGCGCGTACGATTCGCTTTTCATCACGATCACGGGCTTCCACGGAGTGCACGTGGCTGTGGGGTTGCTGATGAACCTGTTCGTGCAGGTGCGTGCATGGCTGGGTCACTTTGACGGCGAGCGGCACGAAGCCGTCTCCAACAGCGCGCTGTACTGGCACTTTGTGGATGCGGTGTGGCTCACGCTACTCGCTTCCCTCTATCTCTCGCCGCGTCTGTGGTGAGATCGTCCCGGTGATCTGATGCGGATTCTGATTCGGGTCTTGATGCAGGTGAAGGCATGACTGATCCGCGCGTGTACGCCGCGGCGAATCCCGCCGTGGAGCGGCGCACTGTTGCGACCTTCCCGAACGGAGCTGGGAATGGTGCGCTCTGGTTCTCGGTATTTGCGCCACCAGCCGCATGGTCTGTCGATGCGTTGACCAGTATCGCCGTGCATCAGGATTACTGCGTGGCGCTGGTCGGCCGAACGTTCCGCACCTGGAGTGGGGTGGGAGTGATCCTGACCGTCGTGGGGATAGTAATGCTCCTCATCGCCGTTGCCGGTGGGGTGACAGCATGGCGCGCATCGGCTGCGTTGGGGCACGACACCGGGCTCGGAGACACCGACATTGACAGGCGCCGCTTCATGGCGCGTGCTGGGCTGGTAACATGTGCGCTGTTCTCCTTCGGCATCATTCTGCGGATAATTGCGGTGTTCATCGTTCCTCCATCGTTCTGCGGATGACAGCAGAGTCGGTCTGGACCCAGTGGGAAGGTGGCCCCGTGGAGCTGCTGCTCATTGCAATCCCGGCAGCGTGGTACGCGATCGGTGTGCGTGCACTGTGGCGGCACGCCGGAACGGGGCGCGGTGTTACACGACTGCAGGCGGTGTCTTTCGCGGCTGGAGTGTTCACTCTATTCATCGCGCTCGTGTCGCCAGTCGATGCGTTGGCGGATTCACTTTTCAGTGTGCACATGGTCCAGCATCTGCTGCTGATACTCGTTGCGGCTCCGTTGTGCGTGCTCGGTGCGCCACTGCTTCCGATGTTGTGGGCACTGCCACGGTCCACCCGCCGTCGCGTGGGCGACTGGTGGCACAGGCACGCAGTGGCGCGCGCGGTTATTTACGTCGCGACCGCGCCAGTTGTCGTCTTCGCGCTCCACACTGTCGCGCTCTGGTTCTGGCATTTTCCGGCCCCGTATCAGACGGCTCTGCGCAACCCATTTGTACACGCACTGGAGCACCTGTCCTTTTTCGGAACGGCGCTTCTCTTCTGGTGGGTCGTGGCACAGCCTGTGGGGCGCCGTCGCGTCAGTTATCCGGCCGCCATACTCCTGATCGGCGGAACATTGATGCAGAGCGGAGCGCTCGGTGCAGTGCTGATGTTCGCGCGCGCACCGTGGTATCCAGCGCACGCTGCGGGTGCTCGCGCATGGGGCGTGACGCTGCTCGGCGACCAGCAGCTCGCGGGGCTCATCATGTGGATACCGGCGGGTTTCATATACATCGCGGCGGCAGCGCTGCTGTTCATGCAGTGGATGCGGGCCGACGAGCGGAGCACCAACGCCGCGCCCCGAACCGCGCGAGTGCGCAATTCGGTCCCGCGCCTTGAGGTTGCCAGATGACCATGGGTCGACAGGTTCACCGCGTTCTGCGCCAGATTCGGCGCGCGATTACGCGCCCCTTACTGCGCCTGGCTGTGGCCACCGTGATCGCCGGCGTAGCGGCTTGCGGTACCGGGGCGCCTCAGACTACGCCAGAACAATACGTCGAGGATGGAAACGCCACGCGCGGTCGCACCACGATCGCTGAATATGGCTGCGGCTCATGCCATTCCATCCCTGGCGTGCGCGGGGCAAACGGAATGGTAGGCCCCCCGCTCGATCACTGGTCGCAGCGCAGGATAATAGCCGGCGAGGTACCGAATGATCCCGCGCGTCTCATCACATGGTTGACGGTCCCGCAGTCCATCGAGCCAGGCTCAGCGATGCCGAACATGGGCGTTACGGACGGTCAGGCGCGCGACATGGCCGCGTATCTGTACACGCTGCACTAGCCAAAAATACCTATCCTACCGAAAACCAAGATGGCGCAGCAACAAGACTCAAGTACAGATACACCAGTGTGGTTCATCACCGGCTGTTCCACCGGCTTCGGGCGAGAACTCGCGCGCGCGGTGCTCGATCGCGGTTATCGCGTGGTCGTCACGGCGCGCACTCCTGACGCGGTGCGTGACATCGCCGAAGGGCATGGCGACCGGGCGTTGGTGCTCCAGCTGGACGTGACCGATCCTGCCGAGGTAGATGCGGCGGCGCGTGCGGCCGATGCGGCATTCGGCCGAATAGACGTGTTGGTGAACAACGCCGGCATTGGCTACTTCGGCGCGATCGAGGAGAGCGAGGACGTAGAGGTGCGGCGCATGTTCGAGGTCAACGTCTTCGGCCTTGCAAAGGTGACGCAGGCGGTGCTTCCGGGGATGCGCCAGCGTCGGTCTGGCCACATCGTTAACATCTCGTCGGTGGGCGGCATCCGTGCCTTCCCCGCCGTCGGCTTCTACAACGCGACCAAGTTCGCCGTGGTTGGGCTTTCGGAAGCACTGGCCCTGGAAGTCGCGCCGCTCGGAATCAAGGTGACCGTGGTAGAGCCGAGTGGTTTCCGCACCGACTGGGCAGGTCGCTCGGCAAACGAGGCGCCGAACGAGATCGCCGATTACGCCGAGACAGCCGGTGCCAACCGACGCACCATTCGAGGGTACAGCGGGAGTCAGCCCGGGGATCCTGTGCGCGCGGCAGATGCAATAGTTAAGGCCGTGGAGTCGCCCAATCCACCACTGCACCTGCTGCTCGGAAAGGCGGCCCTCAAGGGGGGTCGTTACAAGCTGGATCTGCTGCGCAGCAACTTCGATGCGTGGGAGGAGACCACCGTCGGGGCGGACTTCCCGGAAGGGCAGTAGCGGAGGATCAGGATTTCACGCCTACTCGCGTTGGAATTGAGGCGCCCTGGCAATGCCCGAGGCGCTCGTTCCCGGCCTCCCTGCAGGGTATAATTGCGGGTATGATGCGGCGCCATGTCTGGCGTCGCACCGAACTCCTGTACCATCCACGCCGGGCAACCGTCTGATGAGCGAATTTTCCCCTCCGCAGCCTACGACTCTTGACGAGTCGCGCCGCCGCATCCGTGATGCGCTGCTCACCGCGGGGCGCGTCGCCGTCGGAACCCACGCCGGTGAGGAGGTTCGCGTGCGGATGATGCACCCAGGTGCGTGGCTCCCTGACGATGAGACCGCCCGCCCGCTGGTGTATCTCGCGTCGATGAAGACAGACCCCAAAATTCGGGAAATGAGCACCCGGCCCGAGGTCGCACTCCTCCTGCACGAGTCCCCCACGGGCGAGGAGCACACGAGCTGGGAGATGGAGGTCACTGGCCGCGCCGACGTTGTGCGCGATCCCGCCGAGCGGGAGCGGGCGAAGCAGGCCACGATGCGCACGTCTTCCATTGTGCAGTACCTCGACTCAGTGGGGCAGACGGATCTGCTCGCCTTCGTGCGGGTGACGCCGCGCTTCATGAAGCACCGTGTATTCGGCGAGATCGTGGCCGGCCGTCCGCCATCGATTCTGGATTTCGGTGATAATGCAGCCGATCAGGCTGGCGACGGCGCACTGCTGCGGCGCAGGCTGGGCGTGTGGAAGGAGATAGTGCGCTGGCCAACTCTCAACGCGAGTGCAGCATCGGTCGCCGTGGGTGTGGCTGCTGCGTTCGCCGCGACCGGACAGGTGCAGTGGGGCTGGGCACTGCTCACCCTGGTCGCGGCCGTGGCACTTCAGGCCTGCACCAACATCAAGAACGATCTGGACGACCATCTCACCGGTGCCGACGACAAGAATCGTACAGCGATCCTGGGCTTCACCGGCGGCTCGCGCGTGCTGCAGCGTGGCCTCGCGACGCGTGGCGACCTGCTCGTCGCGATGCTCGCCTTCGGGGTGCTGAGCGCCGCTATCGGCGTGTCCTTCGCGATTGCAGGTCGGCCGAGCGTGCTTCTGTTCGGACTAGCCGGTCTAGCTATCGGTTTTGCTTATACCGGAGCGCCGGTCCGGCTCGCCAATCGTGGACTGGGCGAACTGGCAGTCGCGCTCGCGTTCGGGGTGGGGATCGTCTGCGGCACCGCGTACGTGCAAATGGGGACGGTTCCGCTGGTCGCGCTCGCGGCGTCGGTGCCCGTATCAGTGCTCATCGCGCTGGTGCTGTTCATCAACGGATTCCAGGACGCGGCAAGCGATGACGAGGTGTCAAAGCGGACGGCTGTCGTGCGCTTGGGCCAGCGCCGGGCGAGTGTGGCTTACCCGGTGATTGTCGGGGCCGCCGCGCTGGCGCTGATACTGCTCGTTGTCGCGGGTGCGCTACCGCGGTTCGCGTTGCTCGGGCTGGCCGGCTTCCCGCTCTTTTATAGGGCGGCGAAGGTAGCACGCCTCAGCTTCGATCAGCCGATGGAGCTGGTGCCGGCCAACGCTTACACAGCTGTCGGGCATGTGGCGAGCGCCCTCGCCCTCGCCGTGGGCCTCACCTGGGCCGGCCTCGGCGGCGGGTTCAATCTGGTCCTGTTTGCCGTCGCGGCGTTGGGACTGCTACTCATCCTGTACTACAACCGATCCATCGGGCGTCTGGCGCAGGCGTTCTATGGTGTTCGAGGAGCCGTGGCGAAGGTCTGATTCCCGGGTCCAACGTACCGGGCGCGAGTAAGCATCTCACTCGCGCCCAGTAGCGTCCCGTCCCTCGCATTCGTGCGTTTGCGTGCTCCGCTGCGGGTCGTACATTATTAAATCAAAGCACCTTTTCTACACACGCTTGCCATAGCTCGCTCCTGGCTTTCCCACCCTGCTGGAGGACGCAATGAGCGTCAATGTGAGAAGCAGTCTCGGATTCCTCGAGCGCATCAGCGCCGCCGCATGTACCACGATCTTTACCGCTGCCATCTTCATCGTCTCCGCACAGGCCGGTGCACAGCAGACGACGACGGTGAGCGGAACCGTGACCGACGCAAACACGGGGGGTGCGATCCAGGGCGTGACCATATCGCTCGCGGGAACGCAGTCCGGCGCGATCACCGGGCCGGACGGCCACTATCTTTTCAGCGCTCATGCCGGTCACTTTATGCTGCGCGCACGCTATCTCGGATATGAGATGGCAAGCGACAGTGTGGTCCTGCTCGACGGTCAGCGACTTACGCACGACTTCAAGCTGAAACGCGCGCTGGCCGCGCTGAATCAGATAGTTGTTACCGGAACACGCCAGCCCAATCGCACCGCCATCCAGGCGCCTGCGCCAGTGGATGTGTTCACGTCGGCTGAGATCACGCAGAGCGGAAGAACCGAGACGAGTCAGATCCTTGAGCTGCTCGCGCCGTCGGTGAACTTTCCGCGCCCAACAGTGACCGATGGCACGGATCACATCCGTCCGGTTACGCTCCGCGGCCTCAACGCCGATCAGGTGCTCGTTCTCGTGAACGGCAAGCGGCGCCACACCAGTTCGCTCGTCAACATCAACGGCAGCGTTGGCCGTGGATCGATGGCGGTGGATCTCAACGCCATTCCGCCGAGTGCGATCGATCATATAGAAATCCTGCGCGACGGCGCGGCTGCACAGTATGGCTCGGACGCAATCGCTGGCGTCATCAACATCATCCTGAAGACAACCGCGCCGGGGATGATTTCGGCGCAGGTCGGGCAGGCAAATCAGTCGGACGGTCGCACCGCGGTGGTGGACGGGAGCTACAGCGTTCCGATGCCCCGGCATGGATACCTCAACCTGAGCGGCGAGTGGCGCCACCGCGACAGCACCAACCGTGCGGGCCCTGACTCACGCGTCCAGTTTCTTGCAGGCGACCCGCGCATCGGCGATCCCGCGTTCGCCAACCCGCTCAACAGCTGGGTGGGCGATCCCAAGATTCGCGGCGGCTCGGGGATGTTCAATCTCGCGATTCCGCTCGCCGACAGCGTGCAGCTCTACTCATTCGGCGGACTGTCGTACGTGAACGGTCTCGCGGCTGGCTTCTTTCGCCGTCCCAACGACGATCGTACAATTCGCGCCATCTACCCGAACGGTTTTCTCCCGCTGATCGAAAGCCACATCTGGGATGGATCGTTCGCGGGCGGCGGCAAGGGATCGCTATCCGGCTGGAACTGGGATCTGGGCAGCGTCTTCGGGCGGAATAGCTTCCGCTACAACGTGGACCACAGCGCAAACGTGTCGATGGGCACCAGCACGCCTACCACGTTCTACGCCGGCACCATGTTGTTCGATCAGTGGACTACGACGCTCGACGTGCAGCGGAATTTCAACATCGGATGGGCGCAGCCGCTGAGCTTTGCGTGGGGTGGCGAGGCGCGGCGCGACCACTATGGAATCGAGGCGGGCGAGCCGGCGTCGTATGTTGGTGGTGGAGTCCCCATTCTGGACGGTCCCCACAAGGGCAACATCGCGGCTATCGGGTCGCAGGTTTTCCCTGGCTTCCGGCCGAGTGATGCGCAGAGCGTGTCGCGCAGCAATTTCGCGGGATACGTCGATCTCGCATCCAATCCCGTGCAGGCGCTGCTGATCGACATCGCGGGAAGGGCGGAGCACTACAGCGACTTTGGCGGCACCGCGACGGGCAAGATCGCGATGCGCTTCGAGCCGATCAAGGGATATGCGGTCCGTGGATCGCTGAGCAATGGGTTCCGAGCGCCGTCGCTCGGGCAGGAATACTTCTCGACCACCTCCACCAACTTCATCATTGTGAACGGAGTGAACACACCGTTCGACATCCGCACGTTCCCCGTTACGAGCCCACAAGCGCAGACGCTCGGCGCCAAACCGCTGCGGCCGGAGATCTCGCACAACTACGGCGCGGGCGTCACGGCACAGCCGAACTCCAACCTGTCGTTCACCGCCGACTACTACAAGATCGACATCTCGCATCGGGTCGTCCTCTCCGGCAACTTCATCGGGGCGGATATCCAGGCGCTGCTGCAGAACGCCGGTTTTGCGGGAGCGAATGGTGGTCGCTTCTTCACCAACGCGATCGATACGCGCACCGAGGGGGTTGATTTGGTGCTGCAGACCGGCGCTGATTTTGGCAATGCGGGAACGCTGCGGTTCACCGGTAGCTACAACCACAACTACACGCGCGTGACCCACGTGGACTCCACGCCGCCGCAGTTGGCAAAGTACCAGGCGGTGCTCTTCGACCGGACGCAGCTCGGTCTCACGCAGGCCGCTCAGCCGCACGATAACCTGCGCCTGAACGCAAACTACGACTTCCAGCGGTTGGGCCTGATATTGTCGGAGGCGCGGTTTGGTTCGGTCACGTCGCTCGCCACAACTCCGGCCAACGACCAGACCTTTAGCGCGAAGTGGATTACCGATGCCGCGCTCTCCTATCGGCTACCGCGGAGCGTCACGCTCACCGGCGGCGTGGACAATGTGTTCAACGTGTATCCTGACCGCATAATCGCCGCCAATTCCACGGGCGGTATCTTCGTATACAGTGGTCTGTCGCCCTTCGGGTTCAACGGTGCGTTCTACTACGCGCGTATAGCTGTGGGACTGTGAGGTAGGAGCTATCCTTCCCCGGGTGCGAGCCGGTCTACCGCTCGCGCCCCGCGCCATGCAAGATCGACTTTCCTCATCAGGAGCTTGATTGTCTACTGCCATGACCCACGAAACAGCGGACTCGGTCCGGGAGTCCGTCATTGATTGGCGGCGCTATCTGCATCAACACGCCGAGCTATCGTTTGAGGAGGAGCATACTTCCCAGTTCATCGCCGACACGCTGGCCGGATTCGGTTCACTGGAAATAACGCGCCCCACCCGGACGAGCGTGGTTGCGCGGCTGGTGGGCTCGCGCCCGGGCCCGGTGCTCGCCATTCGCGCGGACATCGATGCGCTCCCGATCAGTGAGCGGACCACACACGATTTCATCTCGCAGAACGAGGGTGTGATGCACGCGTGTGGCCACGACGGCCACACGTCCATGCTACTCGGCGCTGCCATCGTACTCAGCTCCAGGCGCGACGAGCTGGCGGGCGAGGTGAGATTTATTTTTCAGCACGCCGAGGAGCTGTATCCGGGAGGAGCGGAGGAGCTGGTCAGTGCGGGCGTGCTCGATGGCGTCGATCTCGTGATTGGCGCGCATCTCTGGCTGCAGCTTCCGTTCGGCGAGGTCGCAGTCAACACCGGTGCGCTCATGGCAGCCCCTGATACGTTTCGCATCACCATCGAGGGTGCCGGTGGCCACGCGGCGATGCCGCACCAGACTGTGGACTCGATCGTCGTCGCGGCGCAAGTCGTGACCAACCTGCAGCACGTGGTCTCGCGCAACGTGGATCCGCTCGCGTCGGCGGTCGTCTCCGTAACGCGCATTGTCGGTGGGACAACCACCAACGTGATTCCGGGCTCGGTCGCAATCGCGGGGACAGTACGCACTTTCGATCCGGCGCTCAGGGCCCAGATCCCGGAGATCATGGAGCGGATCGTGGCCGGTGTCACGGCGGCACATGACGCGCGCTATACATGGAATTATGAGCGCGGCTATCGCCCGGTGATCAACGACGAACGCGCGAGCGAGCTGCTGCGACGCGCGGTCGTTCGCGCGATCGGTGCGGAGGCTCTCGTCGAGGCGAAACCAACCATGGGCGGCGAGGATTTCTCCGCGTATCAGCAGCGCGTACCGGGATCGTTCTTCTTCATCGGTGCTCGCAACGAGGAGCGTGGTATCGTGCACCCACACCATCACGAGTGCTTCGACCTCGATGAACGCGCGCTGGATTATGGCACGCGCATTTTTGTCGCCGCGGCGATGGAGCTCCTGGGCGGAGCTTCCAACGGCGGGCACGAGGTGTGATGAATGACGAGCCGGTGATCGAGGCGGTCGATGTGCCGGGACGCGGACAGCAGTGGCGGGCGTATCACTGGTTGGCGGTTCTACCAACTGTCGGGATGCTCGGCGGCATCCCGTTCGCTAACCGTGTGTATCCGTTCGTGCTCGGTCTGCCGTTCCTCTTCGCGTGGCTGGTGGGGTGGGTCATCGCCACGTCGGCAATCATGGGGCTGATTCTGGTGCTCGATCGCGCAAACGATGCTGCACATGACATGAATTCATGACGGCATCGCTCACGATCCTCGGCGTTGTATTCGCGATAGCAATAACGCTCGGGCTGCTCGCGCGACGCGGTCATGTGATGACGTTGGAGCAGTGGAGTGTTGGCGGACGTGGCTTCGGCAGCATCTTCGTCTTCCTGCTCATGGCAGGCGAGATCTACACCACCTTCACGTTTCTGGGCGGGAGTGGATGGGCGTACGGCAAGGGAGCGCCGGCCCTGTACATACTCTGCTACGGTGCGCTCGCATACAGTCTGTCGTACTTTCTGCTGCCAGCAGTGTGGCGTTACGCGCAGGCCCGACGACTCGTGTCGCAGGCAGATTTCTTCGTGGCCAAGTACGATAGCCGCGCACTCGGTGTGCTCGTCTCCATCGTGAGTGTTGCGGCGCTGATCCCGTATCTCGTGCTGCAGCTCAAGGGGCTCGGCATAATTGTATCAGAAGCGTCATACGGCGCGATCTCGGCGACAACCGCCGTATGGGCAGGAACGGTCGCGCTCATCGGATACGTCGTCATCTCCGGCGTGCGCGGCTCTGCGTGGACCGCTGCGCTCAAGGATGTGATGATTCTCGTCGTCGCGTTGGTGATCGGCATCTATCTCCCGTGGCACTACTACGGTGGCTATCGCACGATGTTCGAGGTAATCGCGCGCGCCAAGCCCGGATTCCTCACCCTGCCCGGCGCCGGAATGAGCCCGGCGTGGTTCATCTCAACGGTCCTGCTCACGTCACTCGGCTTCTACACGTGGCCGCAGTTCTTTGCGGGCGTCTTCACGGCGCGCAACGAGCAGGTATTTCGTAAGAACGCCGTCGTGCTCCCGCTGTACCAGCTCGTCATCCTGTTCGTATTCTTCGTGGGCTTCGCCGCAACGCTCACCGTGCCCGGTCTCAAAGGGGCTGATGCCGATCTCTCGCTCTTCCGCATCGCCAAGCAGACGTTCGGTCCGTGGACGGTTGGCCTGATCGGCGGCGCGGGGTTACTCACCGCACTCGTTCCAGGATCGATGATCCTCATCACCGCCGCGACGATCCTCGCGAAGAACGTGTATCGCGCAATTGTTCCAACGGCCAGCGATCATACTGTCGGCATTCTGGCGCGTGCCCTCGTGCCGGTACTCGCATTGATCGCCGTGCTACTCACACTTCGCGGTGGTCAGGCGCTGGTCGCGCTACTGCTCATGGCATACAGCGTTGTGACGCAGCTCTTTCCGGCACTGGTGCTGTCGCTCGGCCGCGAGCCACGCGTGAGCGCGATGGCCGCGTGTGCTGGAATCGTAGCCGGTGAGATCACTGTGGCATTCGTCACCTTCTCAGGCGCATCCGTGGCCACGCTGGTTCCGTCTGCGCCGCAAGTAGTAAAGGATCTCAACGTCGGGATCGTCGCGCTGGCGGTGAACATCGTCGTCATCGTCATGGTGTCGCTGGTGACACGCGCGCAGCCGCGCACGAATCCCAGCACGATCTTCGCTGCTACCACGCCGCAATCTGAACGCTAGAACCGCTCGCGCGGAGCAGGTGGTGGCGGTGGAGCATCGTCTGGCGGGTCCAGATGATCGAACGGAGCCACACGGTTGATCCACGACAGCGGATCGACGAGCGATCGACCGTTTTCTGTTACCCTCCGTGCCGCCACGAGGTGGGTCACAAAGTAGTGTCCACGTTTGGTGCTCAGGTCGTCGTAGCGCACGCCGTGCCCACTGGAGCTGGAGTGCAGGATGCGATTGTTTCCGGCGTAGATCGCGACGTGATCGATGACCGCATGATCGCGCCCGTAGAAGAGCATCAGATCGCCCTGAACAAGATCGGCAATGTGAGGACTTACTGGTCTGCCGGCGTGTGCCATCTGCCGTGATGTGCGAGGGAGTGCAACGTCGTGTTCGCGAAACACATACTGCACGAACCCCGAGCAATCGAAGCCGGCGGGAGATGTTCCGCCCCATACGTACGGCACGCCCACAAATTCCTCACCCGACTCGATCACCAGCCGTGCAGTCCGCGAGCCGGACGTGCGGTGTACTCCGCCACCGGTGCTTGGTGGTACGCCACTTCCACTGCGCCGTGCAGGTGAACGCGATCGCCGCGCTATGTCCACCACGGTTCGCCCGATGCTGATGCCGCGCGCTATGTCACTGGCAGTGATCCGGCTGTGTGATAGTTGGCCGCTCACACGGGCCGGCGCCGCCAGATAGAACATGAGCACGAACGCTGCGGCTACGGGAGCTCTGAGAGGCATTACGGGCAAGGCCGGGGTTGAGAGACTTTCTACCCAGCAGCCGCGCACGAGTGCCGAGCTGTACAATGGACAGCAGCGCTACGGCTCGGCTGGCACCGAACGGGGAATTGTAAGCGTAAAGGTGCTCCCCGAATCCACCGTACTCCGCACCGTGAGATCGCCCCCCATCCCGCGTGCCAGATCACGACTAATCGCGAGCCCCAGACCCACACCTTCAGCGGGCCGGTTCAGCTTGCGGGCAACCTGCACGAAAGGCTCAAAGATCCTGTCGAGATGATCGGCCGGTATACCAGCTCCAGTGTCCCGCACGTGAATGTGAACGACGTCCGGTTCAACGTCGCAGGAGAAGTCGATGCGTCCAGAATCGGTGAACTTCGTCGCGTTGGTGAGCAGGTTGACCAGAACCTGGCGCAGCTTCTCCTCATCTGCTCGCACGAGAATTGTAGGATCACATGGGACGTGCTCGTACGCGAGCCCCTTCGCCTTCAACTGTGGAAGGATCAGCTCCTCCACAAGCGTCATCGCCAGGCCCAGCGGTACGTCATCCATATCGTATGGGATCTGGCCGGCATCGAGTCGCACTACGTTGAGAACATCGTTGATGAGCCCGAGCAGATGCTGCTGGCTGCGCTGGATGCGGGCGAGATCTTCGGCCTGCTGCTCGGTTACCGGACCGCGGATTCCCAGTGATATCAGCTCCGTGTATCCGCCGATCGCGTTGAGCGGTGTCCTCAGCTCATGACTCATGCTCGCCAGGAAGTCAGACTTGGCCACGTTCGCGGCCTCGGCGCCTTCCTTTGCGGCACGGAGCGCGCTTTCGGCATGCCGCTCAGCGGTTACGTCACGCACGACGCCGAGCAGGCGCGCGGGGCGACCGTCTTGATCATCCGCGGGTTCGCCCCGTCCCATGATCCAGCGCTCGGAACCATCAGCCCGGTGGATCCGGCATGTGAAGTCCCACGCGGTATGAGTTCTCAGAGCCGTACCGAACGCCGCATCGACATGCTCACGATCTTCCGGTACCACGTGCTCAAG
>JBPCQO010000042.1:0-38824 GCA_050998035.1 Gemmatimonadaceae bacterium | reverse complement strand
ACGCGGATATCGCCGCCCATGCCGCGTACCAGGTCACGACTGATGGCGAGCCCAAGTCCGGTTCCAGCTACTCTGCCGGTAGACGTGGTATCGACCTGCACGAAGGGCTCGAAGATCGCGTCCAGCTTCTCCTGCGCGATGCCGATCCCGGTGTCGCTGACGCGAAGAAAGACACACGCTGGATCTCCAGTTCCGTCGGAGCGCTGGGCACATTGGATGGATACTGCTCCGCCCTCCGGAGTGAACTTCACAGCGTTGGAGAGGAGGTTCAGCAGCACCTGCACCAGCTTCTCGTGATCCGCCTGGACGATGCGTTGCTGCGGTACATCAACGGTGTAGCTGAGGCTCTTGGCCTGCAGCTGGGGTCCGATGAGCGGATCCAGATCTGAGATGACATCGGCCAACGGTACGGGGCCGACGTCGTATTCGATGTGACTCGACTGGAGCCGCGCGAAGTTCAGAACGTCGTTCACCAGGCGCAGAAGATGCCGTTGCGCCCGGTCGACTCGCGCGAGTGCGTCGTGCTGTGGCTCCGTCACCGGGCCGTGCAGCCCCATCTCAATGAGCTGTACGTGGCCCGCGATGGCGTTCAACGGCGTGCGCAACTCGTGGCTCATCATCGCCAGAAAGTCGCTCTTGGCGCGGTTCGCCTCCTCGGCTTTTTGCCGAGCGGAATCGGCAATGGCGTGCGCTCGCGCGCGCTCTTGCTCAGCTGCAACCCGCGCTTCGACGGAACGAGTGCTCGAGATAATCTCACTCGGCACCCCGGTTGCAGCGTCCAGTATAGCGCTACTCGTCGACTCTACCCAGGTGTAGCCGCAATGGCGCGTCTTGAGCCGGTAGGTGATGGTGGAAAACCTCACCCCTGACATCGCTTCATCCTGGGAGTCGTGCAGGGCCGGCAGGTCGTCAGGGTGAAAGAAATCATACGCACTACGACCAATCAGCTCTGCCGGGGAGTAGCCGAAGAGCAGCGTCGCGGCGGGTGAAGCGTACAGGTACGACGCCGCACCGTCCGGCGTATGTACCGAAATCATGTCGGTGCTGTGGTCTGCGAGCAGACGGTAACGGGCCTCGCTCGCGGCGAGTTGCTCCGCGGCAGTGACGCGATCGGTCACGTCCTGAGTCACCCCAACCATCCGACCGGGCTTGCCAGTCGCATCGGGGTGGGCGCGCCCGCGCGCGGCGATCCAGTGTACCGATCCATCTGGCCAGATCACGCGATGCTCACCTACGTATGGCGATCCGGTCGCCGCAAGGTTCTCGAGCGCGCCCTGGACCGAAACGCGGTCGTCAGGGTGGATCACCGCCAGCAGCATCGCATAGTCGAACGGTGCATCTGGCGGGAGTCCTGCGTTTGCCTTGCACTTCGCTGTGCAGGAGAGAGTCCCATCGGCGAGGTCGATCTCCCACAGACCAAGAGCTGCGATCTCAAGTGCAAGGGCGAGCCGATCCGCCTCGGCACCCTCGGTCGCAGGCGAGTGCGTGTGCGCCCGCTCCGGTATTTCATCCGACGTCGCTGGCACGGGCTCGGGGACGTCAACGCTGGTGGCGTACCGGGCACGCGGCGCGGAGGAGGGAACGGAGTCGCGACGCACACCCAAACCTTCCATAATCATGTACATAATATGAACCGCTAGTCTGACGGGCGCCAATGAAAGATACGAATGCTCAGAGGCAGCCCTGCTCCGATGCTCATTGTAGCGCTGGCCTTGAGCGCCGCGGCGTGCCATCCCACCTCAGCTAGAGCCGCGGCGGCTGTGCTCGACATGACTATTCTGGCTGAACGACTGCCGTTATGATACATAGCGTGATACGCAGCTTCGCCGATCCTGCGAGTCGGACTGGGATCTCTGGCATGCGCTCCGGTCGGCGGACGCGCGAGAGATTGCCAAGCTGTCGCCATTGTGGCATAGGAGGTAACCAGTCGTGCAGCGGCGTTTACGATTTGCGTGGTGCGCATCAGTCCGATGGCAATGATGAGGCGGCGCACAAGGGACATGGTACTCCTACTCAAGCGTGCACGAGGCTGAGCCGCCGCTCGCGACAGCTCTGACCGCGTTGGCCATCTGTGCTGGAGCGGCAACGCTCGAGGGACTGTTCGCGGGCCCTGGGGTTCGGCAGCGCCTGGCCGAGGTGCACCGTCCGCGCTACTCGCCGCCGTTCGGTATCTGGATCGTGATCGGGTTTGGTTATTACGCGATCTGCTTCACGCTGCTGTTCAGACTATTGCGCAGCGGGCTCGGGACGCCCCGCCACAAGACCGCGGTCGCGCTCGTCATCCTGGTGCTGCTCGTAAATGCGATCTGGAACTATTACTTCTTCCGCCGTAAAGACCTCTGGCGAAGCCTTCTACTCAACGTGCCGTATGTACTGATTGCGTTTGGGCTGGGGTTCACCCTGTTTCGTCTGAACGATGGTAGCGGCTGGATCTTCGTGCCGTATCTTGTCTACCTTCCGTACGCAGTGTGGTATGGGTACGCGACTTGGCGTTTGAATGGAGGCCAATGAGTCACCGGACTACACGTGACTGGACAGCCGCAGGCGGCGGACGATCGTGAAGTACGCAATCCAGCAGATGAGTGCGAGCGCCATGATCGGGGCGAACACGCCAGGGTAATCGCGCATAAGAAAATGAAAGTCGCTGAGGTGGTGCTCCCGGAAGGAGAATCCGCTGGACAGGGCGAGAATTGTAAATCCGATCCCAAAGCCGAACAGGCGCCTCTGCCATCGCAGAAGTTGACGCGTCCGCTGGAGGGATCGCAGCTCGATCTCTGGCGGAAGCGACACCGGCGCCGCGCTCGCATCGTCCTGCGTCTGCTGCAGCCGAACGCGATGCGCGAGTTCGGCATCGCGGCTCAGGTACTCTTCAACGAGGGCGCGCGTAGCGGGGCTTGCATCTCCGGAGAGATACACCGGTAATAGATCGACAATAACGTCGCGTGGCACGTTCATGACCTATACTCCTTCCGTCTATCGAGTCGCATGGTTACAGCGCGATGCAACGACGCGAGCAGTCTTTCCTTCTTGACCTCCACAACCATTGCTCTATCCTCGTCCGATATCCGCCAGTCTGAGCCGAGCGCGATGGACCTTCACCTTCGCTGCCGATACCGAGATATCGAGCGCCCGAGCAATCTCTTCATACGGCATCCCGTGCTGTGCTCGCATCACCACAGCCGCGCGATCCACTTCGGGTAACCGCTGCAACTTCCTGAGCACGGCGCGCACTTCCCCTTGCCGCTCGATTTCATCGAGGGGACTCGGTCGTGACTCGCGTATGGGTTCGTGCAACGTTTCATCCAGTGTGACATCTCGCGACCTCTTTCGCATCCCTTGGAGGAACAGGTTGCGCGCGATCGTGAACAGGTAAGAGCGAACGGTCAGCATCTCGATCGGCTGGTCCGATGTCCACACGCGTACGAACGTCTCCGATGTGATGTCTTCGGCTTCGCTACGCTCGCCCGATAGGTATAGCGCGAAACGGAATACGTCCGGCGCATGCTTCCGGTAAAGCGCATCCAAATCAGTCATGAGGTGCGTACGGCATCAACGATGTCAATTGCTGGACCTAGAATATTCCAGCAACTGCGTCGGTCAGCGCATGAGCGATCATGCCTGGTCTGAGGCTCTTCCGCCAGAGCGCCACGAGACCGAACAGCGCGCCGTAGATGGTTATCTTGGCGCACGCTTCAATTCCTTGATACCCGTGGGACACTCCAAAGAGAACCGCTTGTAAAGCCCACGCGAGCCATGTGCTACCGGTGAGCGCGCTGAACTGTCGTTGGAAGTATCCGCGGAACACGATCTCCTCCGCGAACCCGGCGCTCGCCGAGAGCGCCAGCCAGACGGGTATCTCAAGAGTGTGCTGCGCTAGAAAAGGCCGAATCGACGCGGCGTGCGCTGGCCCAAGCCAGTGATCCCATGCCATCTCAAACAATATCCAAACGCCCCACAAACACACGGCGATCAGCACGTTAGTGCCGACACGCCGGCGCGCCGACTCAGAATCGCCGATCAGCTCGCTAAGCGGCGTCCCGGTCTGGCGCAAACCGCGGTTGACGTAGAAGACGAGACCCCACTCTACCGCAATAAGAGAGAGATACAGCGGAATGACGTTAGGATGTGCGTGCAGCATCGAGGGTTGCGAACGCGCTCGGCTCTGAAACACCGCGCCGACGACCGCCAGCCCGAGGAAGATCGCGACCAGTATCGCTGTATGCCGCGGAAACGCGACCAGTGTTGCACGCGGAGAAGCCTTTGTTGGCACGGCCACTGTTGCCATGGATATTCCTATCTTCGACGCAAGATTCACATGTGATGCGAATCCACACGTCGGTTGATGTACATGCTTACAACAGGTATCCACGTCCGACTGGATAGTTACATCACAATTCGCCAACACGGCGGCCGCGCACAATCCACACCTATGGAGTTTGCACGACAATGCAGAACGAGATAGCTTCACAATCAACCCGACTGTCAGCCTAAAGCTGGACTCACGAGTGGTGGAACGTGAGATCGCAGCTCAATGTGCCTTAGGCTGCTGACCACTCGTCTTGCGCATCATACATCGGAGCGGATCATGTTGATCGTCACTGCGACCATCGTCGCGGCACTCGTGCTTGTACTCTCCGTCGTCCTGAGCTTGCGGTGCGAGTACTCTCGCCAAGGGCTCGGGTGGCAGCTTCTGGCTCACGCGGGCTGGCCGCTCGTGCTCGCCGGTGCCATCTTCGTCGCACGATTCTGGCACCCGACTCGTGAGCCGTATCTTGCCAACGTCCGATATCCATATGGCAGTCACCTGGATGCGTGGGCGGTCTCGTTTGGCTTCACCTGGGTTGCGTTCGGACTGCTCTTCGCAGGCGTTGCGGTGCTCGCCCCCGCTGCACAGCCTCGACGTGCGTGGGTAGTCCTCTTCGCGGCCTGGGTGCTCTGCTGGTTGCCGCACGGGTATATCGGTATCGCTACCGCCCTGGGTGGCTTGGACTCTGCCGGAAGTGCGCACGCGTACCAGGACTGGGCGCATCGGTCGTGGGGTGAGTTGACGCTCCTCGGCGACGCGGTGTTGCTGTTGCTGCACTTCGTACTGAGCGGTGTTGGATTCTACATCGCCGGCCGCGACGCTTGGCACCGCAGCGATGTGGCTCCGCTGCCGATGCAACCACCCATCGCCGCGGCTTGATGGGCGGGCTGCAGCGCCAGTTACGATTTGCGCTGAGGGCGCGACAGACGGCATCTTATACGGCGTGCTTGCAGATTTTGCGAAGCAGAGTGTCGCACCCTGATATGCACGGTGCGTCTGCACCTGAAATGCGGAGGAGCGATGTCAAATCGGTGGGAGTACATGGTGATCGACTCGCGCGTCACCAATTTTTTCCAGCCGGAGCTGGACGCAGACGCGCTGACGAGCCGGCTCAACGAGCTCGGTGAGCAGGGATGGGAAGTGGTGGGCATGAGTCCGATGGCGATGATGAGGGGGCGCACACGGGACATGGTCCTCCTACTCAAGCGTGCGCGAGGCTGAGCCGCCGCTCCCACCGCGCATTCAGGCCTACATCGGGGCGATCGTCGGCACGTGCGCAGCGAACGAACAGACAAGTGAGCGGGCGAGTAAACACGCGCTGGTGAGCGTGGTCCTGTTCGGTAGTGCCGCAACGGGCGGTTTCTCAAAGGAGTATTCGGGAACTGTTTCCGACGTGGATCTTATTCTTGTCGTCCCTGACGACGCGAGCCGCGACGACCGGCTCAGGGTGCGCGATGACGTGATGCGCCTTGAAGCGCTCCACGGCTTTCGCGACGACTCTCCCCACCCGCGGAGCTCGCTCGATGCGTTCATGCGGCGCGTCACTGCCAATGTCCGCTCGTTCTTCGTCTGTACACGCGCCGACCTGCTCTCCGGGAGCGTGGCGCGAATCCTGGATCTCCCGCCACAGCAGGCGATCTTTGTGGACCGAGTCGTCATCCCGAGCATTGTGGGCTCTGCGGTTACGGTCTGGGGTGAGGATCTGCTCCCCAATGTCCAGCTGCCTCCAATTCGCCGCTTCGAAGTGTTCAAGGCGTTCCACGGACTCGCTGGTCAGATACTACTGAGTGCGGCTGTATTCCCCTTGCTGCCCGATGCGACGAAATACGCTATGGGTGCGCTCAAGCGTTCGGTGCACAACTGCTTCTTCTGCTATCATGGCCATCGGGCTTCTTTGCAAGAGGAGGTCGATTTCTTTCAGCGGCGTTTGGGGCCGAGTCGCACTCTGGCGCGACTATTGGATCTCCGCCGCGAGTACCGGCCATCATTCGCGTTTGTGGCCTACTGCCTGCCGGCGTTAGCCTACCTGCATCTGCGGACGGCTATGGACAACAGGTTCCCGCGGCAGGTCCACGGGCGCGAGCGAACTCATACATCGTAAGCGCCACGTCCCACGCATCCGGGCGAGATGTTGCGGGAGGATTTTCTGCCCGACTACGCACTCAGTGTGGCTGGTTTGGCAGCGGCGGCGGGGGTCTCACGTCAATCCGTCAATGAGTTGCTGCGAGGCCGCCGAGCCGTGAATCCGGAAATGGCCTTACGCCTGTCGCGGCTGTTCGGCAACACGGCGGAGTTCTGGATGAATGCGCAGCGGGCCGTCGACTTGTGGGACGCATCGCAAGCAGTGAAGGACGACGTCGCTCGGATCAAGCCGCTCCGTGTTGCCTAACGAGTGCCGAAATGTCATCATGGCTGACGATTCAGCACCGGTCCGCCGTGTCGGCCGTCGGAGGGCACGACCCAGGGTAAAGCCATCCCGCGCCCCGTGCCGTGAGCAAGCAAGGGACCCATCATGCCGTCCGGGGTACGACAAGCAAACAGCGGCCGCCCTCTCCGAGAGCGTCCGACAACTCGCGCATGCCCGGTCTTCCATCGCGTCACCCGTCGTGCTACCAGTCGTGCTACCCTAAACTCCAATGCTCCCTCCCCGCCTACGCCGCAAGTTTCTGAACCTGCTGCCGACCGTGCTCGCCACCGCTACTGCGCTCCTGTACGTGAGCGGCAGCGCACACTCCGCGTCCACCGACTCTGGTCCGGTGCTGCGTGCCGCCGCGAAGCTAGCGAGAGCGGACTCTGGCACGGTGAGCTCGGCGTTGGGACCGGCGGTGGGATCGGCCGTCACACACGCCGTAACACCCACTATGCGCAACGCCGAAAACGCGGAGCGCACGGAACGCGCGCTCGGGGCACTGGCGTCAGCCGTGCGCCCGCTCAGCCATCCGGACGCGCTGCGGGAGGCCTTCGAGAGCTACTTCGCCTTCCGCGCCGCTCGCCCGGACCAGGCACGGAAGCCGTACCTCTACTTCGTCGATTATGGCCTCTCCAGCTCGACGCCGCGCGGCTACGTGTTCGAGATGGATTCGCTGAAGATCGTGGACGGACCTTTCATGGTCGCGCACGGCCGAGGCTCGGCGGCGAACGCGAGAGGGGTCCCGACCCGCTTCTCCAATGCGTTCGGCGCGGCCACGACGTCGCTCGGCCTGTACGTTGCGCAGGAGATCTACCCCTTCACCGGGCACTCCGGCGGGGATGCGTACCATGCCCTCGGACTCAGGCTGGCGGGGGTGTCGGGCCAATTCAACGACAACGCGCTCGCTCGCGGCGTGGTCGCCCACGGTGCACCGTACGTGACGGGAACGCGAGCGGGGCGCAGCGAGGGATGCCCCGCGATGGAGCCCGCACGCGCCGAGCGGCTGCTCCCCAAGCTCGCTAACGGCGGCGTGGTGTTCCTCTTCGCACCGGACAGCGGCTGGATGATGCGAGATCCGTGGGTTACTGCGGGGTGACCGGGGAGTGGCACCGGGCGCGAGCACGCGGGACAACACAGCATCCGCATCAACGATCAGTTCCGCCTCTGCTTCGTCTGGACGCCACAGGGACCGAAGTACGTGGAGATCGTAGACTATCACTGAGGGGCCAACGTCATGAGCAGGAACGGCATGCGGCCCGTGCATCCGGGCGAGATACTACGCGAGGACTTCCTCGTCGAGCTGGGGATGAGCGCCAATGCGCTCGCCAAGGCGCTGCACGTGCCTGCGCCACGTGTGAACGACATCGTGCGCGAGCGGCGTGGCGTCACCGCGGATACCGCGCTGCGGCTGGCGCGCTACTTCGGCTCCACGCCGCAGTTCTGGCTGAATCTCCAATCGGCGTACGATCTGCGCCGCGCGGAGATCGCGGCCGGTCGCAGGATCGCGCGTGAAGTTGCCGCAATGACCGACGCTGCCTGAGGCCTGAGCAACGATTACACTGGGCTCGTCTCCAAAGTCTGGAACTACGCGCACGCCCTGCGTGACCAGGGCCTCGCACGGCGACTACGCCAAGCAGATCACCTTTCTCCTCTTCCTCAAGATGGAACAGGAGCGCAGTGACATGCTCGGCGAGGAATCCATCATCCCGGCTCAGTGACGATCGGATGGATTGGGACCGCCCTGCGGTGAGGCGTACGCCCAGCTATATTCTTGCGGTGTGGGAGGGGTTCGGCGGCGCCGCCCATTTCGTCAGTTCAACTTCGGCATTACATAGAGTCCGTGCCTTCCTGGCCCGAACCGATTTTGACCGAGCGTTCACGATGCAGCAGGCGCACTTCTGGCACGCGCACGCTGATGCAGTTGCGCGAGTCCCGCGGGTGCTCAGAGCCAACCCTTCTCACGTGCGATCCGCGCGGCTTCTACCCGCGTGGAAGCGTGCATCTTCGCCATCGCCTCGGAGATGTAGTTGCGTACCGTCCCTTCCGACAGGCCAAGCGATGCAGCGATGGCGGCGCTCGTCTTGCCGTCGCCCGCGAGCCGGAGTGCCTGCCGCTCGCGATCGGTGAGTGGATCGGGCTCGGTCCACGCTTCAGCTGCCAGCTGAGGGTCGATGGCGCGCAGTCCGGCATACGCGCGCCGCACGGCGTTGGCGAGCATGTCGGGTGGGCTGTCTTTCAATAGATAGCCTGAAGCTCCGGCCTCGAGCGCGCGACGCAGGTAGCCAGCCCGGGCGAAGGTGGTCAGAATAACGACGTGGGTTGGAAGTCGTAGCCGCTTCACTTCCGCAGCGACTTCCAATCCACTGAGGTGCGGCATCTCGATGTCGGTGAGTAACACGTCTGGTCTGTGCTCGCTCGTCATCGCCACGGCTTCTCTGCCATCGCGCGCACGTGCGATCACCTCGATGTCGTGTTCCGTTTCGAGCAATGCCGCGAGAGCGCCGAGGACCATTCCCTGATCTTCAGCAACAATGACGCGGATCAGCATGCAGCGACCGTCGTGCGTGCAGCTTCAGTGCCCACTTCGGTAGCGGCATCGCTATCCATAACTGGAAGCCTTGCGTCGTTTAGGGTTTCGCTCGTAACCGGAATTGTGATGCGCAGCCGAGTGCCGGACCCGAATTCAGCGGTGACCGTGCCGCCCAGAATTGCAACGCGCTCCCGCATGCCTGTGAGCCCGTTGCCGTCAGCGGCGTGTTTGCCGCAGCCGTCGTCCTCGATGCGCAGAGTTCGCGTGCCGTCCGTCACTCCAAGCGAAATTCTGCACGTGCTTGCCTCGGCATGTCGAACCACGTTGGTGACACCTTCACGCAGTGCCAACGCGAATACGGCCTCCTCCATAGACGAGAGCGAAACGGCCTCCATCGAGGCGCTCATACGTACTCCCGAGGCGTCAAGCATCAGCTCTGCGTTTGCCAGCTCACGAGCGAGTCCCGCTGATCGGTAGCCGGCGACGGCGGAGCGAACCTCGCTGAGCGCATCGCGCGATATCCGCTCCACGTCGCGAATTTCAGCCGCGGCGCGCTCCGGATCTCGGTCGATCACGCGTGAGGCAAGTGCTGCCTTGATCGTGATCAGTGATAATGTGTGACCCAGAAGATCGTGTAGGTCGCGCGCAATCCGCTCGCGCTCAGCGACGGTCGCGAGGTGCTCGATCTCTTCGCGCGCGCGAAACAGCGTCTTGTTCATCTCGTGCACGCCGGAGTAGTGCACGTTCACGCCACCGACAATGATCACAAACATCAGCTCCCATATCCATGTCGTTGGCGGACTTTGTAGAATGAGAGTTTCAATAACTATTGTTATGCAAAGCGCAGCAAGCAGTTGAACGGATTGTCCCTGCGGCCGCACGTGTCCGGCGAACGCGGCAGCGTATATGAAGAAGACGCCACCCGCGGCATTGATCGGTACGAGAGCAACACCGAGTGCCGCGATCACAGCTATGATCGCATACTTTTCCCGGCCACGCGCCCAGTAGCCACGGAAATAGAGTGGCAAAAAGACTATGCCGGCCAATGTCGTGAGCAGCCATGTTCTGGGGCCGGAATGCAGCAGCGCCGGAAACAGAAACAGCGTTGGGAAATAGGCAAGCCATGCGTACGGCGTCCACCCGAGGTACTTGTCATCGGGGAGCAGCCGGAACCGTGAGCCCTGCACCGTTGGTGTTGTCAATTGTCCTTTCACTCAGCCGTAGGTCCTTCCCTCATCGCGCCGATACGCAAATAGCGCGATTCCGGTAAAGAGTACACCAAAACCGATTAACGCAGCGACGTGGATCCAGGCACGTGAAGCTGGCTCGATTCCCACCGCTTCCAGCGCCAACCGCGCAAGATGATACGGCGGGAATATCGGTGCGAGGTTCCGTAGGAATCTGGGGAGCATCTCGACCGGAATGAAGAGTCCGGAGAGAAACGCCATCGGTAGATAGATGCCGTTGACTACAGCCGGCGCCGAATTGGGACCGGCCAAATATCCCACAGCCAGTCCCATCGCGCAGAACGGGAGACCGCCGAGTAACTCAACGATTATGAGTGCTGTCCAGTGAGCGAGCGACATGCGTACGTGGCCGAACACCACGCCGACAGCGCATATGAGTAGCATGAGCACGGCAGCAAGGATCACGGTCATGACGTACTTGCCGGTGAAATACGCCGATATTGGCATCGGACTGGCGCGCTTCACCGACAGCCATCCCTGACCGCGTTCAGTGGCGACGCCCGCTCCGAGTGCAAAAAGCGCAATGCTGATCACACCGAATGCTGCGTATGTAGCGAGCAGATAGGTTGCTATGGTTTGTGAGTCGCCCTTGCCGCCGGGGATGAGCAACCCAAAGAGAACGTAGAACATGACTGGGAAGCCGAGCGCTGGGACGAGGAAGACAGGGAGCCTCATCATCTTGATCAGTTCGTACTTGGACTCCAGTACGTATACCATCATGCTGCGACGGGGCGGCATTACGAGCACCGGCGTTGCAATCGGGCGGACGATATCAGCTGTGGTCGTCGCGCTCGTACTGCCGATCATGCCGCTGTTCATGCTGTTGTTCATGCTGCCGCCTCAGAATGACGAGTTAGTGACAGGAACGCTTCTTCCAGACCGACGCTCGCTACCTCGAGATCTGATAGCTGCGCATCGCGCGCGAGTAGAACGCGGCTAACATCTTCCGCGGAGCTGACCAGTAGCTCAGCGCGCTTGTGTTCCATGCGGACATCGCTCACGCCCGCGATTCCGCGCAGCTCCGTCGCGGTGAGAGTAGTTGTGCAGCGAATTCGCCGTCCCGCGACACGGGACTTGATCTGCGACGGAGTGCCGTCCGCGATGACAGTGCCTCGATCGATTACCACGACGCGATCCGCGAGCGCATCCGCTTCCTCCAGGTAATGAGTGGTGAGAAGAACCGTGCGCCCAGTGGAGACGAAGCTTCTGATACGGGCCCAGAACTCTCTGCGTGTCTCCACGTCGAAGCCGAGCGTCGGCTCATCCAGGAACAGCATCTCAGGATTGCCGCAGAGCGCAAGCGCGAAGAGTACTCGCTGGCGCTGGCCACCTGACAGCTCACCGAAGCGTCGCGATTCCAATCCAGCGAGTCCAGCTGCATCGATCACCTGCGCAAACGGCATCGGTGCTGGATAGTAGCTGCTGAATAGATCAATGTGCTCGCGCACGCGCAACGTCTCTGGCACCTTCGCAACCTGCAGCATCACACCAATACGCCGCCGGGAGCTTGCATGTCGCGGATCAGCGCCAAAGAGTGTCACGGTCCCCGAAGTCGGCGCGGCGAGGCCGAGGAGCATCTTCACCGTTGTGGTCTTGCCTGCGCCATTGGGTCCGAGCAGCGCGACGACACCACCACGGATGATGTCCAGCGAGATGTTGCTGAGCGCCACGATCTCACCATAGGTCTTTGTCACACCAGCGAGCGACGCGATGGGTGTGGTGGATATCTGGCCGGTCACTGGAGCGCCACCTGATCAATGCGGAACTTGTACGTGCCGGCTTCCGGTCCGCTGGTAAACGCAATTCCCATCACGTCGTGTCCGTCGATGCCGTCGAAGCTCGCGATCGGGAAGGTGTATTCCTTCCATTCCGGTCCAGCGACAAAGTCTTTCATAATTGGCATCCGGCCGCGGCTCTCGGCAAACATCATGATGTGGTATGTCTTGCCATCTCCTTTGGCCCAGAATCGCAGCGTCTTGGAGGAGGATAGGTTGGTGGGCTGCATCGGGCGAGTGCCGGGCATGAACATGACCCCGCTCCACGCGAACGGAAGACCCGGTGCGACGGTTCCTTCCACACCGAGTGCGCCAGCGGTGCCGGCTGCGCCGCCAGCGACAATGGCCATGGTCGCGGTGGAGCTACCGCCAAGGAGCTGGTCCGTTGAAATTATCCAACCAACGCCGAAGCTACTGCTGATCTTGCCACTATCGAAGTCGCTGATCAGGCCACCGACGGGCGCGGTAGTAGCAGTCGGGTGCGCCGCGACCACTGCATTGGCGAGCGCTGCACGGTCCAGTTTGACGCCTCCCTTCCACACGCCGTCGATGGAGCGCGTTGCGGTGATGTCTGACGTGGGATCGCCATCGACCAGTAGCAGATCCGCGCGTTTTCCAACCGCTATGCGCCCGCGATCGCCGAGCGAGAATAGCCGCGCCGGTATGCTAGTGGCGCAGGCCAGCGCCTCGGTTGGGGAAAGTCCTGCATGTACCAGCAGCTCCAACTCGCGATGCAGTGCAATTCCGTGTGCTGTACCCGGATTGGGAGCGTCGGTACCGGCGAGGATGGGAACGCCGGCCGCTCTGAGCTGCTGTACCGATGCCTCTGCGGCGGCGTAGCTCACTGCTGGTGCGTTGGAGCGAGTGGGAAATGCGCCACCGATCGTTCCGCGACCAGTGGCGGAGAGATACGGTGCCAGGCGCGTATCACTTGCCAGATCACCTGCACCGGACGTACCGGTGACACTTTTCAGCACCGTGAGTGTCGGAACGACGAACGCATGGTGTGCAGCCACGAACGCGCCGAAGCCTGCGTCAGGCGCGCGGTCGACGAAAAGGTGCTCGAGACCGTCGGCGCCAGCATTTATCGCGTCACGCGCGTCGGCCAACGAGCCAATGTGAACCACCGCCAACTTTCCGCGCGCATGTGCAGCGCGCACTACGGCGGCCAACTCATCCTTCGATAAAGTGGGAATTACCATGCCATACGTACTTCCATTATCGTACACGATCTTGATGTAGTCCGACCCCTCGGCGATACGCGCATCTACAAAAGCTTGCGCCGAGTCGGCCGAAGTGAGCGTCGGGATGGGAAGCCCGTACTCGGTGCCATGTCCCTTGGGTACGGTGATCAGAGTACCAGCGGAGTAGATGTCTGCACGACCGGCCACGTTGCCAGCCTTTTGTTCGGCGCGAAGCCGCGCGTCGATCTTCACATCGCTGAACATGTCCAGTTCCGTGGTGACGCCGAAGGCCAGTGCCTGATCGAGAGCATCGCCGAAGGCGTGTGCGTGCGAGTCGATCAATCCTGGCAGCAGTGTCTTACCGGAGCCGTTGATGACGGTCGCCCCTGCGGGAGTTGCAAGTTCGGTCTGAGTGGCAGCGATCTTTCCGCCGGAGACAAGGACGTCGCGTACTCCGATTGTTTTGGAACCGTCGAATACACGAACGTGTTTGAACAGCGTCTGTTCACCCGTCTGCGCTACGGCGCGGTGGACAGGAGCGATGGAGACGAGAGCAGCTGCTAGTAGAACTGCGATAGCGCCCAACGGCCGGAACGGTGTGACCATGATATACACTCCAGAGACTTTGGGCTTGGCATTGAGCCGAGCCGTAAGTGATCGCGAACGATGTCGTCGATGACGGAGTGTGTAGTATGGCGTTTGCGCGGGGCGCTACCCAGTGGACCGTGTCACCTCAATGGAGTGACAAGTGTCATGCGCTGTGTCATGTGCTGCTACGGCACCTTTGCTGGAGCACCAGCAGGCGGAACAGGACTGCCGGACCTGACAGGGATAGCAGGAGCGCTTGTATCGCTCGGCGCACTCGTCACCCACGCCGTCCACCACAGGTCGCGCAGCATCTGTGCGCCGGCCGCGAGTCGCTCGGCTGCAAAGTGCTTGTTCTCCGGGGCGGTTGTCTGCGCGTCGAATGGAGCCTGTTTGTCGAGTGCGTATAGATGCTCGACTTCGCTGTTGCTGCGACGGAGATAAGCGAGAATCGCGGGGCGGAGCTGACCGATGGGAACTGCGTGTGGTGTGGAGTCGATGCCCGGGAGCAGATCCGCGATGGTGATGTGCGTTTGTACGTACGCGGCCTCGAAGCGTGAGTGGAAGCGCTTGTCAGTGGCGTATCCGTGTGGGTTGTCGCCGGTCCAGCCGTTAAAGTTGACGGAAGTGTGTGCCGGGTTGGAACCATCCGCAACGTAGTGGCCGAGGATGCCGGCGTCGTTGACGATGCGCGCCTCGATCCATGCGCGAGTCTGATCGTTGGGCGCGGCGCGCCACAGCCGGAAGTCCACACGCAAGCGCTCCGTAAGCTCCAGGATACGGAACGGGAGGAACCCGAACTTGGCCGGATCGACGCCAGCAGCGCGCAGTGTATCTGCGTACGCGTAGCGTTGCGGCGCCGTGAACGCTGCGGCGAAGATCGCCGGCGGCACAATGTCCATGTCGACGAAGTGGTCCGGCGCTGATCCGGCATCGAGCGCTGGATCTATGGCCGACTCGGTGCGGTCACGCCACCGGTCCGGTTCGGGATTGAGATACGCGAGCTGCGCGGCGGCGGCACGAAAGAAGGCCGGCATCGCGGCGGGGATCTTTGCGGCCGCGGCTTGACCCGTGAGATAGTGGCCGCGCTCACCCCACGCGAATAGCGGAATCACATGCGTCACGGCGAGTGCCGCCGCAGTTCCAACGCACCAAATAATGCTCTGAATGCTGCGTTTCAGGGCCACCGGGATGGTGCGGGCGCTGGACTGTTTTTCAGGTAGAATCATGCGTAGAAATTACACTTTACGCGGTTGGCCGGTCGGCGAGCGATCCGATCTCTGTGTGCACGAAAGTCACCGCCATGGACCCCTCACCCACGGCCGACGCGACTCGCTTGATGGAGCCACTGCGCGCGTCGCCTGCCGCGAAGACGCCCGGGAGACTCGTCTCCAAAAAGAGCGGGGTTCGGCCGGCTGAGCGCCATAAGTCCGTGTCTAGCATCTCCGGACCGAGCGCCGGCCCCGTGAGCACAAAGCCCTTGCGATCCAGCCTGACGGAGTCGCGTAGCCACTCGGTGTGCGGGACCGCGCCGATGAAGATGAAGAGGGCACGTGCCTGAACGGTCGCCTGCTCGTTGGTGGCTGTGTCTCGGAGGGTAACGGAGCTGAGGCGTCCGTCGCCGTCCAGGGCCGTCACCGCGGTATTGTGGTGCACGACGATGTTGCCGGTGTGCGCCACGCGCTCCACCAGGTAACGGGACATGCTCTTCCCGAGGTCGTCGCCGCGGATGATGAGGTGAACGCGATGCGCGCTATGCGAGAGGAAGACCGCGGCCTGGCCCGCGGAGTTTCCTCCACCAACCACGACCACCTCGTCGCCGCCGCAGAGCTGAGCTTCCATCTCGCTGGCGGCGTAGTATACGCCGGCACCCTCAAAGTCAGCTAGCCGATCTAAGTTGAGCCGCCGGTATTCCACCCCGCTCGCAACGAGCACGGCCAGCGCCTTGATTTCCGAGCCGTCGTCCAGGGTCACGATGCGGTATCCGTCATCTAGCCGAAGACCGACAGCGGTGCGCGGTACCGATAGGACCGCACCAAATTTCTGTGCTTGCAGCAGCGCTCTATTGGCGAGGTCCGCTCCAGAAATGCCCGTGGGGAATCCCAGATAGTTCTCGATCTTGGAGCTGGTCCCCGCCTGACCGCCAGCGGCCACGCTGTCCAATACCAACGTCGTGAGCCCTTCCGAGGCCGCGTAAACCGCCGCCGCGAGCCCCGCCGGCCCGGCGCCCACCACTACCAGATCGTGTACCTCGCCGGGCGGTTCGTTCATCTTGAACCCCATGTAACGGGCGAAATCGGGAACCGATGGGTTGCTCACCCACTCGCCGTTGCGCCCAATCACGATCGGAGTCGCGTCGGCGGTGACGCCGAACCGGCGCAGCAGCTGCTCGGCCTGCTCGTCCTGCTCGAGGTCGATCCAGGTAAACGGGATGTTGTTGCGGGTCGCGAACTCGCTCAGATGATGGGCCGCTGGCGAGTAGCGGGATCCGATTATCTTGATCCCCTTGTATCCCTCCCCGGCTAGCAGCGTGCGGCGCGCCATGAAGGCCCTGAGGAGGACGTCGCTCACGTCCGGTAGCTCCGCCACCACCTTACGCAGAGCTTCCGTGTCGAGCTCAAGCACATCGCCCGCCATGGTGACCCGGGCGGTCACCAGGCTGGCCCGCCCGGTGAGCAGATCCACGTCGCCCACGAACTCGCCGGGCTCGTGCACTGTTACCGTGTGCGGGTCCCTCGGAAAGCCCTCCAGCACCTCTACCGCCCCGGTGAGTACGACGAAGAACGCAAAGTCGCGATTACCTTCGGAGAAGAGGATGTCACCCACCTGTACGGACCGAACGCGCCCGAACGGCCGCAGCATGTCGATCTGCTCGGGAGTGAGCTTCGGGAACGCGGTATTGCTTTTGATATTCATGGGAGTCTCTACTGGGAGAAGCTTTCCGGGCGACGGCCTTCGAGGCATATCTTTCACGGGCAAATTCGAACAAACTGTTTCAGCCGAACTTTTGCCGAACCTTTACGGTTGTGCTCTGCACCAATCGCATGAAGCATGACAAGCCACGATGAGATGCAAGACATGAACGGGCAGTACGCGGAAATGGCGCGGGATAAAGCTCTGGCCGGGGAATCGGAAGCGACCGCTGAACCGGACTTTCGCGCGCTGTTCGAGGCCGCTCCTCGTGCGCACCTTGTACTGCGCGCAGACGCGCCGCACTTCACTATCGAGGCCGCTAGTGACGCCTATCTGCGCGCGACCCACACCTCGCGCGACGGGTCAGCGGGCATTGTTGGGCGGCCACTGTTCGAAGTCTTCCCGGATCGACCTGACACGGATGCGAGTGGCGCCCGGGACGTGCGGGCGTCGATTGAGCACGTGCTCGCGACCGGTGCGCCTGACGCCATGCCGGTGCAGCACTACGATATCCAAGGCGCGGATGGTGCTTGGGAAGAGCGGCACTGGGCGATCCTCACCACTCCGATGTTGGGGCGCGATGGTGGAGTAGCGTACGTCATCCATAGCGTGGAGGACGTGACGGCACGCGTGGCGGCAGACGCCGCGCGCGCTTCCAGCCTAGGGCGCGAGCGCGCCGCGGGGGCCGATGAAAGCGAGAGCGGGAGCGCACTGCCAGCATTCTGCATAGCATGGGCGATGCTTACGTCGCGCTCGATCGCGACTGGCGCATCACGTACGTGAATCCGGCGGCGGCGAGGCTCAACGGCATAACAGCGGTCGAGGCCGTGGGGAAGACGCACGCTGAGCAGTGGCCAGCGTCTGCCGGCACCGAGCTGGAACGAATGTACCGCCGGGCCCTCGACGAGCGGATCGCGATCCACATGGAGCACCGCTATGTGGAGGCAGGGAAATTCGACACGTGGTTCGAGATCGACGCATGCCCAACCGACGATGGTGGGCTCGGGATCTTCTTCCGCGACATCAGTGCACGCAAACGGGCGCAGGAGGCATTGGAGGAGGGTGAGCGGCAGTTTCGCATGCTTGCCGAGTCCATTCCGCAGCTGGCGTGGATGGCCGACGCGAACGGGTACATCTACTGGTACAACCAGCGCTGGTACGATTACACAGGCACCACGGCAGAAGACATGGCGGGGTGGGGGTGGCAGTCCGTGCACGATCCGGATCAGCTACCGCTGGTGCTGGACCGGTGGCAGGATTCCATCCGCACCGGTGAAGCTTTCGACATGGAGTTCCCGCTCAAGGGAGCCGACGGTGTATTCCGCTGGTTCATCACACGTGTGGTACCGGTGTCCGACGCGTGTGGAAACGTGGTCCAGTGGTTTGGCACCAACACTGACGTTAACGAGCGTCGGCGCATGGAGGCCAAGTTCCGTGCGACATTCGAGCAGGCTTCAGTGGGGATATGCCACACCGCTTCGAACGGTACCTGGCTCGATCTGAACGAGCGTTTCTGCCAAATTGTGGGGTACAGCCGCGACGAGCTGCGCGGTATGACTTTCAGAGCGATCACTCACCCGGATGATGTCAGGCGGGACGAAGACGCTGTGGCCCGACTGGTAGCGGGTGATCTCCGCAGCTATCGCACCGAGAAGCGCTACATCCGGAAGGACGGAAGCACCGTGTGGACCGAGTTGACGAGCAGCTTTGTTCACGACGACGGCAGCTACGCGGCTGGAGCTGGCTATCTCGTCACCGTGGTGGAAGACATCTCCGAGCGTAAGGCAGCGGAGCAACGTCTGAACGAAGCGAACCTGGCGCTGGAAGAGCTGAACGCCGAGCTGGAGATGCGGGCGGAGCAGCTGCAGGAAACCGCAACGGAGCTGGAGGCGCAGACTGAGGAGCTGCAGGTGACGACGGAGGAACTTATGCAGAAGACCGAGGAGGCGCAGACCGCCAATCAGACAAAATCAGACTTCCTCGCGAGCATGAGTCATGAGCTGCGCACACCACTGAATGCGATTGGCGGCTACGTGGAGCTCATCGAGATGGGGCTTCGAGGCCCTGTTACACCGGAGCAGCTAACCGATCTGGCGCGGATCCAACGTAGCCAGAAGCACCTGCTCAGTCTCATAAACGACGTACTGAACTTCGCAAAGCTCGGTGCGGGCCAGGTGGAGTACGACACCGAAAACGTGACGCTGGACACAGCACTCCGCGATACCGAGGAGATGGTACTTCCGCAGATGCGGGCAAAGGATATTGGCTACACGTATGAGGGATGTGATCCAACTCTCGCGGTCAGTGCGGATCGCGAGAAGCTGCAGCAGATCATGCTCAACCTGCTGAGTAACGCGGTCAAATTCACTCACCCCGGCGGCCACATCAGCGTCGCGTGTCAGGTGAGCGATACGTTCATCAGCATACGCGTGAGCGACACCGGGATTGGCATTCCGGCCGACAAGCTGGACAGCATCTTCCAGCCGTTCGTGCAGGTCGAGCGAAAGCTGAGCCAGCCAACCACGGGTGCAGGGCTTGGCCTGGCGATTTCGCATGACCTGGCGTTGGGTATGGGTGGCGACCTGATGGTGGAGAGCGCTGGTGGTGGTGGCTCGACGTTCACGCTAATGATGCCGCGCGCAACTGATTGAACGGGTTGCCATGGCAATCCCAGCAATCATGGCGATCGATCGATGCAGTCCTGACGTACTGGACGCCAGTTTGCAAACGAGATGGTGAGATATGTCATTCTCCAGCGTGCCCGCGCACGCACCCCCAATCTCACTCTTCGAGGCACTCTCGTGTATCAACACATCAAGAAGCTCATGTACACCGTCAGCGTCGGAACTCCCGACCCGAGCTTCGGCAACATGTTGCTGGAGCAGTTCGGCGGCGCAAACGGCGAGCTTGCAGCAGCGATGCAATATTCAATTCAGGGACTGAACTGCGACGACCAGGCGCGAAAGGACATGCTCATGGACATCGGCACCGAGGAGCTGAGTCACCTTGAGGTGATCGGCAATCTCGCCCGGATGCACCTTAAGCCGATGAAGACGGGTCGAGATGCTGCCGAGGCTGATCCGCTCGTGGCCATCGCGGGCGGCGGGGGTGTGACGCTGTGCAACTCGATGGGCAACCCGTGGACCGCCGATTATCTGAAGATCACCGGAGAGCTGGATGTCGATCTGCGGAGCAACATCGCCGCCGAGGCGCGAGCGAAGATCGTCTATGAGCGTCTGATCAACTTCACGACCGATCACGGCACCATCGACGCGTTGCAGTTCCTCATGACGCGCGAGATCACGCACATGAAGATTTTCTCGGCCTCTCTGGACAGTATGGGCCTCGACCCATTCAAGATCGGCAAGATACCGCCGACGCCCGGGCTCGTTGATGAATACTTCAACGACTCACAGGGTGAAGGTGACAACGGCGAGCGCGACTTCACGGCCGAGCCGTGGAGCACGGGAATCGGCCTCAAGATCGTGGATGCCATGGATGTTCGCGCCGTCGAAGAGGCCGTGCACGAGGGTGAGGGCAAGACCAAGGGGAAGGGCAACGGCAGCGCTACCAAGCAGGGGCGGAACGCAACGAAGTAACCACGGAGTAATGTTGATGTAGCCCAGCACCGCTACTGGGCTACATCAGCCCCTCTCCTGGCTCACTCCACTCGCGCGGCTACCCGCATCCCGCTCGGGTTATCCATTAGCCAGTGACTGAACCACTGCCGGATACGCCCCAGACGGTCCACCAACAGCCATGGCTCGCCCGACCGGGAGAGCTCGTGCGTGGACCGCGGGTAGCGCACGAACTCGGCAGGCACGCCCTGCTTCGTCAGTGCCAGGTACCACAACTCCGCGTCGCCAATTGGTGCGCGGAAATCGTTCTCACTCTGCACGAGCAGCGTCGGCGTCCGGACCTTGCTCACATGACGGATCGGCGACAGCGAATCGTACATCGCGAAGTTGTCCCACGGCTTGCCGTAGAACTCGAACTCGGTCAGCCCCTGCGCATCGCTCGCGCCATACCAGTAGGTCCAGTCACTGATCATGCGGTCGGTCTGTGCCGCTTTGAAGCGGTTCGTCTTTGTCTCGATCCATGCGGTCATGAATCCGCCGTATGAGCCACCGGTCACTCCCATGCGTGTTGAATCGACATCAGGGCGCGCTGCAGCAATGTCAACTGCTTTCATCAGATCGGTGTAGTCTTCAGCGCCCCATCGTCCTCGTGTCGAGTACGTGAAGTCGGCGCCGTAGCCGGACGATCCCCGTGGATTGGTGAAGAGCACCATCATCCCCGCGCCCGCGAGGTTCTGAAACTCGTCGAACCATCCCTCGCCGTACGAGGAATGTGGACCACCGTGAATGTACAGAACTAACGGATACTTCTTGCCGGCCTGGTAGCCGAACGGCTTCATCAGCCAGCCTTCGATCTCAAGGCCGCCGACCGACGGATACGTAAACCGCTCAGCATTCTCGAATGCAATTTCCGAATTAACCTTGTCGTTGAAGGCGCTGAGCTTCCGTTCGTGCCCGCCGTTCGCGTCGGCGAGGAACAGCTCCGTGGGATGCGTCATATCGGTCGATACAAATGCGATCTGGTTGTGTTGCGAGTTCATGTCCCAGCCGCGCAATACTCGGCGACCGCCGATGATCTCCTTGACCGTTCTGGTCTTCGGATCGACGGTGAATAGCGTCGTGCGTCCGCCGGCCGCGGCGCTCATGACGATGTTGCCGCTCGGCGTCCAGCGATATTGCTGAGGTTCATACTTGAAGTCGCCGAGTAGATTCCGCGGAGTCGTGTCCGACAGACTGACGACGTAGATACGCTGCGATTTAACGCGTGATGGCGATGCTATGAACGAGATCAGCTTCGAGTCTGGCGACCAGGCGATGGAGTGCTTGGGGCTGGCGAAGTGGGAGACGCGCTGCGGCGTTCCACTACCGTTAATTGGAATGACGAACAGATCCACGTCATCGCGTGGCCGCTCATCGCGCACCGAATCATATGGCAGTCGGGCGAGCGAGTCGCGCTCGGCCTCGACCACAGAATCCGGCCGGAGCGCGGCATCAGCGACAAACGCAACCGACTTGCCATCGGGTGAAATCACAGCCTCGTGGTGTGAGTACGGCGCATTCGTCAACATCTTCTTTGGCGAGCCATCGAAGGACTGAACCCAGATCTGCGATGCGGGGTAGCGACGCGGCTCGCTGCGGCCCGCGACGAAGCCAGAGTCGTTGCTCTTGAATCGCATATCGGTGAACTGCATACCGTCAAAGCGTTTGGCATCCACCGGCTTCGTTATCGCATTGATGGGAGGGCGCGATAACTTGCCCATCCTGGCGTACGGGCCGGCGGCAAGCCTGGCAGTATCACGCGCCGGACCGTCGACCGTATCAGTCCAGACGCCTACGCGATGATCCGCCGAAGTCGATGTCGTCTTGGGGTAATCTTCCATCTGGAACGCCTCGCCGCCGGGTGCGTCCATTCTGAGTGCCCAGCGCGAGCCCTTGCCGTCCGGCCGCTTCGACGTGAAGAAGAGATACTTACCGTCGGGTGAGAAGTGCGGGTTGCTGCTCTCGAAGCCGGATGACGAGAAGCGCACCGGCGCGCCGCTCGTCGTGGAAACCACCCAGATCTCGGAGTGCCGCTTGTTCTCCTTCTCTCGCACCGTGACGACCGTGAAAGCGACCAGCTTACCATCCGGTGAAATATCCGGTGCGGCGAGATTGGTGATTTTGTAATAGTCGGCCGGAGTAAAGGCTCGTTTGACGGATGCTGCCTGTTGCGCGATCACGGGCTCGGTGAGCGCTGTGAGGAGGACCAGCGTTGCGAGCAGGGCAGAACGATGCATGATCAATTCGGGAGGGCGAATGGGGCGAACGGCGGGCGAACGCTGCTGACAGAATTTACGCGCGCATGGACGCGGACGCTGAAGTGGCCGCCTGAATGCGCCGCCACACGTGAGCGAGATGTCGCTCCGTGGTGAGCACGTTCCCAATTCCCACACGCATGGCGACACGCCCACGCAGACGCGTGTGAGTGAGATAGGCGTCGCCGCTCGCGTTCACAGTTTCTACGATCTCCTCGTTGGTGCGGTCGCACGAGTCCGGATCCACTCCATCTGGATTGAATCTGAAGCACACCACCGCCATCGGCACTGGCGCCATGATCTGGAAGCGCGCGTCCGCGGCGATCCATCCGGCTAGCAGCTGGGCCAGCCGGCATTGCTCCCGGATGCGCGCCGTGATGCCGTCGCGACCGAACGCACGGAACACCATCCACGCCTTGAGCGCACGGAATCTCCGTCCCAGCTGCAGACTGTAATCCATGTAGTCGATCGCCGCGCCGACATCACGTGTTTGTTCATTGGTGCCGCTGGACGCGTCACCGCGTAGGTACTCGGGGACCAGTGAGAAGACCGAGCGAAGTACGTTGGGGTGGCGTGTGTACAGCGCGCTAAAGTCGAGTGGTACGAAGAGCCACTTGTGCGGATTGATGATGAATGAGTCCGCGAGCTCGATCCCCTCCATCAGGTCGCGCCGCTCTGGAAGTACGGCGAGCGCGCCGCCGTACGCGGCGTCCACGTGCAGCCATGCTCCGTACGTGCGGCACACTTCGGCAATCCGTGCTACTGGATCGACGCTGGTAGTGGAGGTTGTGCCAACAGTGGCGACGACGACCATTGGGCGGTAGCCTCGATCTAGATCATCCTCGATCGCCACGCGCAAGGCATCCACGTCGAGCCGGAAGTCCACGTCGCTGGCAACACGCACGACGTTCGACTCGCCGAGGCCGAGCACGATCATCGCCTTGTTGATGGAGCTGTGTGCCTGGTCTGAGGCGTACACGCGGTACACGGGAAGGTCGGTGCGCCCGGCCAGCCCGCGAGCGCGTACGTCAGAGCCAGCGACCTCGCGTGCCGCTGCCAGCGCGTGCAGCACGCCGACCGACGCGGTGTCGTACACCACTCCGGTAAACGTGTCCGGGAGGCCGATCATTTCCCTGATCCAGCCCAGCACAACGGTTTCCAGCTCGGTCGCGGCGGGCGACGTACGCCACGTCAATGCACTAACGTTCAGCGCGGCGGCCACGACTTCGCCGAGCAGAGCCGGACCGTTACTGGTGCTGCCAAAGTATCCGAGGAAGGCCGGGTGGCCCCAGTGTACGATGCCGGGCATGATGATCGCGTCCAGATCGCTGAGAATCAGGTCGAGCGATTTGGGCGCTGTGGGTGAGGACACCGGCAGCTGTGCGGTGATGTCGCCAGGCTGTACAGTGGGAACAATCGCGCGGCGCTCGATGGTCTCCCGGTAGTCAGCGATCCAATCAGCCATCCGGTGCAGCTGTGCGCGCAGATCATCCGGCGCGATGTCGCCGAGCAGATCGAGCGGGCCGAGCGGCGCACTCGGCGGAATATCGTTGCTCATCGGTAATTCACCAATTCACGTCGGTAATTCACTCGGCCGGCACGTCCGTTGCCAATACCGCGATGCATGAATTGGCCGGGCGGTAGAGAGGTGACGTACATTCTTCCGATCAAGGCTGCCACGGCCAACAGGTCTGCGGAGCTTGCCGGCTACCTCCGCTGGCTCGCACAACGCGCCGAGACGATCGTTGTGGATGGATCTCCAGCGCACATATTCGCGGAGCACGCCGCTGCGTGGGGTATGCATGTGCGCCACACGGCGCCGCACGCAGATCTCGCAACGCCGATGGGCAAGGTTGGCGGTGTGCTCACGGGTGTACGTCTTGCGTCGCACGAGCGGCTGATAATCGCCGATGATGATGTTCGCTATGACGACGTATCGATGGCGCAGCTTGCGTGCGCTCTGGACAACTACGACGTCGTGCGGCCGCAGAACTACTTCGAGCCACTGCCGTGGCATGCGCGAGTGGACACGGGGAGAATGCTCCTCAATCGTGCCACTGGAGGAGACTGGCCCGGAACACTCGGCGTTCGTCGCGCCGTGTTGCGCGCGACAGGCGGCTACGATGGGAGCGTGATGTTCGAGAATCTGGAGCTGGTGCGCACAGTGCTCGCCGCCGGCGGAAACGAGCAGGTACTGCTTGGCGCATACGTGCTGCGGCATCCATCGTCCACGCAGCACTTCTGGTCCCAGCGCGTGCGTCAGGCGTATGACGAGATGGCGCGCCCCGGACGTCTCGCCGTGCAGCTCGCGGTGATTCCCGCGATTATGCACCTGATACGCAAGAGCCGGTGGCAATTGCTCGCGGCTGGAATCGCCTCTATTGCAGCAGTGGCAGAATTTGGCCGTAGGCGCGCAGGCGGCGCGGCGGTGTTTCCCGTCAGCTCTTCGCTGCTCGCACCGGTATGGTTCGCCGAGCGTGCGGTGTGCAGCTGGCTGGCGTTGGGCGCGCACTTTACATTGGGTGGTATTCCGTACCGCGGCGCTGTACTGTGCCAAGCAGCTACACCGATACCTGTTCTTGAGGCACGGCACTCGGGGTCGTATCACCGACTGCAGCTGCATTCGAATCCGTCGGATCGTAAACCACGTCGTAAACCTCGACATCTATCGGTTTGAAGCTGCCGTTGTTGGATAGCTCGGCCGAGCACGCTGTCACCCCGACGATGAGATCCATCTCCGCACGCAGGAGCAGGTAGTCGCCTGCACGCGATCGTGGTGGCAGGATGTTCAACTCGCCCGACGGGAGAACGTCGACGTTCATGAAAACATTCAGCGTGGTCGGAATCGTGTCTGGTGCAATACCGAACGGTTGCAGGTTGCGCGCAAGATTCTCGAAGCAGCTCGGGTGGTGTCCAGTTGTCCCGTAGATGATGCTGAAAGTTTCCGGACTGCACGGCGTGAGCAGGAAATCGTGCTTGCCGACCGTATCCTCCACGATGGTCCACATCGGGTGACTGCGGTTGGAGTAGAGCGTGTGTCCGGTGGTCAGATAGATGGTGTTCGCGTAGTCAATGGTACGCCCCGACGACAACCATTCGCTGCTATCATCCTGTGCAAAGGATATCAGGTCGGATACCTGCTCGCCCTGTGGGTCGATGATCTTGAGGAGCTGTCCGCGCTGAATGCTCAAACCAGCGCCGGTCTGCGGCTCGAGATGAAACTGCTGATAGAGGCGTTGTGTTCGGTGCGTTTGCTGCGACTGACCAGGTACGGTCATGGGGCTGTGTGATTGAATGGGCAGCGCCAGTCCGTTTCGGCTTCGCGCCCTGAGTACTGGCGTGCCTCTGACATTTCGCCGAAGTCGGCGAGATTCGGATTGAGACTTCCCTGCAATGCTACCTCACGATCGCGGATAGCTGCACGGAGTTTGCCGAATCGGCCGTCGGCGCGGAGGCGCGTGAACTGTGCCTGCGGGTTGAAGATGAGTGTGGGCCATTGAAAACGCCGTGCGATGCGCGAGCTCTTTGGGTGCAATCCCACAACAAAAAACGCGCGCCCGCCAAAGCTGAAGGAGAACCGTGCGTCCTCGGGATCAGAGCTCACCGTTGGATCCCATCCCGCACTCGGGTCATCGAGGTTGTGGAGCAGCTCCAACTGGGCCCATAGCCGACGCTCGAATTCATCTTCGCTACTGGTCTCCAGGTCAGGAAAGACAGCGGCGAAGGTGACGAAGCCAGGGCCAGTCGGGAGCGGCTGCGCTGCGAAGATAGCCAGATCGCGAGCGAGGGTCGTGGCTGTATCTGTAGCTCGATCTGTCTCGCCCAACGTGCCATAGATGCCAATGCTGCATCCACCCTGGCGTACGGCTCCCTTGCCCGCGAGGCATGGAAAATCCGGGGTGCCAACGAAAGCCCGGAACGCCTCATCCACCCGCTCGACCGTTACCATGGTGAGCAGAAAGGCAGGATACGCGCCACTGGAACTGTTGTTCCCCAACTGGGAGACACGGCCGCGCGGCGCGGCGGCATCACGATCTTCTGGACCTACACAGCTCGCCGTCATGGCTCCGCAATTGCCAGCACAAGCCACGTGACACACGGTAACGACCAGGACCCGTCGGGTAGAGACACGTCGGTCCTCGACCCGAGCGTGAGTGCCAACGAGAGCGCGCGACCGCTCGCGCCAGGAGGGCCGAGCCCCGATCTGGCATCCACCGGCTCTGCCATCGAGAGCTCGCGTGGTCGCTCAATCAGCATGGTCGTGGTAGCGGTGCTCGCCCTTCTGTACACGCTCTACTTCGCACGCGAGTTTCTGCTCCCGATTACCTTCGCGGTGCTGCTCAGCTACCTGCTCAGCCCGGTCGTGCGTACGCTCGCTCGGCTGCACATACCGCCGCCGCTGGGCGCCCTGATCATCATCCTGGCACTGGTCGCTATTGTCGGGATGGGAGGGTATGAGCTATCCGGACCGGTTGAAGGATGGGCTGTCAGTGCACCACAGACACTTGCAACAGCCGAGCTCAAGCTGAGCAAGCTCATCAGGCCCATCGAGCGCGTCACCAGGACCGCGGAGCAGGTCGTGACCGCCGCAAATGTGACCGCTGGCAAAGCGGGCGGCAAGCCGACCGAAGTGGTGATGAAGGGGCCCAGCCTGATCGCGCGGGCGTTCGGTACCACCCAACGGTTCGCCGGGAGCATCCTGGAGGTGATAATCCTCCTCTACTTCCTGCTCGCCGCCGGCGATCTGTTTCTGCAGAAGCTCATCAAGGTGCTCCCCAGCCGCGACAAAAAAAAGGCGGTTGAAATAGCGCGCGAAACGGAGTCATCCGTCTCGACGTACCTGTTGACGGCCACGTCGGTGAACGTGGGCGAAGGCATCGTGATCACTGGATTGATGTATCTGTTGGGGATGCCGAACCCGGCGTTGTGGGGAGCGTTGGTAGCCGTACTCGAGTTCATCCCCTACCTCGGCGCACTCGTGATGGTCGCGATTCTATCGGTCGCTGCACTCACCACGTTCAACAGCGTGGGACATGCGCTACTCATTCCCGCCAGCTATCTCCTGGTCAACCTGGTTCAGGGAAATTTCGTCAGTCCGTTGCTGCTCGGCCATCGGTTGGCACTCAACCAGGTCGCACTGTTCGTGGGACTGGCGTTCTGGTTCTGGATATGGGGAATCGCCGGTGCGTTCATTGCGGTGCCGCTCATGGCGACGTTCAAGATCTTCTGCGATCATATCGACATGCTCGCACCGGTCGGCGAGTTCCTCGGTCGGCGGGATGACCATGAGCGGCGTGCGATAGTCAGGTAGGTGCGCATTATGAAATCACGTCCCGGGTAAGCTCCGCAGCCGCGCATCGAAGTGTGCCCTGTCGGCCAGTCTGTGTAGTAGCGGTCCGTGTGCACCGAACTCTACTACACTCACCGAGCCCACAGGGCAGCCGAGCCGGAAGCGGAAGCGTCCGACATCGATTCCGAGTAGCCCGCACAGTGCGATGCGGATGGTCGCCTTGTGCGATATCGCGAGCACGTTTCCGTCAGTGAACCGTCGCTTCACATCATCGACGAAGCCAAGAACACGATTCGCGACCGCGATCGCAGTCTCGCCGCCCGTCGGTGGGTTCCATGCAGGGTCAGCGACCCAGCGAGTGTAGTCGTCATGGTACTCACGGTCCACAGTCTCGACGGTCTTGCCGTCCCAGGCGCCGTAGCTGATCTCCTTGAGACCATCGATAATCTCAGGTGTGATCCCCGTGGCCTGCGCTATTGGCTGCGCCGTTTCGATGGTTCGCTTGAGCGGGCTGGCGAATATCGCGTTCCACTTGATGTCGCGGTACGCCGTCGCGAACGCTTCGGCCATCGCGCGGCCGTCTGGCGTCAGGCCGGGATTGAGTCCGGATCCGCAGAATACATTTTCCCGACTGCTCTCGGTCTGTCCGTGCCGCAGGAAATAGAGGTTAAGTGCCATGAGTACAAGTTGGATTGTGGGTTGGCGGTGACTACATGTGCGTCGCCAGCGATAGCTACAGGAAGTGGACACCGGTCGCTTCGCCCACTATCACCGCCGCTCCGAGGAGTGCGAGTACGATGCCAGCGGTCAGCTCGGCGCGCTCCCCCATCTTCGCACCAACACGGGTACCGAGCCAGAGCCCCGCGAAGGTGAGCGCAAACGCCTGAAGTGCGATGTAGGCCAGTGCCGGCCCGAGCGCGACGCCGAGCACACCGAGTGAGAAGCCAACCGCAAGCTCGTCCAAACCGACGGAGAGGCCGGTGATTATGATCGAGCGATCCAGGCGTGCGATCTGGCTTGCGGATTTACTCGCTGCCTGACCTTCAGTCTGCTGTGCTGATGTTTCGACGTCGTCCCCGGTCAGCGCTTCACGGATCTCCCAGCCGCCGAGTGCGAGGAGCAATATGCCGGCGGCATAGGTCGCTATCTCACCCAGGAGGCCACTCATGTGTTGGCCGATGACGAGTCCGACCACCGGCATCAACCCTTCGAAAAAGGCGAACGTCAGCCCAACGCGGAGCCAGCGTTGACGTGGTAGTCCGCCAACGCCGAGCCCGAGAGCTACGGCAACAGTATCGAGTCCTAGCGACAGGAAGAGCGCGATCGCGGCAAGCATGCGCGAAAGCATGAGCAGACATCGGGCCGGTTCGGCTGAGGACGCCACGGCGCACAAAATGCCAACAGAATGCCATATGTCTGGTCCGCGCTGCGTCTCCGGCTGATCTCAGAGACGGCTAGAGCGATACTGAAGGGATACTCAAAAGGTGGATTGAAGCGATGAATTGGGCACATGCCGGGACCGCCGTTCTGGCCGCATTTCTCGCGTCGCTCGTGGAGTTTGTCGAGGCGCTAACGATAGTACTCGCCGTCGGAACCGTGAGAGGATGGCGTCCGGCGTTGATCGGCACAGCCGCTGGAGCGGTCTTTCTGGCGCTGCTGGTGTTACTCTTTGGTCCCGCGCTGCAACGTGTTCCGATCACGACGCTGCAACTCGTGGTGGGCGCGCTGCTGCTACTGTTTGGCATGCGATGGCTGCGCAAGGCGATACTGCGCTCCGCCGGTGTGATCGGGAAGCACGACGAGGCCGCGATCTATGTGAAGGAGACGGCTGCGCTCGAGCGCGGCGGGTCCGGCGCCGAAGCTGGCACGCACGGTCGTCTCGATTTTGTCGCTGTAGCCACGGCATTCAAGGCAGTCACGCTCGAAGGGCTCGAAGTCATCTTCATAGTGATCGCCACGGGAGCGGGCGGCATGCTGGCCGCGGCCAGTCTTGGCGCGGCCGCGGCTGGTGTGCTGGTCATTCTCGTCGGTCTGGCACTGCGGAGACCGTTGGCACGCGTCCCTGAGAACACACTCAAGTTCTCCGTCGGTGTGCTACTATCGGCGTTTGGTGTGTTCTGGATTGGTGAGGGGATGGGCTTCCCGTGGCCGGGTGCGGACCTGGCGCTTATCGCACTCGTCGTCGGATTCCTTGTTGTTTCGGGCATTGCAGTACTCGCTGCCAGACGGGCGTCGGCATCCGGACGTGAAACACCGTCGACACCATCATTGGCCGGTCTATGAACGCGATAACTACGGCGATACGCGAGGTGTGGGGACTGTTCGTCGAGGACGCGAGCTTCACTGTGGGCATACTGATCTGTATCGCGCTCGCGATCTTTGTAATTCCGCACGTTGTGCCGGGGGCAGATTGGCGCGGTCCGCTGCTCTTTCTCATCCTTGGGGTGGTTCTGTTTGAGAACGTCTACAGGAGCGCACGGAAGTGACTGTGAACCGGAGCGAGAAACGGGAGGTGAAGCTGGATGCGAAGTGGGCCGTGAACGCCGGTTCCACACGTAGCGCTCGCACGGGGATGACTGCTTCTTCGCCGAGGTACAGCCCGCGTCGTAAGCCGCGCGGATTGGAATCGCACGCGATTCTGCTCATCGGTATCTCCGCGGCCGCAATCGCTGCATGCGCCAAGGTTGGTGAGGACGTGTTCAATCATGAGTCCGGCCCGTTCGACGAGCCAATTCGCGCCTGGGTGCTCGCGCATCAGCTTCCCGCGGTGCACGAGACATTCCTTGTTATAACACGTGTCGCGGCGCCATCAGTCATCATTCCATGCACCGCGGCAATTTCTGCGTGGCTATGGAGCAAGCGCGGTCTTCCCATCGCGGGCGCGATGGTGCTGTCGCCAGCGGTTGCGCTTGCGCTGTTTCTGGGAATCAAGCGCATATACAAGCGCAAGCGACCTGCTGGTGGCGCTCGGCTGCATGAGCTGACCTACGCCTTTCCGAGTGGGCACGCTGCTGCATCGGCGGCCGTGTTTGGTACCGCGTCGTACGTGCTCTGGCGGGAGAAGATGCTGCCGCGCGACGCAGCAATCGCGATCGCGACGATTGGGCCGCTACTGGTGGGTTCGAGCCGCGTGTATCTGGACGTTCACTGGACCACCGACGTACTTGGAGGATGGAGCGTTGGCGGACTGGTCGCGGCGTTCAGCGCAGCAGTGTACGAGCGGGTGCGGCGCAACACGCGGGACGCGGGGTTGTAGGCGGTAGTCAGTAGCCGTTATCATGCGGGTGCCGGCAACACTCCTTCCCTAGTGCCCGGGAACGAATACCCACCTTGCGGTGACGTTGGCGTTAACGGGGACATCGCCCGGCGTGAGCGGAGTGGGTGGTGGCGGAGGGGCCATCGTATCGGCACCTCGCAGCCGAATCTGCATATACTTGCCGCTGAACCCCATGTTGTCCGCCGAGGTGATCTCGACGAGTGGTCCGAGTGAGCCGCCCGCGGCGCGCGCGATTGCATCTGCGTCGGACCGGGCGCTCTCCACAGCTTGCGCAAGTGCTGCGCGCCGAGCCTGCTCCATGCCGGTTGATGTGAACTGCAGTTGGCCGATCTGCGTCGCGCCGCCAGCAAGAGCGGCGTCGATCACCTTGCTCAGTGTTGCGAGTGCGTGAACATCTGCACGCACCCCGTTTGTCGCCACGAACGTGACGGGCGGCTGTACAACAGTCGACCCAGCGGAAGTCTGTACGACTGACGGTACTATCGCTCGCCTGTAATCAACGCCGACCGAAAAACCGGTCGTGGAGAGCTGAGAAGCGGTGAGTCCAGCCGCGCGTAACGAGGCAAGCGTCGACGTTGTCGCGGTGGCGTTCAGCGCGGCCGCCGCACTCGCCGTAGCCGCACGACTCTCCACTGCGATGATGACACTCGCACCGTCTGGCGGTATGTGCACCCCACCACTCCCACTGGTTGTGATCACCGGGTGTGCCGGATCCGGGGCAAGCCCCTGCGCAGCAGACTGGCCGGTGAAAGTCAAACCGGACGTGATGATCATAGCGCGCGCGAAGGCAATAATCCTCGACCGCATAGTTCCGTTCTCCACCGTTGATGGTCGGTAGTAATGTGTCGCGTGAAGGCGTTGAATGCGAGCGCGGCGTGGTGTGCCCCGATGTGACGTAGATTCCGGAATGGCAATGTTCGCGGTCTGCTGGCGCGGGTCGGTAGCTCTACTCTTCGCTTTTGTTGCACTATCTCCACTGCCGGGCCAAACCACGACTCAGGCGCGCGTCAATGATCTGTTAATAAACGGAGCGATTGGGGTGGCAACAGGTGCAGTCTGGGCCGCGATTCGGCATCGCCCTGCGCGGGAGGGGCTTACGCGTGGGCTCCTCGGGGGCGGCGTCATGTCCCTGGGCCGGCAAGTCGCGGGTACGCACCGATACGGCTCTGGATTGGCAGGGCGCGAGGTGTCGGCTGTGGGCATCGCTCTCACGACGAGTTCAGGCGATAGCAATACAACAGTGCCAGTGGCGGTGGGTCCGTTCACAGTGATTCTTGGGCGCCATACATGGGACTGGCGGCTCAACATCACGAACGCAATCGAAACTATCGTCGTGTACCGGTCGGCCAACACGCGTCTCGATCTCGGCCTGACGTTATCGGCTGGTGCGCCGGTGTTTCGAGACCGCCGCAGGAACTTAAGAATCAGTACCGGAACGGCACTCGGCAGCGAAGGCGCTGGCGTAGTACTCCTGGCCCGAAACGCCTTCGCTCGGTACACGGGAGACGCGCCAGCCCTGTACCATGAGAGCGTGCACGTCCTTCAGGAGGACTACCTTAATGACGCTGTCGCGTTGCCAATGGAACGTGGACTGCTCCGTCGCACATCGCTTGGCAGGCGGCTCGCACTGCATTTCGACGTTGGACTGATTACCCCTGAGTTGTATTTTCTCGCGAGCCCTCATATCCCTTATCGGTCGCAACCGTGGGAACGCGAAGCATTTGCACTCAGTGGGACGGGGAGACACTGACAGCTGCGCTACAATACCCGCCACACCAGGTGACACGCAATCTCGGCGCATCGAGCGGTCAATGGGCGCTTGGCGAACTCATCAGCCTTGATCTCCTCGGAGTATTGCAGATCATTCATGAAGAGCTGCTCCATGTACTCCGCCGCGGTGCGATCGAGCACTACCAGGTTGGATTCCTCGTTGAACGACATGGAACGGTTGTCAGCGTTCATGCTGCCGGCCGACATCCACCCCCCGTCAACGACGATCGTCTTGGCGTGCATCATGACGGGTTGATACTCGAAGATGCGTACGCCCGCCGCGAGTAGTCCCTTGTAGCGAGCACGCCCTGCGTACCACGTGCTCTTCACATCGGTGTTGCTGCTCGTGGTGAGAATGCGTACATCGACACCGCGTTTGGCCGCGTCGCACATGAGGTTGCGGAACGCCTCGTCGGGAACGAAGTACGAATTACTGATGTAGAGCCGCTGCCGTGCCGCGGCGATCGACAGCGCAAAGAATCGCTCGGCCGACGTGCTGCCGATGGTGGGTGACGCGTGCAGGACGGCGGCGAGCATCCCCCCGCCCTGCGGCGGTGCAACATCCGGTGCAACATGCTCTGGCGGCCGGCTGTCTGGCGGAAAGAGCAGATCACTGGTGAGGAGGCGACCGGAAACTTCGGCCCAGCAGACCACGAAAGTCGCCTGAAGCTGGCGTACCGCTGGTCCGGTAAAGCGCACGTTGGTGTCGCGCCATTGGTCCTTCTGTCGGCCATCTCCAAACCACTTGTCATCGATGCCGAAGCCGCCCGTGTAGCCAACCTTCCCGTCGATGACGATCACGCGGATGTGCGCGCGGTGCTGAGCTTTCTGCATCGACTTCCAGCTCAGTGGCCTGAACTTTTCCGTCGAGACACCAGCCTGTCGCAGCGTATCGAAGTATTCGCTGGACAGCGAAGTGCCAAACGCATCGTAGAGAAAATAGACCTGTACCCCAGCGCGAGCGCGCTCGCTCAGTATCTCGTGGACCATGTCTGCCATTCGCCCTTTATTGCAGTAGTACAGTTGCAACGTGATGGACGATTGCGCCGCGCGGAGATCGGCCCACAGGCGCGGATACGTCTCGTCACCGTTCATGAAGATCTCGACGGCGTGGCCCGGCTCGAGCTTGGTGCCGGTAAACAGCTCGATCGCCTCGCGGAAGAACGGATCGCCGATCGCGGGACAGCCGGTCTTGTCTCCCGCCCGGCCCACAGTGTGTACGGGCGTGCCACGTACGACGTCGAGAACGCCGATCAGGAGCAGAGTTAAGACAACAAGTCCAAGAAGAAAGAAGCCAAGGCCGGCCAACAGATGCATTACAGGCTCATGTATGGGTGGATGTCCGGAAGCTGAAGCACGTCCAAAAGATACGCTAAATTGCCGCCTTCCTCAGGCCGCCGATGGCCGTGCCAAGAAGGAGAGGAGCCATGCGCGTTACCGACGCAGCGTCCGGCGCTACTCTCGGACCGGATCGCGCACCAGCGTTACACCAATGAAAAACGTGATCGCTGCAATAGCGATGGGATACCACAGCCCTGCGTAGATATTGCCCGTTCGCGCAACGAGTGCGGTGGCGATGAGCGGCAGGAAGCCGCCGAACCACCCGGTTCCGGTATGGTGCACGAACGACACGGATGTGTAGCGCACCTTGGTCGGAAAGGCTTCGACCAGGAGTGCGCCGAGTGGTCCGGTGCACATCGCCGCGAGCACCACCTGATAGAAGACGAGTGCCGCGAGGAGCATGACGTTGGATGCGGCAGCGGCGGCGGCCATCCAGTGGTAAACCGGATACAGCGTAAGTGCGGCGAGCGCGAAGGATGGGAGTATGATCGGTCTGCGGCCGATGCGATCCGACAGCCATCCAAACAGAACGAAGCACGGTGCGCCGAGCACGAGCGCGATGGTGACCGCGGTATAGGCCGTGCCAACGGGGGTGTGAAGCACTGTCTGCATGAAGAACAGCGCGTAGAACTGTCCCGTGTACCACACCACGGCGTGACCGGCGAGCACGCCGAAGAGCAGCGTCACGATGAACCTCCAGCGCGAGCCGCCGAAGGTATCGCGCACGGGTGCCTTAGAGGTGCCGCCGCGCTGTCGCAGCTCGGTGAACAGTGGCGACTCCTCCAGCTTCAGTCGCACGTAGTACGACATGGCGACGAGGATCGCGGAGACGATGAATGGCACCCGCCATCCCCAGTCCGCGAATGCCGCCTCGCCGGTGCTATGCCGGGTGGCCAGGATCACGAGCAGCGACAGGAGCAGTCCCAATGTGCCGGTAGTGTAGATGTAGCTGGTGTAATAGCCGCGCCGCCCCGGTGGCGAGTGCTCCGCGACGTACACGGCGGCGCCGCCGTACTCGCCGCCGAGCGCCAGCCCCTGGAGCAGACGAAGTAGTATCAGGGCCAGGGGCGCGGCGAACCCGATCGTGCGATAGCCCGGGAGCAGTCCGATTGCCGCGGTCGAGCCGCCCATCAGGAGCAGCGTGGTGAGAAATGCCTGCTTGCGGCCCATCCGGTCGCCGATTCGCCCGAAGACGAGCGCGCCGATTGGCCGCACCGCAAAACCGACAGCAAAAGTGGCGAGCGGCTGGAGGAAGCTGACCGGCGGATTCCCCGGAGGGTAGAACTGCCGTGCCAGGATGGTAGCGAGCGATCCGAAGATGAAGAAATCGTACCATTCTATCATGCTCCCGGCGCAGGAGGCGATCAGGACGGTACGCATCGATGCTGGTGCTCGACCTGGAGCAGGATTCGGAGCGGAAGTCGGTGCTGCGGTGGTAGCGGCCATGCCAGAAGTTGCGGCGCCGGAGCATCGCCCGCAACTTGTCCAGATGCTGGCGTCGTGTTCGCTTCACGTACCGATCAAAATGCAATAAACCAATTATGTCGATAACTGACCCGGTGCCGACTGCTGGCGTGGACCTGAACGCCGATATGGGCGAGGGCTTCGGGCGATATCGGTTGGACGACGCAGAGCTTCTGGATGTGGTTACGTCAGCCAGTGTGGCGTGCGGCTTCCACGCTGGCGATCCCGTGGTGATGCGGGACACTGTGCACGCCGCACTACGTCGCGGTGTTTGCGTCGGTGCGCATCCGGGCTATCCGGATCTGCTCGGCTTCGGGCGCCGCGAGCTGTCGGCCACGCCGGCGGAGATAGAAGCCTATGTGGTCTACCAGATCGGCGCGCGGCAGGGCGTGTGCAGCGCCGAGGGTGGGCGAGTGGGCTACGTGAAGGCCCATGGCGCGCTGTACAACCGCGCTGCACGCGACGGAGCCGCGGCCGATGCGATAGCGCGGGCGGTACGCGCAGTTGATCCAACGCTGGCGTTGCTCGGGCTGGCCGGCAGTGAGCTCACGCGTGCAGCCGACCGCGCGGGAATACGCGCCGTGAGCGAGGCATTCGTGGATCGGGCTTACCGCGCGGACGGCACACTGGTGCCGCGCTCCGAGCCCGGTGCCGTGCTGCATGACGTAGCGGAGATCGCCGAGCGTGCGGTGCGCATGGTGACAACGGGAACGGTGCAGGCTATGGATGGCTCCGTCATCGATGTCCGTGCGGAGTCGCTCTGTACGCATGGCGACGGGCCGCATGCATTGGCGATAGTGCGCGCTGTTCGTGATAGACTCGAGCGCGACGGTGTTCGCATTGCAGCATTCGTAGCGAGGGTTTAACCCGCCATGCAATCCATCGAGCAGCGCAAGGCAACAGTCCACGTTGGACCGCTGGGAGATGGTGCTGTTCTGATAACCTTTGGTGAGGCCATCTCTCGCGATGTTGCATTGCGGGTGAGGAACGCTGCGCATGCGATCCGCAATGTGGGGATCACAGGAGTCAGAGATGTTGTACCAGCATACACTACGGTCGCCGTGTACTTCGATAAAGCGATTGTATCCCGCGATACGCTCGTTCCGTTGCTGATGCTGTTGTGTAATCATCCCATGCAACGCATGGCAGTGGAAATCGGCGAGGATCTACTGAATGTGGTTGAGATACCGGTGCTGTACACCGGCGTCGATATGGACGAGGTGGCCGAGCAGACGGGGCTGAGTGCGGAGACTGTGGTCGAGCGACACTCCTCGGTGACTTACTACGCGTACATGCTGGGCTTCGTGCCGGGCTTTGCGTATCTCGGTGACCTGGATCCGTCGCTGATACTTCCGCGCCGCTTGGAACCACGACAGCGCGTCCCTGCTGGCTCTGTCGCGATAGCGGGCGCGCAGACTGCGGTGTATCCGCTCGTCACTCCGGGCGGCTGGCACATCATCGGCAGTACGGTGCTCACAATCTTCGATATCGATCGCGATCCACCAGCGTTGATTCGTGCTGGAGATAGTGTTCGGTTCGTGCCGGTACGCTCTTGATCCGCGTCGTCAACGCACCGCCGTACGCAACGGTTCAGGACCTCGGGCGGGAAGGGTATCGGGCTATCGGTATTCCAATGTCTGGCGTGGCGGACCGCGATGCTGCGCTGGCGCTCAACGCGCTGCTACGCAACGAACCCGGCGCGGCGATGCTGGAATGGGCGGTCGCGGGCGGCACGCTGAGTTTCCAATTAGACGTCACACTCGCGCTTGGCGGAGCCAACGCCGACGTTTTCGTAGGCGACCGAATTGTGGCGCCGTACTCACTGGTGCATGTACGAGTAGGAGAAGAGCTGCGGGTGGAGCGACTGGTGCGCGGCCGGTTCCTGTACGTCGCAGTCCGCGGAGGGATCGACGTGCCGCTGATGCTTGGTAGCCGCTCCACGCTGATGAGCGCGGGCTTTGGTGGATACGACGGGCGCCGGCTGCGGAAAGGTGACGTGCTGCGTGTCCGTGCTGGTGGTGCCGGTGGTGCAGATGAATTGTTCGTCGCTGCTGCCGGAGCGGGCGAGCCTCGCGCTGGGTTCCAACAGATATCCAGTGCAGATGACAACGTAATCCCCGTGATCAGAGGCCCCCAGGCCGACCTGTTCAGCGCAGACGCATGGTCGTCATTTTTGGCTGCGACCTATACAGTGTCCCGCGCATCCGACCGCGTGGGATACAGGATGGATGGGCCACCGTTGGCACATTCGGGAGCTGCCGCGCTCGCATCGGAACCAACCTGTCTGGGCGCGATCCAGGTACCCAACGGTAGCACCCCGATCGTGCTGATGAATGATGGACCAACCGTCGGCGGTTACCCGAAGATCGCTGTGGTCCGATCCACTGCACTATCTCGTTTCGCGCAGAAGGCACCCGGCGATGCGGTGAGGTTTGTGTTGGCGGACTGACTATGCAGCCACCGGTATTGCCTGCTGCTTGCGCGGGTCGTCGATACCAAAACCAAGCACCAGTACACCCAGCACGAGCGCGGACGACGTCCAGAATGGGACGCCGTGGCCGAAACGGTCGTATGCGAAACCTGCCCAGAGTGGAATGATGACGCGCGCGACGCCGCCGAAGGTCTGCTGCACTCCCATGTACACGCCGCGCTCGTTGCGATTGATCACGCGTGACAGCAGAGACGTCACGCACGGGAACGTCAGCGCGGTGCCGATGGGGAGGAACGCAACGGCGATCGCCAGCGTGGGGTAGTTGGGCATGAAGGGGAATGCAGCCAGACCGAGCGCCATCATCGCCAACCCAACGCGCGATAGCGCCACCTCGCCCCACCGGTCCACGGCCTTTCCGAGTATCCCTGC
>JBPCQO010000006.1:0-10450 GCA_050998035.1 Gemmatimonadaceae bacterium | reverse complement strand
TGAGTCGTGCGCTCTCACCAGCTGAGCTACCCTGCCGAAGCAAGTCACAGTATAACCGTAGCGTTCGCCGGGAACAAGGCGGCCCGTTCGCACGCGCGCTCCAGTCCACTCGCGTGGCGTTCCGTGCCGTGGCTTGCAGCTTGCCTCCAGCGTGCGTTCGCGCACCATGGCGCGATTCGAAGTCACTTGTATGAAGAGGAGAGATGAAGCTGAAAATTACGTATGTACGCCGCTTGCGATGTGGCCTTGCGGCCGGAATTTCGGCGACGCTCGCGCTGACCGCATGCAACTCCGACACGGCGCCGCGGACTACCTCGTCTATTGGCGATGTGGTGAATGACGGCGTCGTTGCGGTCCAACCCAGTGCGGCGGATCTGGCCCAGCCTCCGTCCGCGCCGAACGCGCAGATGCAGGCAGTGCTCAACCAGGTAATGGCGTCGCACTCGCTTGACCCATCAACCCTGTCGCCGGTCGCGGCTCGGAACCAGCCCACTCCGCGCGACGCTGTTATCGCCACGCTCGCGGCGCAGGGACGCCAGGCCGTCGTTGAGCCTGTCGGAACCGTTGTGCAGCGCACTATCTCGGGCGCCGAGGGACCGCTGCTTGCGCGTATCTACACCCCAGCTGGTGCGGGGCCGTTCCCGGTGCTCGTTTATTTCCATGGCGGCGGATGGGTGCTCTACGACATCGACACCTATGACGCGTCGTGCCGAGCCCTGACTAATGCCGCCAATGCAATCGTCATTTCTGTAGCGTACCGGAAGGCGCCAGAGCACAAGTTTCCGGCTGCAGCGAACGATGCGTTTGCATCTTACAGGTGGGCGCTCGACAGCGCAGGTGCGATCAACGGCAACCCAAACAAGGTCGCCGTCGGTGGAGAGAGCGTGGGCGGCAATCTTGCCGCCGTCGTTTCTTTGATGGCACGCGATCAGAAGATCAAAATTCCGGTGTATCAGCTCCTCATCTACCCGGTAGTCGACTTCAACGTCGACACGCAGAGCTATCATGATAATGCGAATGCGCCATTCTTCACGCGTGCGGCCGGGCAGTGGGCGTTCGATAAATACCTCCGCACTCCGGCCGATGGAGCGAATCCTTACGTGTCGCCTCTGCGCGCCAGTCTGAGCGGCCTGCCTCCCGCCACGATCATTACGTCGCAGCTCGGGGTGTTACGTTCGGAAGGGAAGGCGTACGCCGATAAGCTCGCCGCGGCCGGCGTCCCCGTGGTGTACCAGAACTATGACGGTGTAACACACGAGTTCTTCAGCATGCAGGCCGTGCTGGATCAGGCGCACGCCGCACTCCTGCTTGCAGCCGACGGTCTGAAGAAGAGCTTCGCCGCTCCCTGACGTGAGCGGTGGCGCAAACAAGAGTGGGGCGCCGAAGTTCGGCGCCCCACTCTTGTTTGTGATCACAATCGCCCAATACAACTAATGGCGGGGGCGGGATTTGAACCCGCGACCTTCGGGTTATGAGCCCGACGAGCTACCAGGCTGCTCCACCCCGCGTCAGTTCATCAAATCTAGCAAACCGACGCTTCATGTCAACGCTTGCACGAACTTCGCATCTCATGGTTTCACCACTTCACAGTCACGAACCCAACAGGTAACCACCATGCCGTACAAAGAAATTTCCGATCTTCCCAAGTCCCAGGTGCAGGGTTATGGCGAGCACCAGAAGAGGGCATTCCTCGAAGCGTTCAACGCCGCCGAAAAGGAATATCACGACGAGCACCAGGCGTTCGCCGTCGCGCACACCGCCGCACAGGAAGCCGGAAAGAGCAAGAACACGAAACAGCACTAATCCACGACTACAGCTGCGATCAGCAGCGGAGCCTTACATGTCAGATCACACAAGCATGACAACGACGGATCACGCCCAGATTAAGAAATGGGTCGAGGCGCGCGGCGGTAAGCCGGCCGCGGCAAACGGGACCGGTGACAAGAACGACTCCGGCATGATCCGCATCAATTTTCCGGGCAATCCCCACGCGAACGACTCCAAGCTCCAGGATATTTCCTGGGACGACTGGTTCAGGGACTTCGACGCCAACGGGCTCGCCTTTCTGTACCAGGACAAAGCGGCCGATGGCAAGACGAGCAACTTCAACAAGCTCGTCAACCGTGATGCCGGGGACAACAACGGTTAGCAGCGCGCGTCGGGCGCCAAACATTGACGTTACGACGAATCTGCGGCGTACCATAGCGGCGTAGCGGCCGTGGCGTGAGCCTGAATAGCCTTTCGGAACAACTGTTCCATAGAAGAAAAGGATAGCCACCATTTGGTCCCTAACGGATACATTTCGCTACTGACGAATGAAGCAATCACTCTCCGTACTGCTTTCCGGCGCCGTAGATTACGCCGGGCTATTTCCGCCCGCGGCGCTGGACATGGGCGCCGCGGTCTCGGCCTATGCCAATTACCTCCGCGACCCCGCGCGCCTCGTCCTTGGCCGATTTATCGTGCCAGTCGCCCGACTGCGCGAGTTCGACGAGGCCGCCGTCGCCGTGTTGCCGCAGGGCGATACCGCAGAGCCGTGGCGGCTGAGCGCGCTCACGGGCCCCGATCTCAGCGCTGACATTCGCCTGGCGCTCAACTTCAACCACAGGCACTCGGGCAGCTGTGAGATCGGCCGCGCCGAGATAGACGTGCTCGAGGTCAAGGCCCAGTCGCGCGCGGAGATCGCGTCGGCGATGAGCAGCATGCCGATGGAGTTTACGGCCTTCTTCGAGATTCCGATCGCGGAGGATCCCTCACACCTGATCGCTGAGATCCGAAGGTCAGGGGGCAACGCCAAGGTGCGTACCGGAGGGATTACAGCGGGCGCATTTCCAAGAACCGAGGAAGTAGCTCGGTTTATGAGTAGGTGCCGCGAGGAGCACGTGCCGTTCAAACTCACCGCTGGACTGCACCACCCCATTCGTGCGCCGTACCGCCTCACCTACGCCGCCGACGCGGAGATCGGCGACATGTTTGGCTACCTGAACATGTTCGTCGCCGGCTCGCTCGCGTGGGACGGAGCTGAGGAAGGCACCCTTGTCGCTGCGCTGAACACTCGCCATCTGGGGGACTTTAATTTTGCCGACGATGGTCTGGCTTTTCACCGCAGATTCATACCGCTGGCGACACTGCGCGAGGCGCGCACTAACTTCGTCATATCCTTCGGCTCCTGCTCCTTCCGCGAGCCCGTAGATGATCTCGCTGCACTCTATTTCCCGCCTGAATGAACACGAACATCACACACGATCCCTCGCTGCGATCCTGGGTTGAATCCGCAAACGAGCCCGGCGCTGACTTCCCCATTCAGAACCTGCCGTTCTGTGTCTTCAGTGAGGACGACCCGGAGGCGGTCCCGCGCGGCGGCGTTGCGATCGGAGACCAGATCGTCGACCTCGCGGCGTGCGCGGAGGCCAGCCTGTTCGGGGGGCGAGCGGCGGATGCGGTATTCGCCGGCGCGCAGTCCACGCTGAATGAGCTCATGTCGATGGACACGGAGTACGTGTCGGCCTTGCGCGCGGAGCTCAGCACCATGCTGAGCGGGGATGGTAGCACTCATCGCGGAATGCCGCTACCGCGCAATCTGCTGCATCCGATGGACGGATCAGTGCTGTATATGCCCGCGCGGGTTGGCAACTACACGGACTTCTACGCTTCCATCCATCACGCAACGAATGTCGGCGGCATGTTCCGGCCGGACAATCCGCTGCTTCCCAACTACAAGTACGTCCCCATCGGCTATCACGGGCGAGCGTCGTCGGTTTCGCTCAAGGACACGGTGATACGTCCTCAGGGCCAGACCAAGGCGCCGTCTGATAGTGAGCCGTCGTTCGGGCCCAGTCGGCAGCTGGACTTCGAGTTGGAGGTCGGTGCGTTCGTCGGGCAGGGGAATGCACTCGGTCAACCCATCGGCATAGATCGCGCAGCGGACGACATCTTCGGTTTTTGCCTGGTCAATGACTGGTCAGCGCGCGATATCCAGTCCTGGGAGTACCAGCCACTCGGCCCCTTCCTGGCCAAGAATTTCGCGACCACAATCTCGCCGTGGATTGTCACGCGCGAGGCGCTGGAGCCGTTCCGCGTTCCGGCGTACCAGCGCCCCGTCGGCGACCCTGCTCCGCTCGAATACCTGCGCGACGACGCTGACCAGACCGAGGGTGGTTACGACATCACGCTCGAAGTATGGCTATCCAGTGAAGCGATGCGCGACTCCGGTGCGAATCCTGTGCGCGTTAGCCGCGGTACGTTCCGTGACATGTACTGGACTTTCGCACAGATGCTCACGCACCATACCAGCGGTGGGTGCGACCTGCGCCCGGGTGATCTCATTGCCAGCGGCACAGTTTCCGGAACCGAGAAAGATTCGCGCGGCTCCATGCTGGAGCTCACGTGGCGTGGCGCTGAGCCGCTTCAGCTTCCTGGTGGGGAGGAGCGCAAGTTCCTGGAGGACGGCGACGAGGTAATACTGCGTGGCTACTGCGAGCGTGAAGGATCAGCGCGCATTGGCTTTGGCGAGTGCAGAGCCATGATCGTTGCGGAGGAAAGCTGATGGCGACGCAGAAATCACGCACAAAGCCAGGGGTGAAGTCAGTCCGTAAGAGAGGGCAGAAGCCGACCCCAGCGAAGAGCGCGAAGCCGGCAGTGCCCACTGCGCGCCTGGCAAAGGATCAGTCGCGATTCTTTGAGGTGCGCAAGTCGGGGATCCAGGGACAAGGAGCATTCGCCACTCAGCAGATTCGTAAGGGACAGCGGATAATCGAGTACGACGGCGAACGTATCTCGACCGCGGAAGCAGACCGCCGGTACGACGAAAGTTCGATGAAGCGGCATCACACGTTCCTGTTCACGTTGAGCGCCAGAACCGTCGTGGACGGCGCGATGAACGGGAACGAGTCCATCTACATCAACCACTCGTGCGACCCGAATTGCGAGGCCGTCATCACCGACGGCCGCATCTACATTCATTCCGTTCGGACTATCAACCCCGGCGAGGAGCTCGGCTACGATTACCAGTATGAGCGCACCGGAGAGTCCGACGAAGAGCTCGAAAAGTTCTACAAATGTCGCTGCGGCTCTGCGAATTGTCGTGGCAGCATCATGAAGCCAGCCCCCGACCCCCGCGGGAACAAATCGGGAAAACAGCGTGTTAAACCGTAGCGACACCATCCTCCAACATTCAGCGCAATGACAACGACGCGACGTATCTGCACCGTGTTGTTCGCCTGCGGCGCCACCGCCATATCTGCGGGCGCGCAGCAGACGTACCATCAGAGCAAGCCGCTCGACACGTCCAACATGGACAAGACGTACCCGGCCTGCAAGAACTTCTATCAGTTTGCGAACGGCGGTTGGGTCAAGAACAACCCAATTCCGGCGGCCTACTCGCAGTGGGGAAGTTTCAACGAACTTGCCGAACAGAACACGGAAAATTTACGTAAGGTTCTCGATGACGCGGCTGCGCATCGCACCGCGGCGTCCGATCCGTCGATCCGTAAGCTCGGAACGTATTACGCGTCGTGCATGGACACCACCGCGATTGAGAAGGCCGGTGCAGCTCCGATCCGCGGTCAGCTCCAGACCATAAGCGCGATCAACAGTCCCGCGGAGGTCCAGAGATACATTATTTCCGAGGCGTCGATGGGGCGCCCGTTGTTATTCAACTTCGGTTCGACGCAGGACGCGAAGAACAGTACGGAAGTGATTGGTGGGTTAGGGCAGGGTGGAATTGGTCTGCCGGACCGTGACTACTACTTTCGTAAGGATTCCGCGACCAGCGCAATACGCGAAGCGTACGTTCAGCATATCGCCAACGATCTCGTCCTCGCCGGTACCCCTAAGGCTCGGGCCGAGACGGACGCGCATCGCGTGATGGCGATGGAGACTGCGCTCGCCGCGTCGCATCTCACGCGCGTTCAGCAGCGCGATCCGGTTCTCACGTACAACCGCAAGTCGCCTGCTGAGGTCAAGGCGCTCGCGCCAGGCTTCGACTGGTCCGGCTACTTCGCGGCGCAGAAGGTCCCGACGCTCACCGCGGTCGATGTGCAGAATCCAAAGTTCCTAACGACGGCTGATTCACTCATTAAGTCTGCGTCGCCCAGCGACTGGCGCGCCTACTTCACGTGGGTCGCCATTCGTCGTTCCGCTCCGCTGCTGAGCACCCCGTTTGTCAACGAAGCATTTGCCTTCTCACAGAAGCTCAGCGGCGCAAAGGAACAGCTCCCGCGCTATAAGAAGTGCATCGCGGCGACTGACAACGCCATGGGCCGGGCGCTCGGAAAGGCCTACGTCGAGCGTTACTTCACCCCCGAGGCCAAAGCTCGCGCTGTTCAGATGGTTAGTAATCTCAAGGATGCCATGCGGTCGCGTATCGCGGCGCGCACATGGATGGGAGACTCCACGCGTAAGATGGCATACGCCAAGCTTGCTGCCTTCACGGACAAGATTGGCTATCCCGACAAGTGGAAGGATTACAGTGCTCTAGCCATCTCGCCAACGAGTTCGTTTTACGGGAATGCGATGGCCGTGGCCGCGTTCGACAATTCGGATGATATCAGCAAGATCGGGAAGCCGGTTGACCGCACGCGCTGGGGCATGAGCCCGCCGACGGTGAACGCGTACTACAATCCATTGCTCAACGAGATTGTCTTCCCGGCCGGCATTCTGCAACCGCCCTACTTCGATCCGAAGGCTGACGACGCAGTCAACTACGGTGGCATGGGGGCCGTCATCGGCCACGAGATGACGCACGGCTTTGACGACGAGGGAGCGCAGTTCGATGCACAGGGTAACCTGAAGACATGGTTCACCGCCGCCGACCTTGCCAACTTCAAGGCGAAGACTGCGTCCTATGCCAACCAATTCGATACGCACACAGTGCTCGACTCCCTGCACGTCAACGGTAAGCTTACCAACGGCGAGAACATCGCGGACCTGGGCGGCCTGACGGTTGCGTACGTGGCGATGGAGAAGGCGCTCGCGCAGAAGCAGCGCCCCGGACTCATAGATGGGTTCACGCCGGAGCAGCGCTTCTTCCTCGCTTGGGCACAGATCTGGCGCAACAACACCACGCCGCAAACAGCGCGGCTCCTCGTTGCGACTGATCCACATAGCCCGGGCGAGTGGCGGGTCAATGGCCCGCTGGCCAATCTCCCCGAATTCGCGAAGGCGTGGGATTGCAAACCGTCGGATCCAATGGACCTTCCGACCGCGCAACAGGCCGCGATCTGGTAGTAGCTGTATAACCGATGACTGGGAGTTGCCGTGCACCGGCGGCTCCCAGTCCGTTGCCTCAAGCAGAGTGGTGGTACGATGGCATTTGTTGTTGACGCGCGCGCGCGTGGGCAAACAACGGCGGTAGCGTTGTGACAAGCCCTTTTTTCTACCGGTTGACGAACTCGATTCGCGTGACAGTGCGCCCCGTGTACTTGCGCGACAGGTCCGATCCTGCGGCGCAGCATTACGTTTTCGCGTACTTCGTGCGGATCGAAAATGTAGGTGACGTCGCCGCGCAGCTACTCTCGCGTCGCTGGCTCATCCACGACGAATCCGGTGAGGACACGGAGGTCGTGGGGGATGGGGTCGTGGGGGAGCAGCCTACGATCGGGGCAGGCGCCATCCACGAATATCAGAGCTTCTCGATATTGAAGAGTGGTGAAGGGTTCATGGAGGGCGAGTACTTTTTCAGCCGGGCAGACGGGACGACGTTCTCCGCGGCCATTCCACGCTTCGTCCTCAGCGCAACGCGCTCGCCGAGTCTTCCTTCCTGAGGTTTGGCGCGACGTTTGTGCTGAGGTGTGGACGTGGCGCGGGAGTGTTCGGCTGGCGGGAACGTTTGTCGCGGCTGGACGGTCCGGTACGCGTACCTGTACCTGTAATGCCGGATGCCGGGCGGTCTGACAGGTAGTACGGGACCACGGAGTTTCGCTCCACAACGTATAACACAGCGCCCTGGCGTCTTCCTCCAGTGATCTGCACCGCGGGCTGGTCCACCAGAATTTCTCGCGGGTATGCCAACCGTGGATCATCAATCACGTATCGGCCAGGATACAGATAGCTCAGGAGTGGGGGCCGGATCGAGCGCCTATCCTCGACGTCGTATGGCTCGTGCTCCACTTCGATGGCCCGGTAGCCGCGTTGACCGCTGGACAGGATCAGTACGACGAGCGCATCGCGGTCATCCCGCCCCGCAAGCGCGATATCGGGTCGGCCGTCGCCGTTGAAATCACCGATCACGGCCCAAGGAGTCTGCCGTGGCGTGAAGTCGGCATCCGAGAGTTCGCGGGCATAATCCCCCGGGGACCACTGCTCGAAATCGCGGTTGTACCGGTCCAGAGCGTCCTCCACGGCCGGAGGCAGGTCGACGCGCCAACTCCCGTCCGCCGCGTGGTAGATCGCGGGACGAGGCTCGTCCCGGACGCGGCGGCTCTGGGCACCCGCAGTGTGGCAGGGGATCGCGGACCCAACGGTAGCGATGGCGATAACCGTAGCGGCGAGGCACTTGAACATCTTGAATAGTCTCGGCCGTTCGAGGGCGGAACGACAGTTGCTGATTGTACGAATATGGCCAAGATCTACGATGTGAGCATGCCGATCCGTGATGGTGGGCTGATCTATCCGGGAAATCCGGAGATTCACGTTTCGCTGCAGCAGGCTGTGGCAAGAGGTGCTGGTGCGAATGTTTCCGCCGTCGAATTCGGGTCGCATACCGGGACTCACGTCGACGCCGCCAAGCACTTCTTCGACGACGGCCAGACCGTCGACCAGATTCCGCTTGAAACCTTGATCGGGCCAGCGCTGGTCCTCGAGTTCGGCGACGACGTCCGCGCGGTCGGAAGGAGCGATCTGGAGGCGAAGGGGATCGAGGGCGCAGAGCGCGTCCTCCTCAAGACGCGTAACTCGGGCTATCTCACTCAGGACCCCACGTTTCACAAAGACTACACCTATCTCGCGCCCGACGGAGCCGATTTTATCGTCGAGTGCGGGGTAAAGCTCGTGGGAATTGACTACCTGTCGATTGAGCAGTTCCACTCCGGCCACCACCTCACTCATCTCACGTTACTCCGCGCCGGTGTGGTTATTGTAGAAGGCCTCAACCTTGAAGACGTGTCACCGGCACGGTACCAGCTGTGCTGTCTTCCAATTAAGCTCGCGGGTGCTGACGGTGCGCCAGCGCGCGCGGTACTCATAAGTGAGTGATACCGGGTCGCATGCGCAAAACATCGAAACAATTCTCTTCGACGTTGGGGGCGTGCTTGGAACAAACGGTTGGGATCACACTGACCGCGCAGGCGCGTGCAGGGTGTTTGGGCTCGAATGTGAGGAGTTCGAAGTGCTGCATCAGGAGGTGTTCGATGCGTGGGAGCGCGGCGACATGACAATGGATGAATACCTTGATATCGTCGTGTTCAGCCAGCCGCGGTCGTTCACCAGACAGTCATTTCGGGATTTCATGTTCGCGCAGAGCGTGCCGCACCGGGAAATGCTGGACTACGCCGCCGCGCTCATGGCAACGCACCGTTACACGATGATGCTCATGAACAATGAGGCCGCCGAGCTGAACGCTTACCGCGTCCGCACTTTCGGCCTGCGCCCGCTATTCTCCGCCTTCTTGTCCTCGTGCTACCTGGGATACCGCAAGCCGGCGGGAGCGTTCTACGATCGGGCGCTAGCCATTGCGCATGTAAACCCAGACACTACCGTCTTCATAGACGATCGCGAGGAGAACCTCGTGCCCGTGCGTGAACGCGGCGTACACACCGTACACGCCACCGGGCTTGCCGCCGTGCAAGCGGGGTTGGCAGAGTTGGGCGTTATCACCTTCACTCAGTGAATTGAATGCAACTAGCAATGATTGGCCTCGGTAAGATGGGCGGGAACATGACGGAGCGGTTGCTGCAGGGCGGCCACTCGGTAGTGGTGTACGACCGGAGCGAGGAGGCAATCCAGCGGACCGTAGCTCTCGGTGCAAAGGGAGCGCAGAGCCTCGCCGACGTGGTTTCAAAGTTGAGCGCGGCGCGGATCGTCTGGATCATGGTACCGGCGGGTAAACCGGTGGACGATACGATTGCCGAGCTGGTTCCGCTGCTGCAAAAGGGAGACATCATCATCGACGGCGGTAACTCAAATTTCCATGACACGATGCGGCGCGGCGCGGCGCTCGCGGAGCAGGGGATCGAGTTCATGGATGCTGGTACCAGTGGCGGTATCTGGGGGCTTGAGATCGGGTACTGTGAAATGGTCGGTGGCAGCGACGCCGCGTTTGCTCTGTGTGAGCCAATATTCAAGACACTTGCTCCGCCGAGCGGCTACGCACACGTGGGTCCCACGGGCGCGGGCCATTACGTAAAGATGGTGCACAACGGGATCGAGTGCGGTCTTCTACAGGCATACGCCGAAGGTTACGAGGTACTCCACGCCTCTACCGAATTCAAGATCGATTTGCATCAGATTGCCG
>JBPCQO010000308.1:0-3274 GCA_050998035.1 Gemmatimonadaceae bacterium | reverse complement strand
GTTGTAGTGAGGCGCGCCAGGTTGGGTTGTCCAGCATTGGCCGGGAGCTCACCCCGGCGCGATGTGCGTCCGACTGCTCTGCATTCCTCCCGGTTTCGAACGCGCATCCCATGAAGCTTCTCGCAGGGTATATAAAGCGCTACTGGAGACTGGTGGTCCTGGCGCTCTTCCTCGCGGCGATCAACCAGATCTTTTCGCTCCTCGACCCGCTGATCTTCCGGTACGTAATAGACAACTACGCTACCAAGTTCCGCGATTACACCACCATGCAGTTCGTGCACGGTGTGAGCTTGCTACTCGCCGCCGCCGTGGGTGTTGCATTCGTATCTCGCGTGGCCAAGGCGTTCCAGGACTATTTTGTCAATGTGGTGACGCAGCGCGTTGGTGCCGACCTGTACTCGGACGGCATCAGGCATTCGCTCGAGCTGCCGTATTCTCTCTTCGAGGACCAGCGCAGCGGCGAGACACTGGGCAAGATCCAACAGGCGCGGATCGATGCCCAGCGGTTCATTACGGCCGCGGTCAACGTTCTCTTCACGACGATTGTCGGCGTTGCATTCGTCATGGTTTACGCCTTCAAGGTTCACTGGGCGATTGCTCCCGCGTTCCTGCTCACGGTTCCGCTGCTCGCAGTACTCAGCTCCGTGTTGAGCCGGCGCATCAAGCGAGTCCAGGAGGTGATAGTGGCGGAGACGACAGCACTCGCCGGCGCCACAACCGAATCGCTCCGCAACATCGAGCTGGTGAAGAGCCTGGGCCTCACCGAACAGGAAGTCACGCGCCTTAATTCAACGACCGAGAAGATTCTCAAGCTCGAGTTGAAAAAGGTGCGTTACCTGAGAAGCCTCAGCTTCATTCAGGGGACGTGCGTCAATCTACTCCGGACGTCCATCCTGTTTCTGATGTTGTACCTCATCTTTGCGCAGCAGATCACTGTCGGTCAATTCTTCGCGTTACTTATCTACTCGTTCTTTATCTTCGGGCCGCTGCAGGAGCTCGGTAATGTGATCAACACTTACCGCGAAACCGAGGCGTCCATGGCCAACCTCGAAACCATATTCGCGACTCCACCAGATCCCAAACCACTGCACCCGGTCGAGGTTGGGGAACTCGCGACATTGAAGTTCGATGATGTGAGCTTTCAGCATCGTTCGGCGTCCGCTCCCGCTCTATCCAATATCAGCTTCGAGACTGCGCGCGGGGACACAATTGCGTTTGTCGGACCATCCGGCGCGGGCAAGTCGACGCTCGTCAAGCTGCTGCTCGGTCTGTACCAGCCACAGGACGGCGTGATACGATATGACGGGCATCCGGGCACGGATATCGATCTCGACACGCTCAGAAAGCGCATCGGCCTCGTGGCTCAGGACGCCCAACTGTTCTCTGGAACCATCGCTGAGAACCTGCGTTTCGTTCGGCCTGATGCCAGCGATGCTGATTGCCTGCGGGTTCTACACGAGGCCGCGGCTGATAGCCTGCTCAAGCGCGCGGATCACGGTCTTGCGACGGTGATTGGCGAGGGCGGTGTGAAGGTATCGGGTGGAGAGCGCCAGCGGCTTGCGATCGCGCGCGCTCTGCTGCGGCGGCCCTATCTGCTGGTCTTTGATGAGGCGACGTCCGCACTCGATTCCATTACGGAAGAAGAGGTGAGCCGCACCATCCGAGACATCGCAACCCGACGGGAGGCGATCACGATCCTGATCGCGCACCGTCTGTCGACGGTGATGCACGCGGATCACATCTTCGTACTCGAGCGCGGGCGCATCGTGGAGTCGGGGCGGCACGAGGATCTGCTGGATCAGAAGGGGCTGTACTACGCGATGTGGCGGCAACAGGTGGGCGAGCGCCGAAGCGATGTCGGCGGCGTTAGTGGCGGGGATGGCGCTGCACCCGTTCGCGGTGTACCATCGCCGGTCGGTACACCGCCGCATGCAAGAGCGGTCGTCGCGCGGTAGTAGTCGTACGATAGCCATGGTCCAAACAGAAAGCGCCCGCCATATGGCTGGCGCTTTCTACAGCGATACGGTAGAGCTACCGTGGTCGCGTGCTATGGGCGCGGATGAGCGGTGCGACCGGAGCTCGACGAAGTTGAACTCGACGATGAGCCTGATGACGATCTCCCTTCCGCACTGCTGCTGGAAGTCCCCGAAGGAGGAGAGACGGTTGGCCGCGCGTGCGCCGTAGCGCCGTAGCTACCGGGATCGCTCTGCGTGTAGCCGCGTCCTTTCACTACATGGCCGCCAGGTGCCGCTTGCTGATCGCCCCTGAGCACGATGACCTGAGGCGAGCCGTACCAGCCGCCGTAGGCCGCACCGTATGCTGCAGCTCCGTATGCAGCTCCGTAGGCTGCGTACGGCGAGTAGTAGCCGCCGAGGTATGGCGAGTAGCCGTAGGGTGAGTAGCCATAGTTAGAATAGCCGTACGGAGAGTTGGACGGCTCCATGTAAACCTGGATGTTACGTCCGGTCGTGCCGTACGCCGGCGCAACGGATATGCCGCGCGTGCCATCGAGCGACCCAACGTCACCGGAGCGCAGCGGACTGTTGACGGCGAATGCCTTTGGATACGACAGTGCAACCATCGCGTCGGTGACATTGCTCGGTACGCCCGCGTCGGCCAGTGCAACGAGCTGTTTGGCATCAACCGAGAATTTCTGGCCGCGATCCACCAGCCACGCCTCGGCTACCGACGAGTCAAGCTGATGTGATGCTTCCACGACATCGGCGGTGGTCAGCGGTGCTGCGTCCGCTGTTCGCGCCGTACTGACGGCGAGTGCGTGACCCTGAAGTGCCGAGGCGATCTCGTTCGGGACCGTGCTCGGAGTACCGGCATCGCGGTAACGCAGTGTACGCACGCCCTTGCCGTCCGGCGTGCTAACCCCCTGAACATCCACCCACTCGCCGGTCGGCGAGATCGCGAACACGCCGGTGGAAGTGCGCTTGAGCGGGCCGGGGCACGTGTAATCGGAGCGCATGAACACGCGCTTGCCGTCGGCCGACCAGCGGGCGCTCTCCGTGCCGGTGCAGCCGTCCCTGGTGCGCGTGTACGGCTGGCCATTAGCGTCGATGTGCTCGCGCGCGACCACCTTGCCACTGACAACGGTCGCCATGTCCACGCCGGAAGACAGTTGTGCAGCAGTCTGTGCCCCGTCTTGTCCAGTTGCCGAGGGCACGATGCACACCAGCGGCGCCTTTGCATTGGGAGGCGCGCCAAGTGACATCGGGTCCGATGACTGTGGAGGCGCCGGTTGCCAGCAGCCGATCCACCCCTGCCA
>JBPCQO010000301.1:0-11120 GCA_050998035.1 Gemmatimonadaceae bacterium | reverse complement strand
GGAGGAGCGTGGGCGTGTCGTGAAGGAGTTGGGCAATTATAGCGACGCCTTCAACGTCTCGGCGCAGGATTCAGGCGGCGAGGTGAGTGCGTACTCGTTCCACATGGCGGACCAGGGAACTGACGCCATGGAACGCGAGAAAGCCTTCCTCTTCGCGAGCTCCGAGGGACGCTTTCTCTGGCACATTGATCAGGCGCTGCGCCGTTTGTATCGCAATCCCGAGAACTTTGGCAAGTGCCAAAGCTGTGCCACTCCATTGGCGTTCGAACGTCTGGATGCCCTACCGCATGCGCGGTTCTGCATCGAATGCAAGCAGCGTGAGGAAGATGGAAAGCGCCAGGGCTGAGGTCACACCGGAGATCACCCAATCGGGCAGGGCTAACCCCTGGCTCTTTTGGGGGGTGATCGTAGTCGTTGTCGCGATCGACGTGATTACCAAGTGGGCGGCGGTCTACGGGCTGGTCCCCGAGTATACTCCTCACGAAATCGTCGGTGAGTTCGTGCGCTTCACGCTCACGTACAATCCGGGCGCGGCCTTCGGGCTGAACGTGGGCTCGGCATCGCGCTGGATATTTACGGTGCTCACAGTTGTCGCCCTCGGTGTGCTATGGTCGCTCTACCGATCCACTCGCGAGGGCGATTACATCCGCACTCTCGCGCTCGGGCTCGTGTCCGCGGGGGCGGTCGGCAACCTCATTGACCGAATCCGGTGGTCACGGGGTGTTGTGGACTTCATAGACATTGGCATCGGCCAGCACCGCTTCTGGACCTTCAACGTCGCCGATTCGGCTGTTACAGTCGGTGCGATTCTCCTCGGCTTGGTTCTACTGCAACAGGACCGTGTTGAGGCGCGAGCCGCGGCGACTGGCGACGTCTGAGCACTTCACCGCCGGCGGACTTTCCGGCGGTCGCCTGGATCTCATCATCGCCGAGCGACTGGGGACTTCGCGTACCCAGGCCGCGACGCTCATCGCCACTGGTAAGGTCGTGGTGAACGGTGCTCCAGAAAAGGCGTCCTATCGCCCCGTTGAGGCGGATCGCATCCAGGTGACGATCGCAGAGCCGGAGCGCCGCGACGTGGTGGGTGAGGACATCCCCATTGTAGTGATCCACGAGGACGACGATCTCCTGGTCGTGGACAAACCTGCCGGGATGGTGGTGCACCCAGCGCCTGGGAACTGGACCGGTACCCTGGTGAACGCGTTGATGGGGCGGGGCGGTGACCTGGCCGAAGGCGGAGGTTCTGACCGCGCCGGTATCGTTCATCGCTTGGACAAGGAGACATCCGGGCTGCTGATCGTCGCCAAGAGCGAGGTTGCTCACCGGCGCCTCAGCGCCGCAATAGCGGCACGCAGGGTCATACGCGAGTATGCGACAATGGCCTGGGGCCACCTCGATGCCGATACTCTCACCGTGGATCAGCCAATCGCACGGCACCCACGAGACCGAAAGCGTATGGCGATCGTCAATACGGGGAAGGCCGCGCGAACAGACTTTTTTCGGCTCGCGCGCTTTGGCAGTGGCGATCTGCTGCGCGCGCATCTACACTCGGGGCGGACGCACCAGATTCGTGTACACCTCTCGTCGGTCGGGCATCCGGTGATAGGTGATGACGTCTACGGCGGCGGTGGCGGGCGCAGGTTGGCAGGGCTGCCGCAGAAGCGGCACTTCCTGCACGCCGCGTGGCTTCGCTTTCATCATCCAACGAGTGGGACGATGCTCGACTTCCGCGCGCCGCTGCCGGACGACCTCAGGAACTCACTCGCAGCGATTGCGGAGTCGCCTGCGTTGCTAGATGACCCTGATCCGCTCACCACGTTTGGCTTCTTTGATAGCTCCAGTTGACGCGCCGCTGACCACGCTGGTCTCCACATCGCCGCCGCTTTCTTCAGCGACGGACGTGTTCGCTGCGGACAGCGACTCTGCCATTGAGATGGAGCAGCTGCGATCGCTGGTGTTTCGCGCTGGAGGCCGGGTGTACGCCTGCGACGTTACGCAGGTGCGGGAGGTTGTGCCAATGCCGATCGTCACCCGTATCCCCGGTGCGCCGTCGTCGGTGCTCGGCTTGATCAACGTGCGGGGAGCGATCATCACGGTGTTTGACGCTGGAGATCTGCTACACCAGCGCCCGGTAGAGCGGAGGGATTCAATCGTGCTGGTGGTGGACTATGGCCAGAACGGAGTGGGGTTGGCTGTTGAACGGGTGGCGGACGTGCGTGCATTGCGCGTGGATGAGGGATACCAGAGCCTGGACGTGCGTCGCACTGTTGCGCGCGTCATCTCTATAACGGAGGAAGGATGAGCCACACAGTCTTGGTTTGCGACGACGCTGTCTTCATGCGCACAATGCTTGGAGACATTCTGCAGCAAGCCGGCTTCACCGTCGTCGGCGAGGCCGACACGGGCGCCGAAGCGGTAGCGAAGTATAAGGAGCTCCGTCCCGATCTCGTCACGATGGACATCGTGATGCCCGACATGGGCGGAATCGAAGCTGTGCGCGAGATCACGACTTTCGACCCGGAGGCAAAAGTCGTGATGTGCAGCGCGATGGGGCAGCAGGCCCTGGTAGTCGACGCGATAGAGGCGGGCGCCAAGGACTTCGTTGTGAAGCCATTCCAGCCGAGCCGTGTGCTCGAATCGGTTCAGCGTGTGCTCGGTTAATCAATTGCTGACCGAAGCACTGTAGCAATCCAGGGTCATGGACCTCTCGCGGTACGTCGAGCTCTTCCTCAGCGAGGGGCGCGAGCACGTGGTGCAGCTCAACGCTGCGCTGCTGGAGCTTGAGACCGCGCCGGATTCGGCTGCGGCCGTGGCCGAGGCGTTTCGTGCCGTCCACAGCGTGAAGGGAATGGCTGCGGCGATGGGCTACGCAGTCGTCACGGATACCGCACACGGCCTCGAATCGTTGTTGGATGAGGTGAGGCGCGGAGACAAGCACGTCACGCGCTCGTTAGTCGAGCACCTGCTGAGCGAGGGTGACGCGCTCGCGCGTGGAATCGAGGCAGCGGTTCAGATCCCTTCGGGTGGTGCCGCCACGGGCACGGCGCTGGTGCGCGAAGAGGAGGGAGCTCCGGGTGGAGTGCCGTCACGTCCACCAGCAGCTGTGCCGCGTACCATGCACGTCCGCGTTCGCGCTAGCCGTCTCGATTCGCTGATGAACCTGGTTGGTGAGCTCGAGATTGCTCGTGGACGTCTGGATCGCGAGTTGGGTACTGGGCGGACTGAAACCGTGGAGGCGGCATTTGCGCACACCTCTCGGCTTCTCACGGAGCTGAAAGAGGAGGTGATCACCGCTCGGATGGTGCCCGTTGGGCAGGCTTTCGAGCGCTTCCCAAGACTGGTGCGGGAAACAGCGCGCACACTGGGCAAGGAAGTGGACTTTTTTCTCAATGGATCAGAGATAGAGTTAGACCGATCGATGCTCGACCGGATCGGTGATCCTGTGATGCACCTGCTGCGCAACGCGCTGGACCACGGGATCGAGAGCGCGGCGGAACGCATTGCTGCGGGGAAGGACGCGCGTGGCCGGTTGACGCTGAGCGCTCAACGAGAATTTGGATACGTTCTTATCCGGGTTGAAGATGACGGCGGCGGCATCAATGCAGAGGCCGTGCTGAAGCGAGCGCTGACGCTCGGAATAGTCCCAGCCGACACCCGCCACCTTACGGAGAGTGATCTCCTGGGTGTTCTCTCAACGCCCGGGTTCTCGACTGCTGCTGTAGTGACCAATGTCTCCGGACGCGGAGTGGGGCTGGACGTGGTCGATGCCGCAATGCGGATCGTGGGCGGCACGCTCGACCTCAGCACCACACGCGGGCAAGGGACGGCGATAACGTTGCGTCTCCCGCTCACTGTGGCCATCGTACGTGCACTGCTGGCGCGAGTCGCGGGCGAGACGTTTGCCATCCCGTTCACCTATGTACAGGAAACGCTTGAGCTGGAGCCGCCCGACACGGTGTTCGATGATGGCGAGTGGGACGAGGTGCACATCGGTGGTGAGGCGGTGCCAGTGGTGCTGCTGAGGAGGTGCTTCGGCGTTCCGGCCCGGTTTGCGGCGCGGATGAAAAGTGTCACAGTGGCTGCGCGGGGGCGGCGGGCGGCGCTTGTTGTTGATGACTTTGTGGGCCAGCAGGACATAGTCGTCAAGTCGTTCGATTCACCCAACGGTAGCACGATCAGTTTCGCCGGCGCCACAGTCCTCAGCGATGGGTCGCCGGCCCTTATCGTAGATGTCAACAGCTTGATCTGAGGGAATGCCAATGGCCACGAGCGACTTGAAGGATCTGACTGAAATACAGCGTGATGCGCTACGCGAGGTGGCGAATATCGGTGCTGGACACGCCGCAACTGCGCTGTCGCTCATGACAGACACGAAGATCATGATCAGCGTCCCCACAATCACGATCTCGGCACTGGAGGAGCTCGCGCCCATGATCGCGCCTCCAGAGGAACAGGTTGTTCTGGTGCCGATGCGGATGAGCGGAGGGCTGACGGGGCATACAATTCTGGCCTTCCCGATGGCCACGGCCCATCGCCTGGCTGCGCTGATGCTGCGGCGTGATGCCATGACGACGCCGGCCCTGAGCGAGCTGGAAGCGTCGGCGGTGAGCGAGGCTGGAAATATCCTTGCTGGGGCTTACATGACCGGCTTGAGCGAGTTCATGCGGATGGTTCTTCTTCCGTCGCCACCGTCGCTCGCAGTAGGTCCCGCACGCGAGGTGTTGGCGGCGGCAGCCGCGCAGTCCGGCCATACGAGCGTCCTGGTATTTTGCGTGGAAACCCAGTTCATGATAGGTAACTCCGGGAACTCGCTCCCAGGTTATTTTCTCTTGCTACCGGATGCGAACTCTCTCAACGTCATGCTTGCGGCGGTAAGCGTTGCCTGAGCGCTCGCCCACGCGCTCTCTTTACGCTAAGTAGCGATGCCCGACCACGACGCGCCCGAATACGACAGCTTTCTCACGGATCTTCAGGCCGTGGTCGCGGAGCGCGTGGAGGAGTTGCGTGCTCGCCAGAGCGCCGAGACGCCGCCAGCTTTCAAGGACGAAGACAAGGTTGTCCGCCAGTGGCCAGAGATGGCCGGACGAGTAATGGAAGAGATGCGCTGATGGCGATCCGCGGCAGTCTCACCGAGGCAAGTCTCCCGGACGTGCTGCAACTGCTCTCGATGGGGAAGAAGACTGGCTGCCTCGGCCTCACGTTCGCCAACAACTTTGGCTACATCTACTTCTCCGACGGCTCGATCTCACATGCGTCGATTGTGAATCGCTCGCTGAGCACGGAAGAGGCGGTGTATCTCCTGTTCACATGGGCGCAGGGTACCTTCAACTTCGAGCCGGGCGCAACGCCAGACGAAGGGGTGGACGTAGATTCGATCGATCCGCAGTCGCTGCTGCTGGAAGGCGCGCGGCGAATGGACGAGTGGGCGCTCATTGCCAAAAAAATTCCGACGTTCGACATTGTGTATGCTCTGGACCGGCACAAACTGCTCGCCGAGGAGCACGAGTTAGCGCCCGAGGTGCACGCCCTGCTGCACTTGATAGACGGTCAGCGCGACGTGAGTGCCCTGATCGTCGATTCCAAGCTTGGCGAATTCATGGCGGCAAAGGCGCTCTACGGTCTAGTAACTACCGGGTTCGTGGTGCGCGTCGGTGTGAGCACCCGCACTCAGCAACCGGCCAAACCGGACGATAAGGTCACGGAGCACAGAAACCTGGGCGTCGCCTTTTACAAGACGGGGATGTACGAGGAAGCTGAGCGTGAGTTTCGTCGAGTCGACGCGCTCAGACCGCACGATCCGGAGGCGTCTTTCTACGCTGGATTGGTTGCACTGCGGCAGGCCGATTGGGGCACCGCCGCAAATGCTTTCGAGCGTCACGTTTTACACCAGCAATCGCCGCGCGCTTCAGTATTTGTCAATCTCGCGTTTGCATACGAGAAGATGGGTGAGGTGAGCCGCGCGCGAGTGGCAATTGGCGAGGCGCTGTCGCGTGGCGGGCGAGGTGACCCCGTCGTTCAGACCAATGCAGCCGCCCTGGCAGTCGCAGCGGGTGACTACGAGGCAGCCGACGTTGCGCTCGCGACCGCGCGCACGCTCTGGGGAACGCGCCGGCCGCCACCCGCGTGGTTCCACTACGCGGGGCTTGCTGCGGCAATGGCCAACGATCTAGATCGCGCGATAGCGCTGTTGACTGAGGCAGTTCAGGTGTACCCGGCGCATGCGGTGCTCTGGAACAACCTCGCCGTGGCATACGAAGCGCGCGGCGACTTCGACGCTGCGTTGCGCACAGCCGAACGTGGGCTGATCGAGGACTCGACGCTGCCACAACTACACCGCAATTTTGCCGATTCGCTTCAGCGCGACGGTCGCTTTGACGAGGCGCGCGAGGCGTATCGTCGCGCGCATACGTTGGACGCACTGTGAGCGACAGTGAAGCGATCGAGGACGGATTTGCCATGCTCGCGGACAAGATCACCCGTGAGACATCGTTCAGGTGCACCAGCTACAAGGACAAATGCCTGCGCAGGCGAATCGCCGTCCGAATGCGCGCGCGTGGCGCTGCATCCTTTGCAGCATACGCTGCGGTCCTGGATTCCGACCGGAGTGAGTACGACAGGTTAGTGGACGCGTTGACCGTGAATGTCACGAAGTTCTTTCGCAATGAGAGCACGTTCAACGCGCTCGCGGCGGCCGTGATCCCGGAACTGTGGCGACGCGAAGGACCCCTAACGGCCTGGAGTGCTGGCAGTGCCTCTGGTGAGGAAGCGTTCTCGCTGGCCGCGCTGTTCTACGAGCACGCCGCCGCAATGGGAGAGTTGAACCGAATCGAACGCGTTCGGGTTACGGGCAGCGACATCGACCGCGCATCGCTGCTCGCCGCGGAGCGCGCCCGTTATGCACCAGCATCATTTGCCGACACGCCAGTCCCGCTGCTGGACCGGCTGTTTCCCGCAACGGGTGATTTGCGCACCGTTATCGAAGGGATTCGGACACTGGTGCGGTTCGAGCGCCGGGACATCCTCTGCGATCATCCCGCTGTAGCATCGTACGACCTCATCGCCTGCCGCAACGTAATCATCTACCTGGACCGCGAGGCGCAGGAAGAACTGCTGTGCTCGTTTCACCGTGCCCTCCGCCCAGGTGGCTTCCTCGTACTGGGGCGGGTCGAAACGCTGCTCGGGCAACCGCGTCAGCTCTTCAGTGCCGTCGACATTCGTGAGCGCATTTTCCGGAAAGTGAGATGATGAGATCGGTGCTGGTCGTAGATGACAGCGCTTTCATGCGCAAGCTGATCGGAGATCTGATCTCAGCGCAGCCAGACTTCACCGTGATTGGCTTTGCGCGCGACGGGATGGATGCGCTGGCGAAGATCGCCGCACTCGATCCTGACATTATTACTCTCGATCTGGAGATGCCGAACCTCGACGGGATGCGCACTCTGGAGCGCATCATGGCTGACGCACCGCGTCCGGTGATAGTTCTGAGCGCGGGCGGTGAACAGTTCGGCGATGCCACAGTTCGTGCCCTCGAGCTCGGCGCGATTGATTTCGTCAAGAAGCCGGCTGGCCCAATCAGTCTGGAACTGGGTGCGGCAGCGGGTCAATTGAAAGATGCTCTGAACGCTGCGGCGCGCGCCACGAGGCCGGTTGCGAGATCCGCTCCAGCCCGGCAGCCTGCCGAATATGCGAGCGGCGGCAGCTACGTACCGGGCAGCCTGGCGCGGCGACTGGTCGTAATCGCCGCTTCGACAGGCGGACCGCGTGCGCTCGCCGAGATCATACCGGCGCTTCCACGCCAGCTTGGCGCGGCTGTAGTCATAGCGCAGCACCTGCCGCGCGAATTCACGCGTGCACTGGCGGAGCGACTTGATAAGACGAGCTCCATGCACGTTTGTCTTGCCGCTGAACGTGATATGCTCCGGGCCGGTAGCGTGTATGTTGCGGCCGGCGGAGTAGACACGGTGATCGACGGCGCCGGTGGGTCTGCCGCGTTTTCCTGTGTCGAGTCGACGTCGGCTTCTGCCCCGTCCGCCGACGTGCTCTTCTCGTCAGCGGCACATGTGTTCGGCCCTGATGTCATCGGGGTGGTGTTGACCGGGATGGGGCGAGATGGCGCGGAAGGTTTGGACGCGATCCGCCGAGCGGGAGGTCACGCGATCGTGCAGGACAAGGAATCGTCTGCCATCTATGGAATGCCTCGCGCGGCGCTGATGCATGCCGGCGCGGACCAAATTGTTTCGCTGTCCGACGTTGCGTCGGCGATTACCGGACGGGTTCCGAGGGAGCGGGTAGAGTGGCTGACCGCGTGACGGAGATGCGTGCCGCCTTCGAGGAGATCAAGGCACAGATCGAGGCGCACCAGATGCGCGATGATCCTGCGATGAAGTCGTCGCTGATGGAAGTGTATCGCGCGGTGGACAGCTCGCTCGCAGAACTCGGCGTGCTCAAGGACGACATTCGAGAGCTGGTGGAGCGGTGGAAAACGCGACGGGTCGCGGCGCCCGTTATGGCGCCTCAGTTCACGGGGAAGCGGCCTGCGGTGCACGAGGACCACATAGGCGCGTCAACTTTCCTCGAGAAGGGCTGGTCCAAGATTTCGCTCGGCGACTACGAGGGCGCCGAGCAGGCACTGCAGCGTGCGATGGAACTCGCCCCAACCAACGCGGAGGGGCAGTCGCTGCTTGGTTGGGCGCAAATGCTCCAGGACAAGCTTGACGCGGCACTTCTCAACTTTCAGTACGTACTGGCGCGCGAACCGGCGAACGCATTGGCACGCATCAACGTTGGCTATATCTGCCTTAAGAAGGGGATATTTGGCGAGGCGATCGAGCATCTGTCCAAGGCGCTCAGGCAGAACGAGGATGCGCGTGCGCGACTGTACGCGAACTTCTATCTCGGACTCGTATACACCGAGCGCGAAATGTACGATGATGCGCAGATCTTCTTCGAGCGGTCGATCAAGCTTGGTCCCAACCTCGTCGAGGCATACTTCGAGCTGGGGCACGCGCTGTGGCTGTCCGGCGACAGGGTCCGGGCAATCGCCACCTGGAAGCGCGGCGCCGCCGTCAACAAGTTCAATCCCTGGAGTGTGAAGTGCGCGCAGGTCGCGGAGACCGCCGAGTCTGGGAACGAGCCACGCCGCACGTGGCTTTCCAAAGGGGAGTGAAAGAGAATTTGTGAGCGTAAGTCCGGCCCGACGAGAGTACGCTCTGTGTAGATCGTGAGATGGAAGTGAAGTCGCGCAAGCAGCACGCTGCGCGCGTGGTCGTGGCTGTGGTGGGCGCATGCGCCGTCGCGGTCGTTGTTGCGCTCGCGCTGCATACCGACCCACCTCGTGTGCTGAGCGCGCCAGCAGGCTACTATGTGCGGCACGTCCCGCTGCCCGAGCGGCTTCCGATGGTCGCTCCCGAGAGTGTGGGGATGTCGGCCACCCGGTTGGACGAGATCGATACACTGGTGATGCGTGGAATTGCGGCCGGCGGATTTCCGGGTGCCTCTGTAGTGATAGGGCGCAAGGGCGGGCAGGTGATGGCGAACGGGTTCGGGCATACTGGATGGTCCGCGAGCTCACCCGCTGTGAGCTCCGATTCGACTGTGTACGACCTGGCGTCGCTCACCAAAGTGGTTGCCACCACATCGGCAATCATGGCGCTGTACGACGACGGAGTGGTCGGCCTGGACGACCCAGTGCAAAAGTGGGTGCCATCCTTTTCGGGAGGGGCCAAGGACCGGGTCACGGTCCGACAACTCCTGACCCATCACTCCGGGCTTCCGCCAGGGCGCGACATCTGGAAATTCATGCATGACCGTGCCGCTGCGAAACGGGCGGTGATTTCCACTTCCCTCGTCCGCGTGTGCCCGCCGGGCAGCTGCTACATGTACTCCGATCTCGGCGCCGACATGCTCGGGTTCGTGGCCGAAGCTGCCGCACGTGAGCCGCTGGACCGGTTTACGCAGCGGCGCATATTCGGTCCACTCGGAATGGAGGAAACCACATTTCACCCTGACACAGCGGAGGTGAAGCGGCTCGCGCCGACCGGCGCACCGCGAGGACGCGTGCACGATTCTAACGCTGCGGCATTGGGTGGAGTGGCCGGCCACGCAGGACTGTTCTCCACCGCGAGCGACCTGGCCGTCTTCGCGCAGATGCTACTGAATGGCGGAGAGTACGACGGAACGCGGATATTCAAGGAGTCTACTGTGGCCCTGTTCACGAAACGCGCCGCCGGTACGCGTGCGCTGGGATGGGACACGTGCGACTCAGCCAACGTACGCAGCACCTGTGGACGCTACCTTAGCGCGCGCGCGTTTGGGCACACCGGCTTCACTGGAACCTCGCTCTGGATCGATCCGGATCGGGCGATGTTCATGATCCTTCTCACGAACCGGGTTGACGACCCGCGCGTGCGTCGCCCGGAACGCGTGATCCACGATATTCGTGCCGACGTAGCGGACGCGGCAGTGCTGGCGGTGGTGGACGCTGGCGATAGGGCCCATCCCAGAACGCTCGCGAGCAGCCCCGGCTTCCGCTCCGATCATGTGCAGCGGTGGCAGGAGCCCGTATCGACGCGGCGCGCAAAGGGGAAAAACAAGCGATCCAGGAAGCCGTCGCGAGCCTCTCGCCGGGGTAGCTCATCCAAGCGGAGAAAAGGCGCCGCTAAGGGGTGAGCGCGGGCGCGTTGAATTAACAACGCATTAAATGCGGCGCGATCGCTTGACACCCGACCGATGGGGTCCGTACTCTTCGCGACTATGCCGAAAGTTTCCGCCGCCGTTCCCATCTCCGAAAGACCTAACGGAAGATCTATTGGATCGCGCCCGCGGCTGTTGTGGTGGGGCGCTGCCGCACTGCTACTGGTGGTCGGATACGCCGATCTGTGGAGAGGCGGAGAGACGATCGCTCCGATCCTACTGGTCGTGGCGTATTGCGTGCTGATCCCAATCGCCATTCTGAAACGGTAGCTGGTGTTGTAACTGTCGTAGTAGCTGTTAATCCGTGCGCGGCGTTGTACGTGGAGTTGCGCGGCGCATTTTCTGCAAGCGGGCGAGTAGCTCAGCTGGTTAGAGCGCCTGCCTTACACGCAGGATGTCGGGGGTTCGAATCCCTCCTCGCCCATTCC
>JBPCQO010000199.1:0-5263 GCA_050998035.1 Gemmatimonadaceae bacterium | reverse complement strand
GCGATACTCGGCGCGCTTGGCGCGGCCGTTCTCAAAGAATACGCAGGAACCGACGGTATCGGTTCCCTGCGTCGTTGAAATATCGAAACACACCATGGAACGCGGGAGCGTTTGCAAACCGAGCTCCCGCGCTAGTTCGTACACCGGGTTGCCCGCGCGCACATCGGACTCCGCGCTCGACAGCTTCATCTCTTCCAACAAGTGCCTCGCGTTTTGCTCCGCCAGCTCCACCAGCTCGCGTTTACTTCCGCGTTGCGGGACGTGAACGCTCTCGCCCCCGAGCGACTCTTCCAGCAGCTCGCGATCGGGAAAGTCGAACGGGATCAGCAGGTCACCGGCCCGATCTGGCGTTCCGACGTAGTTGCCAGCCAGGAAAACACTCAGCACGTCGCCGTCATCTTCACCATCGATGTTCTCCAGGAAGCGGTGCTCTCGCGCGAGCAGCTTGCCTCCGCGAATGCGGAGCATCGCAACCACGCCATCGTCGCCGTCGCGCGCGTAGCCGATTACGTCGTGGTCGCCCCCCTCCACCCGGAGCACAACTGTCGGCTCCTCCATCTTTTGCAGATGGTGCAGCGCATCGCGCAGCTCGGCTGCGCGCTCGAAGTCCAGTTCACCAGCGGCGAGCTCCATTCGCTCGCGCACGCGCCGCACCACCTCGTCCGAGCGGCCATTCAGGAAGAGGACGACTTCATCGATCATCCGCGCGTATTCCTGTTGCGACTGGTTGAAGACGCAAGGCGCCTTGCACTGTTTGATGAAGAAGTCCAGACACGGACGCTCAGGCATCTCCCGCGGCATGTCGTAGTTACAAGACCGCACGGTGAATATTCGCTTGACCACGTTGAGCGCGTGGCGCATGGGCCCAACATCGGTGTACGGGCCGAAGTAGCTCGCGCCGTCGTTTTCCAGCCGGCGGGTCACGTACACGCGCGGGTATGGCTCGTTCACTGTCACCTTGATGTACGGGTACGACTTGTCGTCCCGCAGCGCGACGTTGAACTTGGGGCGGTACTCCTTGATGAGATTCGCTTCCAGAATGAGCGCGTGCGCTTCAGTCGGAACTACGATGGTCTCGAGGTCTGCAACCTGACGGACGAGGTGCTGCGTCTTCACGCTGAATGGGTGGTCGCTCGCGAAATAGCTGCGCACCCGCGAGCGAAGCCGCTTCGCCTTCCCCACGTACAGTACCGTCCCATCGGCGCCCTTCCACAGGTAGACGCCGGGCTCGTCCGGGAGGTGCGGCAGTTTCTGCGCTACTTTATCCGGTGCTGGAACCATCTCTGTTATACGCCGGCGCGGCGGCGCAGTTTCGATGTTATGAGCAGCGCTTCAGGGATGCGCATGTACGAGCCGAGCAGGATGTACGCCACCCCAAATGTGACGAGCGAGAAGCCGGCGAGAAGCAGTGGTCTGCTAGTCGGGATCACCAGACGGAAGAGTGATCCCAGAACAGCGGCGACCAGCGCCGGAATCCAGAGACTGATCACGTATCGCGCCTTCAGACCAGTGCGCCCGATCCGCCGCGTGAGCCCGCGTCGGAGTAACGCGAACTCCACCCATCCAGCAATCCCAGCCGACGCCGTGAGCCCCGCGGCCCCAAGCTTCGGGTCGAGTCCAAGCCAGCCGGGTACCCAGAAGGCGAACAGCACGCCAAGCACGGTAGTGAGCGCGATGCGCACGATCGCGAACTTGAGTGGCGTTCGCGTGTCACGTAGCGCGTAGTATGTGGACGAGTCCAACCGTCCAAGGGTGGAGGCGAGCAAACCAACCGTCGACCCGATCAGGATCTCCCACACCCACACGGTATTCCCGCGCGTGAACTTACCGGTCTGCAGGAACGCTCCGGTGACTATGTCGCCGAGTGCCAGGAATGCGACGACGCACGGCACAATGAAGAATGCAATCCGCTCCATTCCGGCGTTCAGCCGCTCGCGAAGTTGTGCCGCGATCTCGAACTCGGTACCCATCGCGCTCGACATTGCCGGTAGCTCCGCCGCGGATACGGACATCCCGAACAGACTCCCGGGCAGAAGATACAGATTCTGCGCGTACGCAAGCGATGACACTGTCCCAACGGGTAGGTGGTACGCGAGCGCGAGATCCACAAACGCGCTGATCTGCACGACGCCGCGTCCCAGAAAGGCCGCGGAAAACTGCCGGAACACGCGCCGAACGCTCGGCATCCCGAAGCGGAAATTGGGACGAACCGTCGGCGCCACCCTCGCCACAATCGGCAACTGCACCAGAAACTGCGCGGCGCTCCCCAGCACCGATGCCCACGCCACAACAACCACCAAATCGAACGGGCTCCGCCGCGGGCCGAAGAAGAGCAGCGCCGCGATCATTACCGCGTTCCACGCAAGCGGCGCCATGTACGAGACCAGGAACTTGCGATTGGCGTTGAGCACGCCCAGACACCAGGCGGAAAACACCAGCAGCGCAGCCCCTGGGAACAGTATGCGCACCAACGTGATGGTCAGCGCCTCCTCACGCGGAGACGCTCCCGTAACGGCAAGCCATTTGAGGAACGCCGCCGGAAGCACGCCCTGGAGCGGTTTGACGAGTGCCCCGAATGTCGAGCCGCCGCCAGCCAAGATTCCGACCAGTTGCGGTGCAGCCACAACTCCGATCAGCACGATTACGGATGCGACAATACTCAGCGCGCCGAACACCGCTCCGGCAAGCTCGTCCGCTCCCTTCCTGTCGCCACGGGCGAGAGTCCCCGCGTACTCGGGGATGAAGGAGGCGGACAAAACGCCCTCGCCGAACAGATTCTGCAGCAGATTGGGAATGCGGAACGCGCCCTGAAATGCATCGTTTGCGAGCGACGCCCCCAGATAGTGCGCGAAGATCCGCTGCCGCACGAGCCCTGCTATGCGGCTGGCAAATATCCCCGTGCCGACCAGGAAAGCAGCGCGGCCGGTGCGTTCCTCAGCCACTCGCCAGCAGCCTGGAGACGTGCGCGCGGGCGCTGGCCAGGATCACGTCGGTAGTTGCAGCGCCATACCGGGATAGAAACGGTATGAAGCTAAGGACGCGCTCCTGTGGCTGCCCGCTCGGAAACAACGACGCACGTGCCGCCGCAACGTCGTGCAGACGCTGCGTCCCCGATTGCTTGACAGCTGCGGCGTAACGTCGTTCCAGCCGCGCCATCCGATGCTCCACTCCCCGTCGCATGCTTTCCACTGAACGCTGCAGCGGCTGAGATGTCGCCGCATTTCCCTTCAGAACCTCTGATTCGCGCGCCAGCACTCCGGCAATCTCATCCAGGGCGTGCCTCACGCCGGGGGCAATTTCCGCTCGTGCGATTCGCCCTTCGATAGCGTGCGGATCGCGAAAATCGCCAAGGGAAGCGTCCAGCCGCGTCAGAATCTCGCGCACGTGCGGCTCGATGAGCGTACCGCTCCAACGGGGGACAATACGCGGCACCGCGACGCCGAGAGCTTCGGCTACAGCCGATACCTGCGCGAAGTAAGCAACTTCGCCGGGTCCTCCCACGTACGCCAGCGTCGGTAGGATGCTGCGCTCAACTATTGGCCGGAGTAGCACGTTGGGCCCCAGCCTGCCGCCGTCAACGTCGTTAGCAGCAGTCGCGGCATCACGCACCGGGACGCGCTGACGAAGCCCGTCAGCTCCTGTGGCAAACACGAGCGAGAGCGCCGGAACATCCGCGACTTGCGGTCGATGCTTGCGCGTGCGAAGCTCGACAGAACGCTGCTGCAGCGCATCGCGTACCGCGTCGCCGCGCTCAAGGGCGCGAGTCAACATGGGCTTCGCTGCTTCGCGGATCGCCGGGTGAGCCGCGTCCAACACCGCGATCCCGAGCGGCTCCAGCAGCTCGCGCAAGAGACGCACATACGCTCCGCCCACCGTCGCGCCAGCCGCGTACGACCGCGCCACAGCGGCGATCGGAGTTGCATCCGCGGCCGACCCGCATGCCTCCGCCAGTCGCTCGATGTCGCCCTCTACAGCGCCGATTGGGGTCGCGGCCATAGCACGACCCGGGGTGGCGCTAGGATGCCCACCGAGCGTCTGGAGCTCACCCCGAAGCACCGTCGCCACATGGTTGGCTTCGGCGTAGTCGGTGTCGTCAGTGGCCGCCCAGAAAATCGGTGCCGTTCGGATCCCCGTCTGTTCCTGCACTTCGTCCGCCAGCGCGAGCGCGGTGAGCGCCTTGTGTAGAACGTACAGCGGACCACCGAACAGCCCAGGTTGCTGCCCCGCCGTTATCACTATACCGCCCGCCGCTGCACAGTCGCGGAGCCGTTGCTTTGCTACGCCCGTCGAGTGCAGCGCCGGCTCCAGCGGACCGAGCCAGTCGCGGCCAGCAAAGTCATCCGTTACCCGGCGCGCGCCATCCGCCATCGGTACACCGTTCGCGAGCGCCGGCGCGTACCATTCGCTGAGCGCCCCGGCCAGCGCGTCACGGGTGAGCGCCGAGCCACCAAGCGGCCTGGTCTGTACCTCGATCATCGACGTTTCGCGAAGAAGATCGTGCGCGGCGACGTCGGCTCGATTGCGCTACCATCGTAGTCGCCAAGTTCCTGCGTGATCGCAAACCCGGCGTCAGTCAGCAATGATCGCAGTTCCGCCGGCTCGAACAGACGCACGCGCTCAAGATATGTGTTGCCACACGCAGTGGCAGAAATGGTCTTCTCCACATACCGGCCGTCATCGGTGATCCTCCTGCGTTGCGTAATTGTCCTCTCGCCAACGTCCTGCGTGTCCATCGGGACAAGTGTGTCGCGCACGTGCTGTGAGTTCAGATAATCGAGAACGAACGTGCCTCCGCTCTCCAGCACGCGATGCACCTCGCACAACACAGCTCTGTTCTCCGCATCCGTAGCGAAGTAGCCAAAACTCGTGAAAAGGTTGATCACCAGATCGAACGCGTCGCCCGCAAATGGGAGCAGTCGCATGTCGGCGCGCACGTACGAAACGTCGGGCGACTCCCGTTTTGCTACCTCGAGCAGCTCCCACGACAGATCCAGGCCAGCTGTCCACACGTGTTCGCACAGCGCCCGCGTGTGACGTCCGGAACCACACGCCAGATCCAACGCACGATGCATGGGCTCACCGCCCAGTGTGCGCAGGATCATGTCCACCACAGCGCGGGCCTCGGCATCGTCCCGATGCGGGTACAGGTCCAGATATTCCTTGCCAAACCACCTTGTGAACCACTCAGTCATTTATGGTACGGCTCCCCTTTCGTGATCGTCCCGGCTCGATATAACTGCTCTGCAAGCACTAGCCGCGCCAG
>JBPCQO010000180.1:0-5056 GCA_050998035.1 Gemmatimonadaceae bacterium | reverse complement strand
CCGTATCCCACCACGTACATCGTTGGCACAGGTCATACTTCGCTCGATTCCGTTGCAACTGATGCGACGACCCAGGACGCTCCGCACATCGCAAGTGCCACGAGCAAACTGGTCCATTCCAGGCGATTTGCCGGATCCAGCGCGACCCGTGGTGAATGGACGATGAGCACCCAGATCCCAAACATCGTCCCGAGGAGCACTGCCGCGAGGTGCGCTTTCATGCGCGAAAGAATCGCCGCAGCCGCCGCAAGAAAGGCAAACCCCGTCCCGTACGCCCAGAAGTGATGCCAGGGCAGCCACGCCGGAATGAGCGATGCAACTATGTCGCCGTACACAAGATGCAGCATGCCAAAGACGAGAACCGAGCAACCAAAGCATACGAGACCGACACGTACCATTGGCCGGGCAGCCTGCACTGGGCGTCCACTGGCCGACGCGTCGCTCGCAAGTACGCATCCCGCACCAGATAGTGCCATCGTTTCGAAAGCGGTGGTCCAGATGCGACCGTCATGCGGGTGTAGGATCAGCGGTGGGATCTGTAGCAGCAGCCACCAAACAAACAGCACGGTTGCAACGGCCGCCGCGGACAAGCGTGTCTCAATCCGCGTAGCTATTCCTGCTCCGCCGACAATTAGAACCGCAGCGGCCACGTAAGCGAGTCCCAAATGACCGCTGACTCCCGTTGGGATAGGCTCGAGGCCAGCAACGGAATCCGAGTAGATGAAGGTAAGTAGGCCAAGCGATGCGATGGCCACACCAAATGGCGCGCCTGACCAGCGCACCGACTGCCCCCGTCGCCCAACACTCACATACCTGCCACCGTGTTGTTCCATCAGCACAGTATTGATTCGTGCGCCATTCGTCGGTAGCGCCAATTAGTGGCGCTTGTGCAATACCAAACCTTAAACGGGAAGAAACTCGCACCCAGCGATAACTGCGATCCAGTGGCTGCTGCACGACATCGTGAGCTCGTTGCAGTAGCTGCATTCGCACCGCAGAGGCGCAGGTGACTATCTTACGAGAGCAGTTTCGAGGCGGCGGTACCAGACCACTTACGAGTTGCGCAATGCCCCGAACACGTGTCGCCGATGCTCTTCCCGTTCACCTCGCGTTGCGGCGAGGTGAATCCGAGGCCATGTACCGCCAGTTGTACGCGGCGTTACGCACTGCCGTCCTCGAGGGCGCGTTCGCACCGGGAGCACGACTCCCGTCGACCCGCGCGCTGGCCGACGACCTCGGCGTATCCCGAACCACCGTACTCCAAGCATTTGACATGCTGGTGAGCGAGGGATACGCGACCGCCAGATCTACCGGCGGCACGCGCGTGGCGAACACGCTCCCTCACCTCCCGCGCGGGGAAACGGCGCCCGGGTCGGCCGTCCGTCCCAATCAAGCAAGTAGCCCCCCACGGCTGTCACGGGCCGCTCAGGCTTGCGTCGAGGAGTTTCAGACCCCGCGCCCGCCGTTTCGCGCGGTTCCGTTCGCGCTCGGCCTTCCGGCAATCGATGAGTTTCCCGCTGCTCTGTGGGCCCGGCTTGTCGCACGGCGGTGGCGCGCAAACGCGGCCGAGATGCTCGGGTTCACCGACGTGTGTGGCTACCCGCCACTTCGCGAAGCCATCGCCCGGTACGTGATGACAGCACGCGGCGTTCGGTGCACGAGTGAGCAGGTAATTGTCGTCAACGGTGCGCAGCACGGCGTCGACCTCATGGCCCGGCTCCTTCTCGATCCAGGCGATATCGCTTGGGTGGAAGAACCGGGATACCGGCCTGTCCGTGCGGCGCTCCGCGCGGCTGGGGCTGAGATCGTCAGAGTGCCAGTAGACGAGCAGGGGATCGACGTGCGCCAGGGCGAACGGCGTGCGCCTCACGCTCGCCTGGCGTTCGTCACGCCGTCCTACCAGGCGCCGCTTGGCGTGACGCTCTCGCTCGAACGACGGCTGGCGCTCCTCGACTGGGCTGAGCGTGCGGACGCTTGGGTGCTGGAGGATGATTACAACGGTGAGTTCCGTTACGACACTCACCCCATCCCTGCCGTTCAGGGTCTGGACCGTGCTGGACGCGTGATCTATATAGGCACGTTCAGCAAGACCCTCGCTCCGGGGCTGCGCGTGGGCTACCTCGTGGTGCCGCCGGTGCTGGTAAAACCGATAGTCAGCGTGCGCCTCGCGAGCGATCTGCATACGTCAGTGCCTGACCAGGCTGTCCTCGCCGACTTCCTCACGGGTGGCCACTTCGCACGCCACATCCGCCGCACACGGGAACTATATCGCCGGCGACAGCAGACGTTGGTCGAATTGGCACCCACAGCGACCGGTGGCATGTTGGACGTGCAGCCGGCGGCGGCCGGAATGCGCCTGCTCGGACTGCTACCTCCGGGTGTGGACGCCCGCACCGTCGCTCGTGTCGCGGCTGACCGAGGGGTCCAGGTGACCCCGCTGATCCAGTCGGCGCCGACCACCATGACAGCCGGCCGGGGCGCGTTGCTACTCGGATACGCCGCGTTCGATCGCAACGCAACGCGCGCCGCACTTTGTACGCTCGGCGATGTGATCCGCGACATACTAGCCGGTGGCAAAGCCCGCTAGGATCTCGCGTTCATTACCATGACACAGTTGCTGTGGAGGCGCGCGGTCGCCGCACCAGCCGTCGGCTCGTTGCGCGCTCTACTTCAGGGGTGATCGCACAATATCGATCAAGTATCCACAGACCTTAGCGCAGGTCAACGTCGACCTCACGCGTGTAGCGGCATGGACGACGGGAATCTCAACATCTGGAGCGCTCCGCTGGCTCACTGTTGGACAAGCCTCGCTCCTGAACGGACCCTCTTCACGAACAGTCGCGCGTATGGACGCGGTATCATGGCAAATGCCGAGATTCATCCCGTCCGGTAATTATCAGCGAGAACGGAATGGTGATCTCCGCCACCGTTCCGCGTCCGCTCGCGTGCCGCAGCTCGAAGGACTTGAGCGCCGCCGTACATCTGCGTCAGGCGCTCTCGCGTGTTGCGATAGGCGCCTATGACTTCGACATCCGCCTCACGTGCGAGTAAAGCGCGCAACCCTTCCCGCGCGAGCGGCTCATCTTCGATGATGACTACGCGCATGACACACCGATACGAGGTTGGAATCGGTTACGCAAGGGCAAAGTTGCCCGTGCTCAACCACTGACGCGTGGTGCGACTGACGGCGGTTCGGCTACTCCCGTAAATCGTCGCCCCGTGGCGGCATTCATCTGGTCCGTGGCGTCGCCTGTCGCCGTCTCTCTAGCCGCCCCGTGCGTGCTTACCAATCTTGAGCCGTGTGAGGGCGTTGTGCTGACGGGTCGCTCTTCCGCCGCGCGACAGGACGCTGGATCTCATGGATTCAACAATTCGAAACGAGGCTCTATCATGCCGATCCACGCATTTGCGTTGCTGGTCGCTGCTGGAATCTATACACCGTCGCCAGCTCATCACCGGACAACGCTCGTTGATTCCACCAATCAATACAGGTCACCGGACGAGGCTTGCGCCCTCTTCGCGCAGGCGAGCGTGCCGCTCAACAAGACAATCGTCGTGTACTGTCATATCGGCCAGACAGCCAGCGTCGCCTATGTGCAGGCACGCCGGCTGGACTACCGGTGACGTTGTACGATGGCTCGTTCGAGGACTGGAGCCGCAACAACTCATATCCTATCGAGATGGGAGATCCGAAGGGAACTCCGGTGGCTACCGCTTCACAGGTGCAGCACAAACAATGATATCCGCTAGCAATATGCCATCCACGGGAGCGGCTCTTTGAGGTTTGTTCCAGAACGCGTGCCCGGCCACAGCGCAGTTCGCGGGATTGTGCTCCTTGCCACTATCGCCGTCAGCGGGAGGATTGGCGCGCAGGAGAAGACTACCAGCGACAGTGCTTCACTCGCGCCGCGCGCCGTCACGGCGTTGCGCATCATTGGGCCGGCACCGCGCCTGGATGGCGATCTGACGGACCCAGTCTGGAAGCGTGCATTCTCGAGTGCGCGCACTACTGCGTCCGATTTCATCCAGTCGGTTCCACACCCGGGATCGATTCCCGCGCTTCGTACCGTGGCGGCATTCGCGTTCGACAATGAAGCTCTTTACGTCGCGGTACGCGCATTCGACCCCGCGCCCGACTCGATCATAGCACCGTACCTGCGTCGGGATAACGAAGCAAGATCCGACTGGCTCTTTGTCGAGCTTGACACACGTCACAATCGACGGACGGCCTTCAGCTTTGGCTGCAATCCTAGCGGCACTCTGGTTGATGGCACGTTCTCCCATGACACCGACTACGACGTTTCATGGAACGGAGTCTGGCAATGCGCGACGCGTACAGATTCCCTTGGCTGGACGGCAGAGTATCGCATTCCGTTCTCGCAGCTCCGCGCAGCGACCCCAGTACATGGCGAGTCGGAAGTCGTCTGGGGGATGAACGTGTATCGGTATGTGGTGCACCGCGGTGAGGTCGACAACTGGTCGCCGCGTCTGCCGTCGTATGGCGGCCGAGTGGTATCACACTTCAGTGAGCTGCGCGGTATCGAGCTTCCGCGCACGCGGCATCCCTTTGAGCTGCGGCCGTTCGTACTGAGCCGGTCTCAGGCCTACCCTCGCCTCGCACCCGGTCCCACCCGTAGCGACCAACGCTTTGGGTCCGCGGCCGGTGCCGATGTGACCGCACGCTTGACTCAGGGAGTAACACTCGACGCGGCAATTCGACCGGACTTCGGACAGGTCGAAGCCGATCCATCACAGATCAACCTGAGCACATTCGAGACATTCCTTCAGGAACGCCGACCATTCTTTGTGAATGGTGCTGACGCGTTCCAGTTCAATCTCGGTATTCCGTTCCAGACGCGCGGCGACGATTTCAGTTTCGAGCAGGCGTTCTATTCGCGAAGAGTCGGTGCACCGCCACACGGTGCGCCGCCCTCGTGGGCCACGCTTTCGGACCTCCCAACCGCCAGCGATGTATTGGGCGCGGCCAAGCTGACCGGGCGAGTCGCTGGCGGCTGGACCGTCGGCGCCCTTCTGGCAGCAACCCGAGCAGAGGACG
>JBPCQO010000148.1:0-6357 GCA_050998035.1 Gemmatimonadaceae bacterium | reverse complement strand
GACCGATCGTGCGCATTCACCAGCGCCAGACTCTGCACCTGCGACCGGCTCGACGGCGCGATTGGCACCAGCCAGTTTACCTGACTGTGTATGATGGCGAGGATCGGTTCCAGCGCCGCCGCATCCTTGAGTTGCGCAATGCGCGGATCGCCCTCGGCGACACCGATAGCGCGGCTCGGGCTCATGACGTTCTGGGACGCGGTGTTCCAGAAGGTGCCGCGGCCGCTCGAAGGGTCGACGAAGAGGAGGCCGGCCAGGCCGTAGGACTTGCCGACGGGCTCCATCGGGACGACCCACCAGGCGTGACGCGGATCATCCAACAGTGTTGGTGGTGGATTACCGCCGATATCGGCTAGCTCCAGCACACCGCGCTTGTTGAAGTAGCCCATGATGCCGGAACGCCAGGTACCCCACGCGTCGGCCTGCCAGCGGACGAGGCTCTCGGGATACAGGCGCAGGTGTGGGTATCGGGCGGCGGCTGCGTGCCAGTCCAGTTTGCTGGTGTTGCCCGCGGCATCGAATACAACGACGCCCTCGTAGCGCGGGATTCCCCAGATGGTCCGGACCAGCGGGACGATTGCCTGACGTGCGCCGACGTCGTACACGGGCGGGAGTACTTCGGAGAATGGGTCGATGGAACGGTGAATGACCAGCGCGAAGTCGTTCACGTTTCCCTCGCCGCCCACGGGGAGGTCCATCTGGTAGACGTGCACCTCGGGCTTGGTGGTGTCGGCGTCCACCTCGACGATGCTCTTGAGGCCGGAGGTCCAGGTTCCGATGAAGCTGTTGGGGCGGCTCGCGGCCTGCCACACCAGGCGACCGCGGTTGAGGGGGGAGGTGGCCAGCGTGGGTTGGACCTCGCCGTACACGAACTGTGCGTCGGCCTGCGCGCCACGCGCGAATTGATCGGCCACTTCCATCGGTAGCACGCGTCGCGGCAGGAACTCGGCTTCAGGGGCACCGTTGGTCTTGGTCAGGCTGTGCTCGTAGCGCTGGGCCCAGTTGGTCATCCGGATCGGGTACAGCACTGCGTCGAGCGCGAAGATGAACAGACCGAGGGTGATGGCGAACACTTGTGGTGCTGCACCGTGCACACCACGTCTGCGGCGCCTGAGTGTCACGATGGTGGCGCCGACCCAGAGGATACCGAGCAGGAGCGGAAGCGGCGTGTCGAGGGCAACACGGAGGACGCCCTGGATGGTGCCGAAGAACCAGCCGAGTGCGGCCAGGATTGCGAGTATGATTGCGACGAAGATCACGAGATGGCCTGATCTGAGGTGGATCTGCTGGGATCAAAGGTGCGCGATACGACGCTGCAAGGACAGATCGCGCGTCCCCCCGCCTGAGTTACAGCCCCAGGAAATCGCTCATCCGAGTAATCTCGTGCTCCAACTCCCGGGCAAATGCGCGCTCCGTGGGGCGGCCGCGAACGAAACCCAGCTCGGTACTGAGCCGACCATTATCCACTGTCAGATTGGCCCATCCGACGAGGTCGCCACGCCAGAGTACCGGGAGCGCGTAGTAGCCGAACTGTCTGCGCGCTGCAGGGACGTAGGCTTCGAAGCGGTATGCCCAGCCCCACAAGTGTTCCAGGCGCCGACGATCCCAGACGATCGGGTCGAACGGCGCAAGGAAACGTACGGTCTGGGGTAGCTCCGACTCGATGTTCGGGCCGCCTCCTGCGGGCCATACATAAGTCACACCGTCGATTTCACCACTTTCAAGACGCCCCGAATGAAGCAGGTCACCGATGACGCTGCTGCGCAGTTCCAACTCGGGTACCGCGCGACGCAGGTGTTGCAACATGCCGCGAAGGCTTGCCTCGGGCAGCGGCGTGAGGAGATTCACCACGAGCAGCCGGAGACCGTGCAGCCGCTCACGGGCCGGAAGCGGCGGCGGAAGTGGATGCGCAGCTTCGTACACGCGCACTCCGCGCTCGCGACGCACCACTCGCAACAGACCACGGTAGTGCAGGCGCTCAAGTGCGCGAGTGGTGGAACGCGACTGACCACCCCACGCATTTTGCTCAGAGTCGACGCCGAACTTCGTGAGCAACTGCCGTGGGTGCGTCCGGCCGGATGCGCGTACAAACTCGAGCACGTCGCGCGCGAGCGTGTCCAACTCGCCCTCACCGCGAGGGTGGAGCAGACGCCGGACAGAGTCACTTACGAATCCGTACGCGTACACCCGGTCCTCGTCCAGATCGAGTGATGGATAGTGATGTTCCAGGTCGCCCGCGCGGTAATGCAGCACACGGTGACGAAGGATCAGGTCCTGCGCCCGCGCGGGTGAGCGGATTGGATCAGCCTGTACGAATCCCATTCGCTCCATCGCGGCGGCGAGTTGCAGCGGCTGCGCCAGCGATGAGGAAATCGCGTATCGCCGAAGGGCCTTTAGGTTCAGGTTACTACCTAGACGGACATGGCCAGTGCTGCCGCCGTCGCGGCGAGGCGCCGGTCGCGGGTCCACAATTTTGCCTCTCCCGCTAGAGCTACTGAAGCCAGCAGGTGGACGTCGACGTAGCCGATGCCGCGTCCCATTAACGCGCGTCTCTCAATCATGCTCAGCGCCTCCGCGTCCGTAGCTGTGGGTGCGGCTGGCAGACGGGCGAGCAGTTCCAGAACCTCGTGCCGGTTCCGCAGATTGCCGCAGGCCAGTTCGCCCAGTATAAACGGATGCATCAACACCCGGTCCTCACGCAGCGCGGCGGCGAGCGCCGGCTCGCCAGAACGCAAATGTTCAATCCAGACGGACGTATCTACAAGGATCACCCGGACTGGGAACGCCGCCGAGGGATCGGTCTCAGTTCAGGTTCGCTGCCGCCGAGCCTGGCCAGACGCTTGGCACTTTCGCGCTCGATCAGGGCTCGTAGGGCTGCGTGGATCAACGCGGTCCGTTCCGTCATGCCAGTGAGACGGTGGGCCTCGTCCAGCAGCTGATCATCCAGGTTTAAAGTGGTGCGCATAGGGCCTGTCTGTCTCCGTCGCGGTATGTACGAAACATACATCATCTGATGCCTGGCAGGCCTGCTGGTACACTCTGCCCACACACACGCCGCCGTCCTCAGTCGTCACGACGGACGGGGTGCGGCCAGTCATCCGGACGAGCGAATCCGGCAAGACGTATCTTTATCCTGTGCAGCCAGACACCAGCAGCAGCGACGGCAACTACTCGAGTCTCTGCGAGGTTCTCAAGACGCGAACGAGCGATATCCTGGGAGAGTGGGAGCAGCTGTGTTCTGCGGCACCCTGGGACGCGCTGCCTGAGAGCCATCGCCTGGATGCCCTGCCGGGGGTGCTGGCGGCCGCGATCGAGGCGGCGAGTAAGACTGACGCGCGCAACTGTCGGACGGCAGTTGTGGATGCCGCGATCAAACACGGACAGGATCGGCGGGCTCAGGGGTTCGAGCTCCAGGTGCTGTTCACCGAATTCTACTTTCTGCGCGAAGCGATCTGGCGAACGCTCCGAAAGATCGCGGACGCAGCCAACGCGTACGAGGCGGTCCTACCAATCGATCACGCGCTGTCGGTGGCGACGCGCGCGACGGTAGCGGGGTTTCACCGGCGCGAGTTTGAGGAGCAAGGACGTTGGGCGGAGAAAGTTGAGGCACTCGCTGAGGAGATGGGGGCGGCCTACCCATCGTACCTCACAGATCGCACGTAGCATTGATCCGGTAGGCGGAGCTAGTTCAGACTTCGTGCAGCTTCTACAGCCTCGCGTGTCCACGGATGGGTGATGCCATACGTGCGCGTCAGAACCACGACGCTGTGCTGCAATGCCGAACGCGCCTCGTCCTGTCGACCCTGTACGCTTAACGCGATGCCGAGTGCAGCTTCTGTGTGCGCGGCGCGCGCGTCATCGCCGTAAACCGAGTGGGCCCAGATGAGTAACGCATGTCTCAGTACGTGCTCGGCGTCGATCGCGCGGTGTTGCGCGAGGAGCAGGTGCCCTTGCTCGGTTTCGACCAGGGCCCTGTTCGGATTCATCTCGGTCAGTTTGACAGCGAGGGCGACGGCGTGCGTCATTGCGGTGTCGGCGCCGGCAAGGTCTCCATTCCGTCGAAGGATCTCGGCAGTATTCGCCCAGGTCAGCACCACGACCGGGAGCTCGACAACAGCGGTGCCCGTCTGCGCGGCAGAGCGCCGGGCTTCATCCAGCGTCGCAGCCGCCTCGGGCAGGCGACCTTCCAATATCAGGACAGAAGACAGGTTGTACAGCCCGATTGGACGGGTTGATGCTTTGCCGCCACGCGCGATCGCGCGGTCCTGTATTGCCAACGCCTTCCGATACCACGGCTCTGCGCCCCTGAAGTCTCCAAGCAGGTAGTGTGCCTTGCCGAGGTTGGCCATCGGCACGGCGATGCCGGGGGCATCCCGGCCTAGCGCGAGTGTAGAGCGTCGAACAGCCTCGTAGAGGTAAGGCTCTGCGGCCGCGGGCATTCCTTGCGACGACATTGTTACGCCGAGATCGTTGACCGCACTGTAGCAGACCCGCACCGTGTCCGCACTTCCGTGGCAAAGTGCAACGGCAGCACGAAACAGCGGCTCTGCTCCACGCCAATCACCGCGCAGGTACCTGATCACACCGAGCTCGTGCACATCCTCCGCATGATCAGGCACGAGAGGCGAGCCGATTCGACGGTCGATCGCCAGTGCAACATGCAGTTGTCGCTCTGCGTCGTCGTACCGGGCAAGCGCGCCGTAGGTGCGGCCGATCGTGCGACGCACCATCGCTTCGGCCGCAGGCTGCTGCCGAAACGCGGTATCGGCGCGCGCAGCGGCCTGGTCCAGCACGTCAGCTACACGCACGTCGGGTTGTCCGGCACGATACCAGCGCGCGTCTGGTGCCGAGAGGATGTCCTGCAGGAAGGAGCTCGTGCGTTCGGCGGTGGTCTTGTCGCGCTCGGCAATCACGCGGGCGCGGTCAGCGCGATTCGCCTGCACCAGCGCCATTGTCGCGCCAGCGATAAGTGCGAGTACCGCGACGGCGGCGGCGACAACGCCGGCGAGATGTCTGCGCGTGAACTTGCGCACGCGATACACCGCGCCATCAGGTTGCGCTGATACGGGCCGGCCATCCAGATATCGGCGAATGTCGCTGGCCATTGCCTCTGCCGACTTGTACCGACGCGTGGGCTCCGCGCGAAGAGCCATGCGGACCATGTTGTCCAGCTCGCCCGCGAGCCGGTTGCGCAAACGCGCTACGGTCGGCTCACCAACTCGCTCAGCCGAATCCGCCGTCACAACAGCGCTTGGACGCGGCGGATCGCTCTCCAGAGCGCGCAGAGCCGCACTGAGCGATCTTGCCTTGATTTGAAACGGGCGCTTGCCCGCGAGCAACTCATACAGAACGACGCCCAACGAGAAGACATCGCTCGCGACCGAGGCGGGTTCATCGCGCAACTGCTCCGGGCTGGCGTATTCGGGTGTAAGGTGGCGCGTGCCGACCTGCGTCACGGTTTCGATGTCATCGCCCTCCTGCGCACCGAGCAGTTTGGCGACACCGAAGTCGAGCAGCTTGACACTGCCATCGGCAGTGACGAGGATGTTGGCCGGCTTCAGGTCACGGTGCACGACAAGCTTGCCGTGGGCGTGCTGAACCGCTGCGCATGCTTGCAAAAACAATCGCAGGCGGGCCTGGATACTGAGGCGGTGTTCATCGCAGTAAGTCGTGATGGGCGTACCCTCCACGTACTCCATGACGAAGAAGGGCTCGCCCTGCTCCGTTGCGCCACCATCGAGAAGGCGTGCGATGTTGCGGTGCTCCAGCGCTGCCAAGATCTGGCGCTCGCGCCTGAAGCGGGACGCCATGCCGGCGGTGGCGAGCTGTGGTCGAATGAGCTTGACGGCGACGCGCTGATCGTACGCCTCATCTGCACGTACACCTTCGTACACCGTGCCCATGCCACCGCGTCCAATCAGCCGGACAAGCCGATACCGTGCGACGATACTGCCGACTTTTTCCTCGCCCTCCTGCTCGCCTCCGTCTTCATCGTCCGCCGTATGGGGGATGAATAATCGCGGATGATCCAGCCTGTACCGGTCCTCGCTCGTTGCGGCGAGAAGGAGCATGACTTCATCGCGTAGCGAAGTATCCTCGCGACTTGCGCTGGAAACGATTCGGTGCCACGTGTCGGCAGGCTCATCCACTGCCTGATCGAAGATTGCGCGCACGCGGTGCAGCCGATCAGCGCCCGCAGCGGGTGCTGCGGCAGGTGTTGCGTGTGCTAATCCGTCGCGGCTAGTCTGCACGTTAGCCACGCCTTGGCGAAGCGCCAGTCACGATGTATCGTCTTTGGCGATACGCCAATGATCTCAGCGATCTCATCGACTTCGAACCCGCCGAACACGCGCAGCT
>JBPCQO010000142.1:0-5887 GCA_050998035.1 Gemmatimonadaceae bacterium | reverse complement strand
TCGAGCCTCGGGTCTATCTCGCCCGCACGCTTGCCTTGCAGCTCTCGCCTGAGGAGTTGACAGCGGTTCTGGCGCACGAGGGTGCGCACGTAGCGAACCGGGACCCGCTACGCCTTTCAGCGTACCGCTTCCTGGCGTGTCTCTTCTTCTGGATTCCGGCGTTCCGGCGAATGACAGATGACGTTGTCGATGAGACAGAGGTCCTGGCCGATGACGCGGCGGCAGCATCTGCCGCCGGAGTGCGGCCCCTGGTGCTTGCGTCGGCGCTGATATCAGTTGCCTCGTGGGTTGCTACGGCCGAGGCGCGCGGGACGGTAACTTCTTCAGCGACATCGCGACTTCTACCAGGTGCGGTCGGGTTTAGCAGCTGCGATCTTCTGTCCCGGCGTGTGCGCAGGCTTGCCGGAGAAGCACCACCGGTCGTGACGCACGTCACGCAGCGGTCCCTGGTCGCCGCCGTCGCTGCGTTGGCACTCGTGTGGACGTCGGGTCTCATCGTCGCGCATCCGCTCGCGGCTCAGCGCGTGGGTCAGCACGTGGGTCCTACGTCGGCAGTGACAGCTCGCTCAGGGTCCTCCGTGGGGCGATCTCCGACCACCGTTATGGACATGGATTGCACTCGCCACGGTGGATTTGCCCTGTTCCACATTTTCTGCCCCGAGGATCCCGCACCGTGCCCGCACGACAAGTGAGATGGTCGCGGTGTAGTTGGATGCGTCCAGCAGGTACCATCCGCGCGGCATCGACAGCCGTGTTGATAGTAGTGGCGGCAGCGACAGCTGCGCCTACGCAGGGTGTCGCACAGCAACCGAGCTTGTCTGTCGCGACATATTCGGGTTTCGCCGTCCGGACAACCGCGCGAGCAGCTACTGTCCACGTTGCAGACACGGCACAGGTACGAGCCGTCATCCAGGCAGTTTTTAGAGCGGCGGAGCGGCAGGACGTAGCCGCTCTCGATACGCTCTACGCCGGAGATAGCCTTACCGTAATTGAAGGTGCGGGGATTAACCGTGGGTGGGCCGATTACCGCGACCATCATCTGGTGCCGGAGCTAAGCGAGATGAAGGGGCTTGAATACCGGCCGGATGAGATCGCGGTCCACATACGCGGGGACCTGGCATGGTCGCTCTTCCGCTACACACTTGTGGCACAGAGCGCGGGGCGTACGGCTGATGTGATTGGCAGAGGTACTGCCATCCTCGAGCGCCACGATACACCACATGGTAGCCGATGGGTGCTTCGGCACATCCATACGAGTGGACGCGCCCGGCGGCCGACCGATCCACCTCGTAGTCCTGCCTAGTTCGCTGCCTATAGAAGAAGTGCCAGCCTTGGGATCACAACCGTTGGACCTTGCAATCCGTACTATGACGCCGTACGCTTTACGTAGGATAAAACGGCCGCCATCGTAGAGTCTTACTGTGTTGATTACTTCGTTGCAGGCGTACTGTCGGGGCATATGGCTCCAGGAGAGATGTTGATGGACCGATCCAACTTGGCTGAGCAGCCGGCCGATGTCGCTGGCACAGTTGCCGCAGTCCCGGTGCGCCCGGGCGCTGGAAACGAGTCCCCCAAGGGTGTGATCAGCGAGCGGCTTGGGCTGCACGGCCTGGATTATCCCATCGCTCCGATCGCCAATCGCCTGGCGTACATGCTGGGCGGGCTCACGTTCTTCGGGATCCTTCTCCTGATCGTGACCGGGATACTCCTGGACCAGTATTACAACCCAAACCCAGTGGCGGCGCACGACAGCATCGTCTACATCATGACGCGCGTTCCGCTCGGCAACTGGCTCCGCGGGCTGCACTACTGGGGGGCGAGCATAGTCCTGGTGTCGGTGTTCCTGCACATGAGCTACGTCTTCTGGCGGCGGAGCTACGTGAAACCGCGAGAGGTGACGTGGTGGGCAGGTGTGGGCCTGTTCGCGACGTTATTTGCTCTGGCATTTACGGGAACCGTTTTGAGAGCGGACCAGGAAGGTGGAGAAGCGCTGGAGCACGCGATTGCCGGCGCCAAGATGACCGGTCCGCTTGGAGCCCCCTTGAGTCCGGACTTTGCGCAGAGCACGACGTTGTTAAGTCGGCTTCACAGCGCCCACGTGAGCCTCTTGCCGCTCATCATGCTGGCCTTGATCGGGTTGCACTTCTGGCTCATTCGCGTGCAGGGCATCAATACCACGCAGCCAAAGACAAGCAAGTTCTCGGACCACCTTCCCAAGCTCAGCGGGTACGCGCTGCTGCTTCTGGGATTGGCAGGCACTCTCGCCGCGTTCTTCCCGCCGGGCATCGGACACCCTTCCATACAGGGCGTCGAGGTGACCAAGCCGTTCTGGCCGTTCCTCTGGATCTATGTTGTCGAGAACACGATTGGGATGTGGGGGATGATCATCGCTCCGCTCGTGATCTTCGGCTTTCTTTTCATAGTACCACTGATTGACCGGCCGCGTGAAGGACACCCACATTCGCGATTGGTACTTACCATCGCGCTCATTATGCTCGTGCTCTACATCGGCGGCATCATCTACGGCGTCTTTGCGCCGCACAAGCAGCACCTGGGGATGTGATGGACATGCGTGACATGCGTATGATAGGCGTAACCGTGAGAGGGAAACACAATGCTTAGAACACCGCTTAGAACCAGGAAGTGGAACATCTTTCGCGGCTCCCTTTTTGCCGCAGTAACAGCTACGTCACTGCTACTGAGTACGAGTAACTCTGCCTTCGCGCATGGCGGTGGCGTGATCCGGCTTGCTTCGAACCAAGTGGCAGTGGGTGGAACGCTCGGGTTAACGGGCGAGAAACTGGAGAAGAACTCCAACATCAGGCTGGAACTCCGGGGAACGCTCGACAACTACCCTGTCGGTGAGGTGAAGACCGACACGGCTGGTAAATTCCAGATGAGTATCGTGCTGCCACCCCACGTACCGGCGGGGGCATACACGCTCGTCGGCATTGCCGCCGACGGCGACGTGACGGCACGCGCTGATCTCACCGTCGGTACACTCACTGGAGGTGCTGGAAGCGGACCCGTGGCGGGAATGCAGGGCATGTCGGGGATGAACGGTACGCAGGAAATGCCAGGCATGCACGCCACGGACGAGATGATGGCTCTGAAGCGGACAACGAGCGGCGGCGAGTGGGCGTTCATCGCCGCGTTCGTAATCGCGACGTTCGCAGGTGGAGCGGTACTGCTCCGCAAAGCCGCCTCAATGGGGCATGGCTGACCCACAGCAATTGGACTGATCTATCTACTTCATCTCGTTCGCCCGCATGCGCTCGGCCATTGTCTTGACGTCAGCGTGAGTCAGGCGCGGTAGGTAGCGATCGATCATGGCAACCGCTTCCTGGTGGTGCGTGATGACGTCCTTACGGAACTGCCGGTCGTACGCTGAGCCAGACAGCTTGCCCAGCGAGTCGGCCATCGCCTGGTGCTCCGGCATGGCCTTGGGTGTGTAGGATGCCACGTTGAAGTCGCCCTTGAGCGCGTTCTTCATGCGGTCGAGCTCATCATCCTGCTCCGAATCGAGCTTCTTTGCCTCGTCCTTCACAGCGAGCGGGCCCGTGTGCTCGAGGGTTTTGTGTACCATGAGGATCAGTCCCTCATGATGATCGCTCATCTTCTGGAGGAACTCCTGATCGGCACTCATCTGCCCACTCGTCGTTAAGTCGCCCGCGGTTGCCGGGCCAGCTGTTGACGCTACGGTCCCGGTTGGCGAAGGGGTTGATACCGCGGCGCCTGACACCGCCCCAGCAGTGTCCGAGTTCGCAACGGCACTGTCATTGGATCGGCCGCAAGCAGCAATACCACCAAAAAAGAGCAGGCAGGTGCCGATGGTGGCGGGCCGGTACGAACGGAACGGGGATGGAGTCATAGCGCTTGCAAAGAGAGGGTGAGTAATGGCCACGCGGCGCTGGTTTTACTGGGCATCAAATATGCCGCTCGGAATGATATGATGAAGAAACCGTTTGGGACAGATCGGCGTTCCGCCGTTGTGGCAAGCACCACGCGCGTTGGAAACTGGAGCCGGCCCGTTCGTATCATCACGGCTCGACTCCCACATCTCGCAGCTTTCGTCGCTATCTGCGCTGTCATGGCAAACTGCCGCGCAGTTGACACCAAGGGGCCGGTAACGCACCGTGGTTCGGGCGAGACCGCTACGGAGAGCAGCGTTTCCAGCGGCGGGGCAGTAGATAGTCAGGCCTACCACACAGCGGGCACGACACCGTCGCGCCGAGCTGGGGAGCCACGTATCGTGCAGAACGACACAGTGTCTCTCCACTCGCCGCCCTGGAATGTGGCGCGAGTGCTCGGAGCACTTCGGTCGGCCGGCTTATCCCCGATTACCAGCGGACAGGTGGTTCACGCTCCTGCACTCGCCGTTCCCGGCGCACCCATTGGTATTACGAACGGGGAGGTACAGCTATTTATCTACGGCGACGCCAATACGGCTGCAGCAGCGGCCTCGGCGCTTGGCAAGATCCCGAGCAACCGGTTCTATACGGCCGTAACCGGACCGGTATCGCGCATCATAATCTCATCACATCTGAAAGGCCGTCCGGTGGTTCTCAGTACTGATAACCTACTCGCGGTCGTCTTTTCGGGCGACAGCAGCGTCCACCACAAGGTGCGCGACGCGCTGACACGGAAGCATCAGGTGCCCTGAGACTGCTGCAGACGGTGCACGATGTCACCGCGCTGGCGTTAGCAGGAGGTCACGCCGTTATTCATGATCAGCGTGGCCGTGTTCGGACGCGGATGGCTCCGGGTGCCGCCCCTGTCCTGTGGGTGCCACGCCCACTCCATAGCGAAACACGAGCTCGCCGCCGAGCCAGCCCTGATATATCACCAGCGCAAGGACTATCAAGGCGCCGACCAGGTAGCCTAGCCCAACCGCGAGCGGGCTGAATGCGCATTTCCAGATAGGCGACCTGGCACGATTGTTCCGCGAGATGCGTACCGCCGCAATTCGCTTCAACAGCCATTCATGAACAATCCAGGAACACAGGCGATGAAAACAGCCGTAAACATTGAGCAGCAGTTGGAGCAAGTCACCGAACTCTGGTCGCCCAAAGTCTTGGGCCAGGTCAACGACCAGTATATCAAGATCGCGAAAGCCCAGGGCCAGCTTGCGTGGCACAAGCACGACGGTGAAGACGAACTGTTTCTAGTGGTCCGTGGACGCCTCACGCTCCAATTCGAGGATGGCCAGGTCGAGCTCGGTCCGGGTGAGTTTTACGTTGTGCCCAAGGGCGTCATGCACAATCCGGTAGCGGACGAAGAGTGCTGGATCGTGCTGATCGAGACCGTAACGACAAAGCACACCGGGGACGTACAGACGCCGCTCACGAAAACCATCGAGCAGCAACTCTCCTGAGCCAGGAGTACGATCGCGACCCGCGGAATGTCGCCGGAGTAGCGGCGACTACGCAGAGAGGCCGCCGGATCTACCGGCGGCCTCTCTGTACTGGACTACGTCATCGCTGGACACGCCAGCTTATTTAGAGAACGGGTCAATTCACCCAGATCGTCGTCGAGACGATCTTGTAGCCGCTCTTCTTCACTTCCTCTTCCGACTTGAGCGTGTTTGCTTGGTAGCTGGCCGGCACCAGAACCCAGTTGTTGTGCCAGATGGGGCTGTAATTCGCGTCTCCCGGCGCCGAATCGAAGACCGGATCACCAACTATGGTTTTCGACTTAGCCATGAATTCGGCTGGCGTTTTCGTGGGCTGCTTGTAATCTGCTTCGCGGAGGACCAGGTACTGCTCGGCGATCTTGTATGCCGGACGCTGGTTCACCGCATCCAGATTCAGGTGGAACGCCTTCTTACCGTGTATCCAGACCGGGTGGATGCCCTGCTTGAACGGGTCGTTGTACTTGAGGTTCACTA
>JBPCQO010000138.1:0-11679 GCA_050998035.1 Gemmatimonadaceae bacterium | reverse complement strand
TGAATTCATCCTCCGACCACAGGGCCTCGTAGTGAAACACGTCGTCCTGCTTGGCACGTGCCAGGATCCCTTTGTCGACCAGCTTGTTCAGCACGGTAATTACGGTAAGGAGCTGAACATCGTGCGTTGACGCAACTCGTACGTGCACCTGCCAAGCCGTTGACGGCCGCCCGAGCTTCCACACGGCACGCAACACACGGACTTCCAGGTCACCCAGCACCTTGCCAAGGCCACTGGCGGAGAGCCGCAAGGTGTCCTGGAGCCTGAGCTCCGGGACTTGGGGCTCCCCGATTTTTCTCTTTTTGGTCACACCTGCTCCGTGAGTTCCATATGCTTCCTCCATCTACCCCGAATTGGCCTCGAAGGAACGTACTGAAGGGAACGTAGCACCAGTTTTAGCACCCGTAAAGCGCCAGCAAACCAGCTGCTGACCCGAAGATCATTGGCCGACACTCATTGGCGTGCTCGTAGCCGTGCCCATGGGCATGGAATGATTCATCCCACCCATGTTCATCCGACTGGGGCGGAACCGAAGAAAAATAGTCGTGCCAATCGGTGTGCGTGTGCCATACGTGGAACGCAGCGCCTCTGGCACAAAATTGACCGCGCCCCGTGCGCCCAGGCCGATCGTACCGCCACTGAACTTGCCTATCTCACGCACGTAGCCGAGCGCGGCCACGCCAACGTTGTAGCGCGTATCCTCCTGCACCCCGGGCGTCATGCAAGCGTTACAGATGGGAAAGGGATAGACGCCCACACCAAGCGGAAGCGGAGATGTGGACGCTCCGGTGGACTGGATTGCCAGATCTGCCGCAGTCTTCTGCACAAATTCGACTCGCCCGAAGATGGTATTACGTCGATCCAGCTGAGCATCACTCTCCAGCACGACACTGTTGGACAGACTCGTCTCGCCTGACTCTTTATTAGCGCCGTAGATCAGCGCACTGGACCACTGCCCACTGTCGCCGAGCTGGCGGCCGTTGAACGCGGATGCAGTGACTCGATGCAGCGACCGCTCCGGGTGCAGCCCTTCGGGGCTCTTGATGTACGCGAAAGATCCCTGAAGACTCCAGTTGACGGACGGGTTGACCGTCAGTCTTCCCGCGTACGAATCGAGGCTCCGCCCCTTGTAGTCGAAGTTGGTGCGGATCTCGTCCGGCTCCCGCCCATTGAAGACGGAGCCCTCGAGCTTAGCGTACCGGCTGTAGAGGCCGGCTGTGATCACGCCGAATGAGATGTGCGTCGCGTCCTGCCAGTGATGGCTGATGGGCGCCAGTGGGTCGTCCATGGCCGATGGGCGGTGCGGGAATGCGACGGGACCGATCGCCGGCTCGCCTACCGGGGCGACATAGAGCTGCACGGCGAGAGTGGACGTCAGAGGATGATCGTACATGGCGGCCAGCTCCATGAACAGATCGTGCGGATGCTGGCGATCGTGCAGTGGCTGCCCCTGATAAGACTCGCCGCTCTGGAGCAGCAGCGGGTATCCTGCGCCGGTGACTGTGAACGCTTCGAGGCTCACCATACTGCGGAGCTGCAGGAAGCCGCCACCCAGCTCCCGATCGGCCATGAGCATTCCCCAGTTCACGCTTCCGAACTGCGAGTCACCTCGTTTATTGTCGCCGTAGCCCTGCTTATCGTACTGCACGAACGCGTTGCCGTGGAGCATTAATTCCCACTGTCCAGCCCTGATGTGCCGCGCGTACATCGGCGTCTCATCCGGGAGCCAGCTCGTGCCTGAGCCATCGCGTTCCATGGTGACGCCAAGGGGTCGTGGAAGCATTCCTTCCATCCCCTCCATGCCCTGCATGCCCTGCATGCCAGCCATTCCTGGCATGCTCCCCTGGGTCGAATCGGACATGGCGTGCCGCCGGTCGTGCCCTTTCCCGCGGCGCGTATCACGACGTTTGTTCCGATGCATACCACGCGACATACCGGTCGTGTCGCGCATTGCAGGCGTGGTATCAGAATGTGCCGGCATCGGCATGGACATCGTGTGCTGCGCCGTGAGTGGCGCTGCCAGCAGTAAAATGCCCGCAGCTACCGTAACGGCGACTGAGTAGGACTTGGCCCCGTGGGGCCTCAAGCCGGAACTTGTGACTCGATGAACAGAAGAAGAGAGCATAAGCGGGTGCGCTAGAGGTCGTAGAAGCTAAAAAGGCGTGAGTCGGACGTTGTAAGTACGTTTTACGTTGCACAAAACGTGCTCCATTTTACGGTTCGCAAAGCCTCGTCGCGCATATGCAAGGAGCCGCCGCCCACCCCAACTGCGGTCGGATTGCGCCTATCCGGCGCCCTAGGTATTTTACGCATCATAAAGCGCGGTCATGAATATGGCGAGAAGCGGCAGCGTGCGCCCGCTACAGGCTGTGGAGCATCGTTCAAAATGTGGTCCTGGAGCATTTGACATGAGTGACGAACGCGACAGATCCTTGGCTGGCGCCGAGCCGCAGTTCGGTGAGCATTCCCCGAGTGAGCATTCCCCTTTCGCTGGCGTATCCCGCCGGGAATTCCTGAAGGCATCGGCTCTGGCGGGCCTTGCTGCCGCGATCCCCGGTCGCGCTCTGTTTGCAGCCGGCGTCGTTGAGCCACTTGGACGTCTGGACGAGAGGGCACGTCGCGCGCTGGGCACGGCGGCGACTGTTCACAACCTCAGCATCGACCGGCACGGCGTGCGCGTAGGGAAGCGTTCCGGGAGTGCCGTCCTTGTAAATGGCTCGCTTCCCGCACCGCTGCTACGGTTTCGTGAGGGCGAGGACGTTGTGATCCACGTGACGAACCACATGAGTGTGGATACCTCTGTCCACTGGCACGGCTTTCTGGTGCCGTTCGGAATGGACGGCGTACCCGGCTTCAGCTATCCGGGCATCAAACCGGGTGAGACGTTCACGTATCGCTTCCGGATCCACCAGAGCGGCACCTACTGGTACCATAGCCACTCCGGCGGACAGGAACAGGAAGGCGTGTACGGGCCAATCATCATCGATCCGGCGGAGCGGTCGCCGTATGCGTTCGATCGTGACTACGTGGTGCTGCTCTCCGACTGGACGCCCGAGCCAGCCGAACAGATCATGGCGCATCTGAAGAAGAACAGCAGCTGGTACAACTACCAACGTCGCACCGTACCACAGTTCTTCAAGGCGCTATTTCACGCCAGATCGCTCGCCGCGCGCGACGCCATCGTGCAGGACCGATTGATGTGGGCCAAGATGCGGATGGACGCGACCGACATCAGCGATGTCACCGGCGCAACCTATACGTATCTGGTGAACGGCAAGGCGCCGGAAGACAATTGGACCGCGTTGTTCCGCGCAGGCGAGCGCGTGCGGCTGCGATTCATCAACGGCTCGTCGATGACCTTCTTCGACGTCCGCGTCCCCGGGCTGCCGATGACCGTAGTCCAATCGGACGGCCAGGATATCAGGCCGGTCACCGTGGATGAGATGCGCCTTGGCGTCGCCGAAACGTACGACGTGATTGTGGAGCCGCGTGCGGGACAGGCGTACACGCTGTTCGCCCAGGCGCTGGACCGCTCTGGCTACGCACGTGGGACGATTGCCGAGACCGCGGGCCAGGTGGCGCCGATTCCACCGATGGACCCGCGCCCGCTCAGGACGATGAACATGACCGGTATGAACATGGGTGGTATGAACATGCCGGTGCCGGGCAAAACGATGCCCGGCGCCACGCCAGCGGGGCAGCCGCGGGATACCATGCAGGGGATGCAGGGGATGAAGGGGATGCCCGGCATGATCGCCATGAGCGATTCGACACGCGCGGACTCTGCCACAGCGGCACATCGCGTGGCTGACATGCCCGGAATGACCGGGACCAGAATGCCAGACAAGGGGACGATGGCGGACATGCCCGGAATGGCGCACGGTGACAGCGCGGTCGCTGCTACGCCCGAGCACGCGGTCCAGGCCGCACACGAAGCGGCTGGCAATCCAGGTGCGGGGCGGCGAAAGCTGACCTACACCGACCTCGAAGCGCTGACCCCGAATCACGACGTGCGCCCGCCGCAGTATGAGATAGTACTGCACTTGACCGGCGACATGGCTCGCTACTTCTGGACGATCAACGGGAAGAAACTGTCCGAGTCCGAACCGATCCGGATGCGCCAGTGGGACCGCGTACAGATCAAGATGATCAACGAAACAATGATGGATCACCCGATGCACCTGCACGGCGTGTTCATGGAAGTGCAGAATGGCCGTCCCGTGGCCAACGCGCCGCGCAAGCATACGGTGATCGTACCGCCGTTCGAGACGGCGACAGTGCAGATCACAGCACTCGAACCTGGCGCATGGGCGTTCCACTGCCATCTGCTCTACCACATGATGGCGGGAATGTTCGTGAAAGTGCTCATCGACCCCGCACCGAAGCCCCTCGCACTGCTAAGTGCATTGCCGAGCGCATTGCCGAGCCCGGCCTCGGCGGCAGCGTGACCAGATGACGCGCGCGATGATGCGGGCGGTCCGCAGCGGCAGATCCATCCGCCCATCCATTCACCCCTCCGCGCACCTATCCGTACGCATCGTCATTGCGGCCATACTGTGCTTGCTCGGCGGCCTGTCACCAATCCGGACTGCCGTAGGGCAGCAACTGCCCAGCGCTGGACTTCCCATTCAGGAACATGACGACGCCGTGTACCAGTACACACAGCTGGAGTTGGATGCGGCGCGTAGCCGCGGCTCGGTCGAGGGGACCATCGCGGGCGAGGGCTGGGTGGGCACCGACTTCAACCGCCTGTGGTGGCAGACCGCCGCCGAGCGTGAAGGCGGTCGGCTCGACAACGCTGCTATCCAACTGTTGTACGGACGGTACGTGCGGCAGTTCTGGGATGCGCAGATAGGATACCGCCGTGTTTTCCGTCCCGGTGGTGGCAACTATCTCGTCGCGGGATTTCAGGGACTGGCACCGTACCGATTTGAAGTTGCGGCGTGGGGTGCGCTGAGCGACCGCGGGCGCGTGAGCTTCCGCGGAGAGGCCGCGTACGAGCTGCTGTGGACACAGCGCCTCATCTCTCGCCCCGCGCTATCGGCTGACATCTTCACGTCGTCCGACCCGGCGTACGGGCAGCGCGGTGCCGGCTTGGGCGACGTCGAGGTGCGGCTCCCGACTCGGTACGAGTTCAGCCGCCAGTTCGCTCCGTACGCGGAGGTACGATACACGCGCCGCACCCCAGGCGAGGAGGCACTCAGTCGCGGCGCGGATGTCGGCGCGAACGGGGGCGCGCCCGCAAGCAATTGGACGCTGCGCGGCGGGCTGTGGCTAGTCTTCTGAATTGCGTTTGCGGAAAACGTGGGGCAGCGGTGAGGCTCGCCGCATTCACGCACCGCCGCTCGAGTCCGGGATGCCTTCCGTCATCCCTTCCCTCGCCCAAACCTCAGCTTCGATTTCACGCTCCGCCGCGCGCGCACCACGCTGGTCCGGGTCGCGTGCCACTATCATGTGATCGTGACCTGCTGGTGTTGGTCCGCCAAGCTCCTCGCCTGGCGTCACTCGGAACGCCCTTCCCTCACCTGGATGGTCGGTCGCCTCCTGGAAGCGGCGCGCCTTGATGGCAACCTCTGCCAGAAACGCGTCGAACTCCGCGAATCCCATGGCTTCAACAAGTCCAGGCACGAGTCCTTTGATGAGCACGAGCCGCTCGCCAGCAGAGAGTTGAAGGCTACGATCCACGAGATCGCGAATGCTCGCATGATCCAGCCATTCGTAAAAAGGGCTTGGCCGTGCATCCAGGCCTGCGTCCAGACCGGTACTTGCTTTTCGATCCATGGTTTGCTCCTTCACCCGTGAGTCCGCTCTACACAGCCGATGCTGAGAATCTCATGCCAACGGGCATGGTCTGCCCATATTCCTTTCATGGCAGCGCAAACACCACAACTTTCGCGGCCGATGTTTTGGTCTGCCAAGTGAGCGGTGCGTCCAGTCCGGATGCGACAGCTATGAATTGCTTGCCGTTCACCGCGTACGAGGCGATGCCGCCGCCGACCGGTTGGCCGGTGTTGTAGTGATACCGGATCGCGCCGCTTCCTGCGTCGAAGGCCATGATATTGCCGTTCAGATCGGCCGCGAAGACGAGTCCGCCAGCCGTCGTGGTCACCCCCGAAATCATCGGTGTTGCCGACACATAGCGCCACTTTACGGTGCCGTTGTCAGCGTCGACAGCGGTGAGCCAGCCATGCCAGCTAGTCTTGGGGTCCATTATCCCGAATGGATGCATCAGCCCCGCCGCACCGGTCCACGGTAGCCCCTTCTTGTTCTTCAGCGATGCTGGAGGATCGACCTTCGCAGTCGTGCACCAGTCAACGCTTCCCACGTACAGCGCGTTCGTCGCTGGCGAATATGCCGGGCCATTGTACTCCACGCCCCCCTGCACGCCAGGACAGAAGTGCGTCCCATCTTTTGTGAGCGGGACATCCGCGTTCGAGCGCGTCGTCACCTGTGTCTTGTATGCGATCTGGCCGCTGGCGCGATCCACTCCGTACAGATAGCCATCCTTCCCCGCCTGGATTACGAGCGACCGGCCGCCGCCGGTGGCGAGGAGCATTGGTGCCGCCGCCATGTCCCAATCGTGAAAGTCTTTGTGCAGGAGCTGGTACACGTGCCGCAGTGCACCTGTCCCTGCATCGAGCGCCACGACGGAGTAGGCGTACATGTCACTCCCGGCTCGTGCGTCGTACAGGAAGTCGGGTGCGGCATTACCGGTAGGGAGATAGATCGTGCCGCTCAGAGTGTCCAGCGCGTATGAAGTCCACGTGGTTCCACCAGCGCGCGGCACGCGGTCGGTTTCGGCTGGCCACGTTGCTGCGGCAGGCCCCGAGCGCGGCACCAGATCGAAGCTCCACACCTGGGCACCGGTGCGTGCGTCCAGCGCGATCATACGCCCCGTCACGGCGTAGTTGTCCCCGCCAGCATTGCCGATGAAAACGAGACCGTGCCACGCAACCGGTGCGGCTGGGAACGTCTCGCCCAGCGACACGTCGCCTTCCTTCACGTTCCACACTTCCTCGCCAGTGCGCGCATCGAGCGCATAGACGCGACCATCGTTGGAGCCGCGAAAGAGACGCGGTCCATTGGGAGTGTCCATGTACGCGACACCACGATTCACCTTGAGATCCCAGGCGGGCTCGGGATAGTACTCGTACATGTGGCTCCAGCGGAGTTGGCACGTTCCGGCGTCAACTGCGAAGGTGCTGAGTGCAGTGGTGACGTACATCACGCCACGGATCACTACCGGGCTGCTCTCCATCGCTGCCTTTGTTCCGAGATTGAAGGTGCAGGCAGGGCGTAGTGATGCAGCGTTGGCTGTAGTGATCTGTGCAAGAGGCGAGAATCGCGTGCCCGTGAAGCTCCTGTTGTACATGCTCCAGTCGCCAGCCGAGTCGATGGGCGTGGGGAGTGCGGTGCCGTAGGCGGGCCCGCGCTCGGTGGAGCTATGTCCCTGCGGCCCGACGTCTACCGGGTCCTTGATGAAGGCCGCGTTCTCGGTGTACTTGCACCCCGTGCTGGCGAGGATGGCGCCTGCCAGGATGCTGCCCAAGGTGCAGATCGCTCCGATATGGCGCATGAATGGCATTCAGCGCTCCGGGCCTAAGCGACCGGCCGCCGGCCGCATCCGGCCGTCACGTGCGCGAGCGTCGGCGTGTTCCGGATGGTATATCGCTCCCGTCACCGCGCCGTAGATGGCATGGAAGACGAAGAACGCGATCACTCCCATGACACCCAGGTTGCTCAGAAACATTCCAGGCGCTGGCATCGCCTCGGGAATGCGCGGGTGAAACGTGGGCACGGTTCCGAAGAGGAGTCCGGCAATCACCGCGTGTACCAGCGAGAAGCTGGCGCCAACCAGGGCACCGGCGCGATGAGTGATTGTCTCGAAACCCCAAGCGTAGATCAACCCGATCAGCCCTGATATGACCAGATGAATGATGAGTCCGAGAATCCAGGCACTCGGGCCCTTCGGGAGGAACATCGTCCCTTCCACCATCGCGAGGTCCACAGGAATTCCGAGGAACGTCCGGACCAGCCATATAGCGCTCACCATCACGATCCCGCCCGCCACACCTGCCCCAAATGCCTGCCCCTTTCGCATTGCCCACTCTCCATTCTTTGAGGTCGTGCCACCCACGCATCCACGTACCAATGCCGCGGGTGAACACCAGATAAGTCAGACCGCAGTGCATCCGCGGCACTGCGGCCAGTCGCCGTACCACAGTCTGGTGACCGAGTGTAGTCGCCGGCGGGCTCCGCACACGACGTGCCGCTCTGCCGCCCCAACAGCGAGTCAGATTTCCCCGCTCGGGCAGTCTGCTGCTCTATACGCGAACGAACTTGGCATGACCCAGCTCACAACGGCCCTGGCGCTGGTGGTGTGAATCGTTGATTCATTGCCACTCTCTCCAGAGTATTCTGTTAGCATGACGCGACTTACCGTGGAAGATGCGCAAGCGATCTACTGATTCACATGTGATTTTCAAATACTTCTGCCATCAGGCCGTTCATCGCACCACGCGCCGTCCTCACCTGCACACGACAGCCAGCATCCGCGCAGCCACATTGTCGAATGGCGCGTCACACGAGCAGCATCCGTGAACCGGCCACTGGAACAGCGACAGCACTCGCAGGCATGGCGGCTGATATTGGCGATCGCGGTCATGCCCATCGTGCTGGCGCTCATCCTGCGATGATGGACGAAGTAAGCGCTGGCACTGAATCGAGCTTGCCGAAATCCACATCGCTCTCCGGAAACCGGAATTTCGTCCGGCTCTTCACGGCGCAACTCACATCTCTCGTCGGCAGCGGTGTCACGAGCGTCGCCCTGGCGGCGTTCGCGTATCAGCTCACGGGTCGGGATGCCACCGTGGTCGTTGGCAGCGCGCTCACACTGCGTATCCTGGCATTCGTCCTGTTCTCACCGATCGCTGGGATACTCGCAGACAGAGTGGACCGCAAACGACTCCTTGTCACCGCCGATCTTCTCCGAGTCGGCCTGCTCGGCGCGTTTCCGTTCATCACCACGGTGTGGCAGATCTACATTCTCATCTTCGCGATCAACGCGGTCACCGCATTCTTCACGCCGACCTTCGAAGCAACGATCCCCGACGTGGTGGGTCCGTCGCTCTACACGCGTGCAATCTCGTGGTCGCGGGTCACCGCGGATGCGGAGGCCGCTGGCGGGCCGCTCCTGGCCGGTGTTCTCATTGCAACGGCTGGGGTACGTTGGGCCTTCTGGTTCGACGGACTGACCTATCTCGTCTCGGCAATCCTCGTATACCGAAGTCAGGTTCCACGCGCGGCAATCCCCAAAGCGCGGTTCCCGTGGAATGACCTCGTACCGCAGATCACGCTCGGCACCCGCATTCTGCTCCGGGAGCCGGCACTCCGGCGCGCGCTTGTGCTACACATCGCCGAGGCCGCGGCGGGTGCGGCGGCAATCGTCGCGACAGTAGTGTACGTGCGCGACGTGCTCGGCCTCGGCAATGCCGCATTCGCCGCTGCGATGGTAGCGCTCGGCGTGGGTTCGTCAGTTGCCGCCCTGCTCGCCGCACGCCAGGCCGAGCACATTTCCGAGCGATCACTTGATCCCGAGGTCACGCACATTCGGTATCACGCGTGGGCACGACGTACGATGCTGTATGGCGCGGCACTCCTCACCGTTGCACTGCTTCCAGGCATTCTCCGCCCCAGCTTCGTGGTACTCCTCGTTCTATGGGCGCTGAACGGTGCCGGTCAGGCATTGATTGCCGTTCCTTCGGTCGGTCTGCTTGCGGCTCACACGAACAGCGCAGAGCGTGGGCGAGCGTATGCGGCTCACTTTGCGCTCACCCACTTCTTCTGGCTCGTGACCTACCCCACAGTCGGATATCTCGCACGCGATGCCGGTGTCCCCCGGACATTCACGTTCGCCGGTATAGCCGCCGGGCTGCTCACCTTGATCGCATTGGGGATGCGCGGTCAGCATCGGCCCCACCCGATTGCGTCGGCTGCGTGATATACCAATGAGGTCCGGAGCACCAGAAGTGCAGGGCGCGTCTCAGAGTCTGCGTACTACGTTAAAATGCGCAACCCGCAAAACACGCATCGTCCTTACGGCCATGCTGTGCGTGCATTATGCTGTAGGAAATAGCCACGGTCCTGTAGAGCTTCACGTAGAGCTTCACGGTTGCAGGGTAAACGCTCTCGATCAGATCGGGTGGCAGGCGTTTGATGTTTGCATCTCCGGTTCGACGTTATCGGCCGGAGCTGTACGATAGGCGGGAGAAAGTAGAGACGGGAGGCGGACGGCCACAGGGCCCCATTCATCCATTTGGAGCAAGAATGCCATCCAGACGAACGCCGCGTCCGCGGCGGACAGGTAGTGAAACTCCCGTACGTCCTTCCGCGGCCGACGGCAGTACTGACGAGGTAACGGGTCGCGCCCGCCCCGCGGCGGGGCCGCTCGCTGCGCGGCGCGTGAAGCATCGCGTGCACGAGCCGCAAGCCGACTTCGGGCTGGACCTGGATCCCGCGCCCGCGCACAACGCGGAATTCGAGTCGCTGGTGCGCCGGATGCTCGAGCTCTTGGGCGAGGACCCGGACCGGGAGGGTCTCCTCAAGACACCGCAGCGTGTGGCCAACGCGCTCACGTGGCTCACCCGTGGCTACGACATGAAGCCGAAGGAGGTCGTGGGGGATGCGTTGTTTGCGGAATCACACGACTACATGGTGATGGTGCGCGACATTGAGATGTACTCCATGTGCGAACACCACATGCTTCCGTTCGTCGGCAGAGCGCATGTTGGGTACATCCCGAACGGCGCTATCATCGGGCTTTCCAAGATCCCGCGCATAGTGGACATGTTCTCCCGCCGGCTACAGGTGCAGGAGCGTCTCACCGAAGAAATCGCCGATGCGGTGCAAGAGGTCCTCAACCCGAGCGGGGTTGGCGTGGTGATAGAAGCCGAGCACATGTGCATGAGCATGCGCGGCGTGCAGAAGCAGCACTGCAACACCGTCACGAGCGCGCTGCGCGGGAGTTTTCGCAAGGACGCGAAAACTCGCGACGAGTTCCTGCGGCTGGCGCATCGGCACGTGGGGTTGTAACGGAGTGTAGTGGAGTTGTTATGTGACAAGGAGGGGACCACTAATGTGGTCCCCTCCTTGTGCTGTTGTCGGACGCTGCGCTTACAATTGGACAGTGCTGATCTGGCTTGTTGAATTTGTGTCAACGCGGCACATAGGCCGGCATCAGCGCTTCGTCTACATCATCCGTCGCAATCTCCTCGCCATCAGTTGGCTCCGAGCGATGACCATCGTTCGTGTGATGACGGACCTCCCACTCCTTCCAGAGCGAGTAGATCGCCGGAATCACGACGAGCGTGAGCGTGGCACTTGTGAGCATGCCACCCACCATCGGCGCCGCAATGCGTTTCATGACGTCGGCTCCGGTGCCCTGACTCCAGAGAATTGGAACGAGCCCAGCCATGATTGCCGTCACAGTCATGATCTTGGGGCGTACACGTCCCACCGCACCATGCTCGACTGCGGCATCCACGTCGGCCCGGTTACGAAGCTCGCCCCGCGCACCGCGCTCGTGATATGCCTGGTCCAGATAAACGAGCATGATCACGCCCGTTTCGGCTGCCACACCCGCGAGGGCAATAAAGCCAATCGCCACCGCAACACTCATGT
>JBPCQO010000130.1:0-4444 GCA_050998035.1 Gemmatimonadaceae bacterium | reverse complement strand
GAGGGCGCTCGAGGACGCGGTGGTCGAGGGTTTTTTCGGGTCCCCGAGGGGTTGGTGCGCGACGGGGGGGCGGGTGCGCCCGTCGCCCCCCCCCGCTCCTGTATTAGAGGGCGACCGCCGGTCGCCCCTACGAAGTGGGCACAGGAAGCCACAACGTGAAGCTGGATCCGTGGTGTTCCACGCTGCGCACTGTCAGGTCGCCGCCCATGGCGCGAGCGAGCCTGCGGCTGATCGCCAGACCGAGCCCCGTTCCGCGCTCTGTTGCCGTGATCACCTCAGTCGAAACCGCCGCTGGCTCCACATCTCGGGTCGCCTCCAACTGGACGAATGGTTCAAAGATCGCAACCAACCTGCTGGACGGAATCCCAATCCCGGTGTCGGTCACGGTAATCGTGGCCCAGCTTCCCTCCCGCACCGTTTGGGTTCGCACACTCGAGTCATCAACGTGAGGATTTCGCACGGTGCCGCTCTCGATGATCACCGCGCCACCGCGCGGCGTGAACTTCACGGCATTTCCCAGCATATTGACCAGAATCTGTCGCACGCGATCCTCGTCACCCAGGTACAGGTCCTGGACGTTGGAGGAGGCTGAGTAGTAGGACGGGTGGTCCAGCGTTATTCCACGCGCGGTAGCTAACGGAGCAACCAGAACAATCGCGGCCTCGATCACAGTGTCAGAGCTCCCGGTTTGCTGCTGCAGAACTAGCGAGCTCGACTCGGCCTTCGCGAGGTCAAGAACTTCATTTACAAGAAGCAGCAGGTGGCCGCTGCTCGAACGCAAGCGCTCGAGATACAACCGCTGTGCATCGGTGCCGACACCGCCAATACCCATCTCCAACAGTTGCACGTAGCCGATGATAGCGTTGAGCGGTGTGCGAATCTCGTGACTCATGGTTGAGAGGAATTCGCTCTTGGCTGCGTTCGCCCGGTCCGCATCCACACGCGCGCGCTCCGCTTCCAGATTGGCGACACGGAGCTCTTCGGCAAGGCGTAGCTGCTCGCGCTCGACCATCTTCTGGCTGGTGATGTCCAGGACGAAGGCGACATACCGGAAGGGATCCGTGCCGAGCATGTACCCGCCGATGACCACTGGAACGAGACTGGTATCCTTGCGGATGAAGTCGCGCTCGAAAGGGGTGAACCGCCCCGTATTGAGCCCCTCCCGCAGCGCACGATCATTGATCCAGCGCTGGTCGGGAGGCGTCATTCTATTCCAGTCGAGTGGCAGATCGTCACGGGTGCAGCCAAGCGTCCGGAGCAGCTGATCATTGGCCTCAGAGATCATCTCGTTCTCACCCCACGCAAGCCCGATGACATTGGAGTTAAACAGTGCCAGCAGTTTCTCCTGCGTTTCGTCCAGACGCGCTGCTGTCGCGCGCTGCTCGGTGACGTCGTTGAAGATTGCGACCGCGGCCTCAGTGCGATCACCATTGCGGATTGGCGCAGCGCTCACCAGCACCGTACCGAGCGACCCGTCGTCCCGCAGGTACTGCATTTCCTGATTGGTGGTGATCTGTCCCGTACGCAGTGCGCGCGTGAGCGGCCATTCGTCCGGACGCAGCAGATGAGCACCATGCTCAATCAGCGCATCCGCAGGGATGCCCGCCGACGCCGAGCTGTCGGCGGGCGGTCGCGCCAGGCGCTCCGCCTCCGCGTTCATCAACAGAACCCGGCCGGACTGAGCATCGACAACGACGACACCGCCGGGCATCTGCTGCAGGACAGCTTCTAGACGTGTGCGCTCCTGCGTGACCAGTGCCAGCAGATCACTTTTCGCGTTTACAGCTGCGTCGTCGTTCGCACTCTTCATGGGCGGACTATCTGCCGGAATGAAGGACATAAGCGCGACTACCGATACGTCTCGAAGAAGCCAGTGCCGCTCCCACGTATCAGATCTCCACCTACGCGCCCAGATACGGTCGCGGTGCCCTTCATCTGGATGAAATATGGATGCGCATCGAACGGCGTGCTGGTCTCCTTGCCGCGCTCCACGCGCGGGGAACGCGTGTCAGTTCCGAGCGCGCTCTGGATGTCCAGTCTTACTCGCAGGGTGTCATCGCCACGCGCGTCGGCGAACTCGGCGACCGTGGGCACGCGCACTGGCTTGCCGTTCACGGTGATTGTCTGCCCGTCGGTGTAACGGATCTCGCGTGGCCGGAAGACCGCACGGAAACCGAGCGAATCCACCAGATACACAAAGAGCGGCGGGGTGCTCGCGACACTGTCCGGTGGAATGACGCGCCCATACAGGATTGTGTACGGGCCCGCACGGGACGCACCCCAGTCCCAGGTAACACCGCGCCAGATTCCCCAGTTGTGATCGTGGTACGATTGCGTCCGGTCGTATTGCGTGCAGGTGCTGCCTTCGCATATGCTCCCCGATGCGTCGGCGCGCAGTCCGGGAACCACATAACCCGACACGAGATCAGTACCGCCGAGCGACGCACCGGGAAAGTAAGCACGCGGTGCGGGCTGAACGAACAGGTGCAGCGACAGCGCCGGGCCGCTGCCATCCTCGCGTGCAGCCGCGCCGTTCAGCTCGTATCGTCCATCGGGGAGCACAACGACACTCGCGCTTCCCAGCTGGAGATTCGCATCAGATGTGGAGAAGCGTACGAGCGGCGCCGGTACCAGAGTGGCGTAGCGGCGAATGGCGCCCGATGGGTCATGCACCGTAATGGCGAGCCGCCCACCCCACCTGGAGCCGCGCGGGTCACCGGCGACGATGTACGAGATGAACACCCACGATCGCTTGTCCGGTGAAACCACATTGAAGTAGTGCCACTCGGCCCAAGTATCCCGGTTCTCCGCGGTCGCGGGCGGCAGGTGGAAGTGATCGATCTCGTTGCGCAGCTGGAAGTCCGTGGGCGCCACGTACTGCCTGTCGCCAGAGTCGTTGATCCAGCTTCCAGCGATCAACTTCGGTGCTGCACCCACGGCGCGGGTTCCGTCCGGGATTTCACCGATCGCGCGTACGGCAAGGGACTGTCCGCGGCGCGTGCGGATGTACAGCAGCTTGCCATCTGTCTGTGGCGCAACAGCACGCACGAGCGGCGCGAGCCGCGACGAGGCCAGGATCTGCCGATACACAAAGCGCGAGTGATCGATGGAGAAGAAGAGGCCGCCCACGCCACCTGTCTTCATCACCTCCACGTCGAGCCCTTCCGGGAGCACGGTGATGTTGCCGCCGCCCACAAGCTTCTCATCGCGCGCCTGCGTCAGGAGCGCCTCTCCGATGGAGAGGAGCACGATCATCACGGCGACGCCCATTCCGTAGCCCAGAAACAGTAGCAGCGACCGCCAGGGCCGGTACAGCAGGCTTCTGAACGCGAGGAGCGTTATCACGCTGCGCCGATCACGTGGACCTGATCACGTGGCCTGATCACCGGTTGCTGTGTACGTCAACAATGGCACCGTCGCGCATCTGTATCGTGCGTCCCGCAGCGCTTGCCAGCACGTTATCGTGTGTTACAACAACTATTGTCGTTCCATCGTCGTTGAGGCGCCGGAAGAGGGAGATAATCTCCGACCCCGTGGCCGCGTCCAGTTCACCGGTCGGCTCATCGGCAAGAAGGAGCGCGGGATCGTTGGCCAGTGCGCGCGCGATCGCGACGCGCTGCTGCTCGCCACCTGAGAGCTGCGACGGACGGTGACGCACCCGGTGCGCGAGTCCCACATACGACAGCAGGGTTGCCGCCTTCGTCTCGCGTTCGCGGCGCTTGATGCCGGCCTCGGCCATCGGAAGCTGCACGTTCTCGGACGCCGACAGCGTCGGCATCAGGTAGAAGCGCTGAAACACAAATCCGATGCGGTGCAGTCGGAATCCGGTAGCTTCGCGGTCGGACAGGTGCGTCACGTCACGCCCGTCGATCGCGATGCTGCCGGACTGGGGCGAGTCGATGACGCCGAGCAGGTTGAGCAGCGTTGATTTTCCGCAGCCGGACGGGCCCACTACGGAGACCCATTCACCGGGCGACACATCGAAGGTGACGCCGCGAAGGGCGTGAACCCGTTCATCGCCAAACACATAATCACGCTTGAGGTCACGCGCAGAGACTACCGCTGCCGTGTACACGTCAGATACCGCAGCAGCACCATTGGCCGTCATGAGATTGTCGTCATGCTATGGCTTCCTGCCGCAGAGTGGTCGCGATTGGCAATGATGCCGCACGAAATGCGGGGTAGCTGCCCGCGAGGATCCCCGCGCTGGTGAGCAGCCCGAGCGCCGTCCAGGCCGAGCGCGGTTGGAAGAGGAAGAAATCAATGGCCATCGGCAGCCCTGGGAAATCGGACAGTATCCCATTGAGATACCGTGCAGTGATGAGCCCGAGCCCCAGCCCGAGCACGGCGCCCGTCATGCTGATCCCGACTCCCTCGATCACTATCTGCTGCACCACGTGGAGCCGCGACACGCCGAGTGCGCGCATCACGCCGATCTCGCCGA
>JBPCQO010000108.1:0-5982 GCA_050998035.1 Gemmatimonadaceae bacterium | reverse complement strand
ACGAACCAGAGCACGCCGGAGATGATGGCGAAGCCGATCCAGATGAGAAAGTTCCCGTTGTAGAGCGGGTTGCGGCTCCAGGCGAAGGGACCGTAGGTGACGAGCCGCTGAACGTTACGCGACCGTCTTCTGGTGGTCGTTCCTGCCGCGGCCACTCCCCAGAGGCGCCACCCTTCTCCGATCACGATGAGGGCGAGTCCGATCACCCATAGATGGAGCGCCATGATACCGGGCGCGACCAGTGGGACGCCCAGGATCAGGATCGGGAGCCATCCCCGATGGCGGAACAGTACGGCGCCCGCCTGGGCCGCAGGTGTCCGCTCGGCAGCCGAAATGCGTGGCTCGGACGGAGAAGTCTGAGGTGAACTCGGAGGCGAACTCATGCTGCGCAATCTCGCACATCCGCTGCTCCGTCTCAACAATCCGTCAACGAGCCGTCAACACCGCCCGCTTCGGCGGCGTATCCCGTGGGATGCATCCCTCGCGTCCGCAACTGGCCACTTCCATGCGCACAGACTCCATGCGATCCAGTCATACCACGCTTCACAGCACGATCTTCTCTCGTATCTCAGCCTCACGTGGCGTCTTGGGCGCTCTCGTTCTGGGTGCGGTAGCGGTCGCGCAAACGGCATCCGCACAGACCTTCGCGACCAACGACTCGACCATCCGGCGCATCTATGATGAGGGGATGAACCGGTCCGAGACGTATCCATTGGCGCAGGCACTGGCTGACTCTATCGGTCCGCGGCTCATGGGATCGCCGGGGATCAAGCGGGGACAGGACTGGTTGCTCTCGGAATACTCCAAATGGGGAATCACCGCGCAGAACGAGAAGTACGGTACGTGGAAGGGGTGGAGTCGCGGCGCTTCGCATCTGGATCTCCTGGAGCCGCGCGTGCGCACACTCGAGGCGACGATGCTGGCCTGGAGTCCGGGGACCAACGGCAAGCCGGTGACTGGCGCGGTGATGGCGATTCCCGACGTGGCTGACAGCGCCGCGTTCCGTGCTTGGCTACCACAGGTGCGCGGGAGGTTTGTGCTCACCTCTTTCGCGGAGCCAACGTGTCGTCCCGACTCCACATGGGCGAAGTATGGCACTCCGGAGTCGGTAACCAACATGCGCGCGTCGCGGGCAACCGCACGCGCCGCGTGGGCCAGGCGCGTGGCAAACAGCGGCTATACCGATCGCACTCTCCCCATCGCGCTCGAGAATGCCGGCGCGCTCGGCGTACTCACGAGCTACTGGTCGCAGGGCTACGGTGTGGACAAGATATTTCGCGCCCGCACCACCAAAGTCCCAACATACGACGTGAGCTGCGAGGATTACGGGCTGCTTGCACGCATGGCCGCGAACAACCAGCACCCGACGGTTCGGATGCAAGCAGAATCCAAGGACATGGGTGACGCGCCGGTGTTCAACACCGTGGCCGAGATCAAGGGAACGGAGAAGCCGAACGAGTACGTGATGCTGTCGGCGCACTTCGACTCGTGGGACGCATCGTCCGGCGCGACGGACAACGCCACCGGCACGGTGACGATGATGGAAGCGATGCGCATCCTCAAGAAGTTGTATCCGCACCCCAAGCGCACCATCCTGGTGGGCCACTGGAGCGGTGAAGAGGAAGGGCTGGTGGGGTCCGGCGCATTCGCCGCGGACCACCCGGACATCGTCAACAATCTTCAGGCGCTGTTCAACCAGGACAACGGGACCGGCCGCATCGTCAACATATCGATGAGCGGACTGGTGGGCGCGGGCGCGCACTTTGGCGACTACTTCACCAAGCTGCCGGCGGAGTTCCTGAGCGATGTGCGCCTGAGCTTCCCGGGTCAGCCCGGTGGTGGAGGAAGCGATTTCGCATCGTTCCTCTGCCACGGCGCACCCGGATTCTCCCTTGGCTCACTCGACTGGGAGTACTTCGCCTACACATGGCACACCAATCGCGACACCTTCGACAAGATCGTGTTCGACGATCTCAAGCGTAACGCGACGATGACGGCGATGCTGGTGTATCTCGCGTCGGAAGATCCCGTAAAGATGCCGCGCGAACAGCGTATCAACATTCAGGCTGGGCGCAGCGCGACACCGGCGGTATGGCCCACGTGCGGCGTGGTTCCGCGTAACTGGGGAGCGTGGACGCGGTAGTGTAGCGGACCGAACGGGCGAGGTGGCTCAGACGGAGGTGAAGAATCTGAGCCGCGAGCATAGACAATGATCCGAACGTCGGTACTTCGACGTGTGGTGGCGAGGGTCGTTCTCGGGATAGTTGGGGTTCGTCATTCTCGACTGGGACCGTAACGAGTGCCATATCGCCTGTCAATACTGACCGTCTCCTTGTAATGCGTCCTCAGAGAGTCTTCGACATCTCGATGGAGTGGCATTCCACCCCAGCTCGCAAAGGGCGTGATGGATGGAATAGTGCCGTACCGGTTTCGATGTAGCCAAGCTTGCTGTAGAAGGGGATGAGCTCGGTGCGCAGGCTCAGCACGTCGATGTCCATCTGCTTACATCCGTGGACTCGAGCATGATCTTCGGCAGCCTCCGCCAAGGTGCGACCGAGCCCCTCTCCTTGCCGCGCGGGATCCACGGCGAGCATGCCAAGATATCCGGAGGTGCTTTCGGGGTTGTCGCGTATCTCCACGAACACGGAGGCTATGATGCGACCGCTCTGATCTTCGCCGACCAGGAACTCGCCCCTGCCGAGCATTTCTGTGATGCTGCTCTCGTCAGTACGAGTACCTTCGAGAAAGGTTTCCACCGCAAATGCCCCATTCACGAGCGCGATCACAGCACGCATATCCGTGGCGGTTGCCGCGCGGATGCGAATGGAACAATGAGAGTCTTGGATCTCAGCCATTTGTAGGCGTTCATTTTACGGATGAACCGGGCAGACTGAGCCAGGTCACCCCCAACCTGTCCCGACCGGCTACTGTGCGGTCACCATCTGCGCTGACGCTCGGTAAGTTACCAGATCACGGCCCGGATGATGTCGTTGCTAAAGCGACTACAAGTGCGGCAGGTGTCTCCACGTGAAGGTCTCCATGTGAGTATCCCCAGCACCCGTCGACCAATGCACCGATCACTGCCATCTTTCCGGTTCTGGACTATCGCAGGCCTGACCCTCGCCCTCGACTGGGGAACGAAGTGGGCCGCGAGAAGGCCGACCGACAGTAGTGTGTCGCCACTAACTCATAAGCTGTGTTGGCTACCAGCATGTTTGATGCGGTAACATTCGAGTAGGCGGGCCAGGCTTATGCCCGCACCACACCGACGGCAAAACTGTTGAGGAGCATACGCCTTAGATCAACGCATGCGAAGCCATCAGGTGCCGGCGATGCACAGCCGTCGCGGCATAAGCGTTACCGTATTGGCTGCGCTATGTATACCGAATCGAGCACTCGAATGTATTCCCGGAGCGGTGGCAATCCCATCCCCGCTCGTCGCAGGTCCACGTGAGCCGAGTCAGCTATTGCGTCCAGCACGACGCGCCCATTGGCGATGTTGGCCTGCGTACCGTAGATCTGGCGCTGTCCGCGAGCCTTCGCCACGCAGTGTTCGGTGTGTCAACGACAAGCATCTGTGCAGCGATAGCCGAATCCGGCTGGCCGCCAGCTTGGAGCATGTCGATGAACTTCTGGCGGACTGCTTGATCCGACTTCACGCGCTGCAACAAAGCCTCGCGTAGCGCCCTGTCACGGACGACAGAGGCTCGCGCCCGCGGAGGGCTAATGTTGGCGGCAGCTGAAGATGCCGGCTGCTTGGGCTGGCAGCCAATCACAGCGAGAACTGCTAGTGTGATAGTAGACGTCCACGCATGGTGTCGATGCCTCAAGTAGTAGCTCAGCTATTCAGCTCACGTACAAAGGGCGTGCCTGATAGTAGCATCCGTAATGCGCGCCATGGGGCAGACGTTGAGTTCGCCACTACGGAACCATCAATGGCTCCCCGTTCTACAAGCACGGGTCAGTGGTACGTCGGAATGTACATGGCGTCACTACGCCAGCAGCCGCGCATCGAAGGTGTTCCAGAACAGGGTAACCCCGGCAGCGGAGCGCGCGAGTCCGAGTGCGACCGCGAATGCCTTGGCGCTGTACGTGTAGTCCAGCCTGATCCCGGTGCGCTCTTCCAGCATATTGGCGGCCTCGATCGCGGCGGGTACGGGACGGCCGTACGCACCACCGTACGCGTTGCGAGCGACGCCAAGTAGATGGCCGGGGACGCGTGGAAGCGTTTCGCCCGTGGTGCTCTCGATGAGCCGTGCGGTGCGTGCCACCAGTCGGCGTACGCGCGTTCGGTTTGCAATGATCGCGGGTGTGACCTGCACTCCGATCACGACGGTCTCCATCTCCGCGATAGCGAAGCCGAGCGCTATGCCGGCCACGGTGCCCCCGCTCCCCAGTGGAAGAACTACGCGTTCTGGACGGGGCAGCAGTCCGGAGCGAATCTGCTCCGCCAGCTCCAGCCCGGCATTTACCTGAGCGAGCACGCCGATCGGGCTTGATCCGCCCAGCGGGACGTAGTGCATGTGCTGCGTGGCGCGGGCCCAATAGGCGCGCGCGATGGCACCAACGGTGGTACGGTGGACGCGTGCCATGACGCACTCCTCGTCAATCAGATCGCCGGTTTGAAGGGCGGTCTCGTTCATCTCGTGCCGCCATCTGAGCGCGACGGTTCGCGCGCCAAGACGGCGTGCATGGATCGCGGTGGCGAGCACATGGGTGGAACCCTCGCCACCGACGGTGAGCACGGTGTCGCCGCGATGTACGCCGGCGAGGAGGAACTCGAGCATGCGGGCCTTGTTGCCGGCGCTGACCGGTGCGTTCAGATCGTCACGCTTGATCCACATCTCGGCACCATCCACTTGCGTCTTCATGACGGGCGACGGTAGGTCGCACAGCTGCACGCGCGGGATTGCGCGTAGCGCCGGGAAGCGCCGGTACAGGGGGAAGTCCGTGTCGTTCACTGGGCGTTCACCCTGTGGACTCTGATGGAGACGGACCCTCGGTAGATGGAAGCGGAGTGGTCTTGCCGAGTACATCTTCCACGTAGAGCATCCTCACCAACACCATCCCGAGAACCAGGAGCGGGACCGCTATGAACAGCCCCATCACACCGAAGGCGATGGCCATTACGGCCTGGGTAAGAATGGTGAGCACCGGCGGGATGTCGACCCCTTCCTTCATGAGGAGCGGGATGAGCAGATGGTTCTCCAGGAACTGGATGCCGACGTACGCCAGAGCGACGGCCGCGGCCTTCTCCGGGGAATCGACGAAGGCCATCGCGACGGACCGCACCGCGCTCAGGATCGGACCTACTGTCGGGACGAATTCCAGCAGTCCGGCCAGGATGCCGAGGGGCAGAGCGGCCCGCACATGGAGCGCCAGCAGAGCGGCAGTGGTCACCGCGCCGATCGCGAGCATGGCGATGAGCTGGGTGGTAAGCCAGCGCCTCAACGCTGACCCGGCCGCAGTGAGTACCTGCTCCCAGCGCGCCTGCGCGCGCTTGGGGATCAGTGCCAGTATTCCTCGGCGATAAACGGCTGGTGAGGCGCCGATGTAGATGGCCAGAAACAGGACCAGGACGACGCCGCCGATGGCAGCAATCGTGGAGTGGATTACCGGCAGGACGTAGCTGGATGCTCCACTGATCTGACCCAGGACGCGCTGTTTGATCGCCTTCAGGTGCGATAGGGAATCCGGCGTCTGGCGCTGTAGTAGCTTTGTTGTGTCTGTATTCTGACTCGCAGATGGCGCCACCTGTGCCGAAACGGGCTGATCCGAGAGCACACTGCCGATAAGGCCACCTTGCTGTTTGGCGAGCCAGTTGTCCAGCTTGGGGAACGCATCCGGGAGCCGTTGCCTGAGCTCACGAGATTGGGTCCGGATGGTGGGTCCTGTCCAGGCGCCGAAGGCGGCGAGGAGCGCTACCGCACCGACGACGATTAGGCCAGCGCCGAGCGCTCGTGGCACCCGCCAGCGTTCCAG
>JBPCQO010000093.1:0-2688 GCA_050998035.1 Gemmatimonadaceae bacterium | reverse complement strand
GCCTCGTGTTCCTCTTGCTCGTGGCCCGCGACCGGCGAGCCATGCACGGCCATCCAATCGGTGGCACGCTGACTGCGCTTGGTTGGGGAACGACCGGCCTGGTGACCGCGGTCAGCGCCTTCTTCCTCTGGCAGCAGTTTGGAAGCAAGCTGCTCAGTCACTGAAGCAGATCTCACAACGGAGTCGCGGCCGGCGGAAGTATTGTCAACTTGCGTCTATCACTGCCACCTTATATGCCCCGCCGTCAGACCGTCTACTCCTGCTGACAACGCCGAAATTTAGGAGGCGACGGCGTCGACGACCTTCCTTTCGGCCTCCTCGCCAGTCTCGGCCCGGTTTACACGATCCCGGCGATCGAAGGCTCGTAAGCCAGCCAAGTCCGCAGGGTTTCCTCGGGGCTCGGCGTTTGGACTGATAGGGTTCAAGGGCAAGAAAAGAGCTCAATTGTTTTGCCCATCCCCAGGAGAGTAGATGCGCGAACCACGCGAAAATGTCACCGCCACCGAGGTCACGATTGTTCGTCCCGCGTACAGTGTGCGCGCCGAGCAGGCCGTCTGGCTGATTACGGGACTCGTCGATGCGCTTCTGATCATTCGCTTCGCTTTCAAGCTGCTGGGGGCTTCGACCCAGGCAAGCTTCGTTAGCTTCCTGTATGAGGTCACCCAGTTACTCGTCGCGCCATTCCACGGTATTTTCAACACGGCTGCCAGCGGCCGCTACATCTTCGAACCGGAGTCTCTGGTTGCCATCGCCATCTACTCGCTGATCGGCTGGGGACTCGCCAGCCTGGTCCGCGTCATCACCCGCGGCAACGCGTCGAGAGCCTAGCGCCGCTAGCTCCTCCGCATCGCTCGGCATGGACGCGATGATAAGAACACCTCCTGCCCAGCCGGGCGCCAGCTTGGCTTGCGGGACCCATCCCCAAGCGAACAGCCAGCTTGAGGCTGACTCGGTCAGCGGAACTTGGTCAGCCCTGGTTTCAACCTCCAATTAAGCGACAGAAGACGGTCTAACGAAGTCGCTAGCGGATCAGTCAGCCCCCCTCGCAGGTGCCAACACTGACCAGTCAGCCCAGCCATTTTCGCGATTTGCCGCTGAGACGAGCACATCGAAGGGCTTTAGCATTTCAGAGCTTCGGCCAGGTGTTCAGTGCCCAAGGAGTCGGCGTCATCAGAACCCCATACCGGACACCCCGTGCGAACGCGCATGCCGAACGATGGGTCGGGACGCTACCCGAACGCCCACGCTGCAGGCTGAGCATGTGGTGGCGGGCAGCCGGTCGGGCGGCCGCCCCCGATCGAGCAGCGCTAGGACCTGGCCCGTGCAGCCCCTGCGCCAGGGTGGGCACGTGGGGAGCCGGGCAGAGCATCCTTATCCAGAGATTCGCCCGGAGCGAGACCGGCCCCATGCACCAGAAGGAAATACATGATCCCGAAAATCGGGAGATGTCCCAGCAACTCCTGGGGCGGCAGGAACGGGACCGTGATGTTGAAGGGTAGCCACATTCCGACGATCACCATTCGGGTCAGCAGGCCACTGGCCAGCAGAACTCCTATGACGGCTTCAGCGATGCCGGCCGCCAGCACGAAGCGAGAGTCGGTAAACCAGTTGATCCCCAGGTACGTGTGCATGAAGTTGAACTGAGGGTGATGCGCCAGAAACGCCTCGCCGATGGCCGGGTCCCAGATCTTCTCGCTGAGCGCGGAGACGATGATGCCGATACCGGCCGTGACCCGGAGCAAGGCCACCGCCCGGGGCGACCAGGCGCGAGAGCGGCGCTCGAACCACGGTCGAGGTTGACCTGCCTCTACCGCCACGCGACCGATGACGAGGATGACCACCGCGATCCCCACCCAGAAGAACTGGTCCAAGAGATCGACCGGGGGGAACAACAGCATCCCGGGCGCCACGAGCAGAACGAGAGCGGCGGCGCCCAGCCAGTCCAGGATGCCGGTGATGAAGCTAAAGGCGATCAGGACCTCGACCGTCGCCAGTCCCAGCCCAATCGCGTCGCGGTGGAGCGGCAGGTTGGGTGCGAACAGGGAAGGGCCGACGGCCGCGTGCACCAGCCCGATGCCTGCCTGCACGGCCAGCAGCGTCGGCGCCCCGATGGCCATGCGCTTGAAGATGCCCAGCTCCGGCCAATACGGATCACCAAGTACCCGCTGCAGGAATGCAAGGACGAGGATTGCGCCCACGCAGACGGCCACGAGGAGGGTAGTCCGACTGCTGACGATCAGGTCGGTACGCAGCGGGTACTTGCTTGGGTCTTCGAACCATTTGACGTGGGCTTCGACTGCAATCGGCATGAGTCCGATGAGCACGCCCAACGTCGCGGCGGCGAGCCACCGATCCTTTCTGCTCATCGGTCACCCACAGGGTAGCGCAGGAATGGTATTCGCTGAAGTCTGCCGATTTCGACGGTCAGATAAGAAATTCGGCTTGCCGGGGTTGCCCGATGATTGCCACAGTCACGGGTGGATATGACTGGCCGCAGGTTCACGGCTGAAACGAATCCGTCAACGAGGCGAGCCATCAGAGTTGCCAACGCTGACCAATTGGCCCAGCCATTTCCACGTTTTGCCGCTAAGACGAGCGCGTCACGTCAACGTCTCCGCCAGCTGTTCGGAGGTCACTCCTGCGTGCGAAGAGCGGTCCACCCGAGCACGCCAGTAACCCCTTCCAATC
>JBPCQO010000074.1:0-7962 GCA_050998035.1 Gemmatimonadaceae bacterium | reverse complement strand
CAGCTACCGCTCCGAAGAACCTCTTGATCGCGTCGAAGCTAAGCCATTCGTAAATGGTGACTTCCCAGAATTTCTACCCGAGGAAGCCATTGAGATTCTGGATGCCGGGAGAGCCTACAATCACGGCGATCCTCCTGAAGAGATCGCTTATGGAAAGGTGGCTGTCCCAAACTTCCGAAGGGACTCACCGCCCCAGACGATCCTCGGGGAGGAACAGAAACAATGGTTCTTCGATCGTTTGAGGAAATCCAATGCCACCTGGAAAATCTGGGGCAACACGACGGCGACGCTTGAAATGCGAGCCGACCTGCAGAACCTGCCAACGGGATTAACCAAGCCATGGCCGGGCGCCGCATATGCGGGGTGCGCGAGCTGCGATCACAGTACCGCGTTGACGGAGCGCGGCGAGATCTACGACTTTGTTCAACAGCATGGGATTACAGGCTTCGCCACAATCGCGGGAGACAGGCACAGCTTCTGGGCTGGCCTTGCAGCAAAGTCTCTGCCTCCCAAGCAGTTTGCGCCTGTCGGCATCGCGTTCGTTGTGGGATCGATTTCCGCTCCGGGAATGGTCGAGGCTTTGGAGCATGTTCTTCCCAAAGAGCATCCTCTCCGTCCGCTTTATCTTGGGCAAGCCGTTGGAGATTCAAGACCACAGCCTACCCTCAACCTGCTCCTGCGACATGGTGTGCAGTCATGCCTAGAGTATGAGAAAAGCGGAGATATCCAAAAGGCGCGTGCTGCATCGAACCCAGAACTTTCGCCGCATCTTTCCTTTGTGGATATGGGCGGTCACGGGTATGCCATCGTGTCCGCCAACAGCACCGATTTTGAGTCAGAATTCGTCTGCATACCTCGACCACTCGAGCGCAGCAGCCATGCAGATGGTGGCGCCATTCTTTACCGCGCTCGCTTTCGCTCTCCGTTATGGGCGGCGGGCCAAGCTCCTAAAATCAACGCGGAGATTACGGAAGGTAATCCCCGGTTCTCGATCGGTTGAACCGTCTTTGACGCAACGGTGGTTCGCATCTCCAAAGAATGCAGCGGTGCGCATAACAGGCGTCAGTCTGGTGATGCGCCACCTTGGTAGGACGGCGAACAGCCGCTCCTGGGCCGTGTGCGGGGCAAGCCGAGACGTTGGTCGGGTGCCCTCTGGGCGCTGTGTGGTGCTAACATATAACACCGCGGACCTAACTGCGCAGCGGAATGAGTGTGCGCAGTTTGCCATCGCGCAGCGATAAGACACACGATCTCGGTTATACCTACGGATGGTCGATGGCATGACTTGCTTCTGTGGATGATGGAGTGAGTGCGCCGCCATGAATCCTACGGCCGTAGCGTTTGAGAAAGTTTTGGAAGTGAACCGTGCGACACGATACCGAGCGGCTGTACCAGATCGGTGTGACGACGCGGCACGTCACGCTTTGACGACTCTGGTTGTGGCGAACCTGCGCTAACCGGCGCCACAGATTCGCCACAACCGAAACGGCCTAGTGCTCGGCAGTGAACTGCGGATCAAACTCCGGCTGCTCGAATAGTTGGCGAATCTCGGAGTCGGCAGTATACGAGGGTCCAAGAATGTCAGCGTGAATCTTCAGGAAACGCTTCCCGATCTCTACAGCTTCTTCCTTTGAGTTAACCTGAACGATCGCGTAACCGGCGATTAGTTCCTTGGTCTCGGCAAAAGGGCCGTCGGTCACGGTGATATGTCCGTTGGACAGCTGAATAAGGGCACCCATCGAGCTGGGCAGGAGGCCGCCGGTATCAACAAGCACACCGGATTTGGCCATGTCTTACGAGAATTGCCCAATTGCCGACATCAGCTCCGGGCTGGGCGGAACGCCAGCTTCCGAGTCCTTGGTGGCCCGGGCAATCAGCATGAATCGCATCGTATTGTCTCCTTGTGGGTTTGATGCGGGTCTCCCGAACGGTCTCGATCAGAGAGTAAACCCGCGGCTCTACTCTCCCGACGAACGAGAGGGTGCGAGACCGACACTCCGCCGCTAGTGCTCTTCCCGCGGTTTGGCGATATTCGGCTGCCAAATGGTCGATGCCATAGCAATGGGAATTCCGGCGGAGGTCGTTTTCGATCCAATTATGAGCCCGCAGTTTCTGCGAGTCTTCGTGTGAGATAGCGGCGCTCGACATCGGTCGCGACCAGTGCGAGCGCATCGCGATACGCGGCAGCAGCCTCGCTCACGCGACCGAGTCGGCGGAGCAGATCGGCGCGCGTCGCAGGCAGCAGATGGTAGCCCGGCAGTGCCCCTGACACTTCTATGGCTTCCACCAGTGCCAGACCAGCAGCCGGACCCTCGGCCATGGCTACCGCCACCGCGCGATTCAGCTCGATCACCGGAGAGGGTAGCATCTGGACAAGCTGCGCGTACAGGGAGGCTATCTCTGCCCAGTTAGTCTCCAACATGTGAGCCGCAGTCGCGTGACATGCGGCGATCGCCGCCTGCACTTGGTAGGGACCGAACTTGCCGAGGCGTAATGCCGTTTCGAGGACACGTACTCCTTCGTGGATCTCACCCGTATTCCAGCTGGTTCGGTCCTGATGTTCTAGAGTGATCAGTTCACCGGCGTCATTGACGCGGGCGTCGCGACGAGCATCTTGCAGCAACATCAGGGCGAGTAGTCCGCCGGCCTCGGGCTCACCCGGCATCAATTCCGTCAAGGTCCGAGCGAGGCGGATAGCTTCCGCGCAGAGATCAGGACGCAGAAGATCGACGCCGGCGGTAGCGCTGTAGCCTTCATTGAAGAGCAGGTATATCACCGCCAGAACGGCTGCCGTGCGTTCAGCCAACATGTGAGCCGGCGGCACGCGATACGGGATGCCGGCATGACGGATCTTGCCCTTGGCGCGTACAAGACGCTTGGACATGGTCTGCTCCGGGACCATGAACGCGCGGCCGATCTCGGCTGTCGTCAGGCCGGCCAGAGTGCGCAGTGTGAGCGCGACCCGGGAGTCGAACGACAGCGCCGGATGACAGCATGTAAACATCAACCGTAGCCGATCATCCTGGATGTCGCCGGAGTCAATTTCGTCACAAGTTTCTCCTGCGGGGTCGTGTGAGTGCGACATCGCTGCAATCTCCAGTAGTTTATCCGCGCCGACGGCTTCGCGGCGCAGCCGATCGGTTGCACGATTTCGGGCCGTCGTGGTGAGCCAGGCGCCAGGGCGTCGCGGGATGCCGTCGCGAGGCCAACGCTCCAGCGCGATAGTGAGAGCATCTTGGGCACACTCTTCGGCCAGATCCCACTCGCCAGTCAGCCGGATCAGGGTAGCGACGATCTGTCCCCACTCGTCGCGGAACGCCTTCGCGACCGCTGCCTCGACCTCAGCTGTATCGACTTCAGCCGTCATTTCAGCGAACCGGCCTCACCTCGATCAACCCGAGCCTTGCCGCTGGGTGCTTCGATGCCACCTCGATCGCCTCGTCGAGATCGGCGCACTCAATAAGGCCGAAGCCGCCGATCTGGTCTTTCGTTTCTGCGAATGGGCCGTCGGACAGAAGTACCTCGTCGCCACGTACCCGAACGACTGTCGCATCACTGCTCGGCTGCAGGCCCACGACATTGCGCAGCACCCCGCGGCGTTCCATCTCGGCGATCCACGAAGCACATGCCGGCATTGCCGCGATGTCAGCAGTCGCCGTCGTCATTAGCGTAACACCCTCAGCCGTTTCATCGCCACACATGATCAACAAATACTCCACTGTATTCTCCTCATGAATTGATCCACGCCACAGCGTATGGGAGGTCCGCGCAACAGCGGTCTGATATCGACCATTCTACTGCCGACGAACGAGTCCGCGGTGTAAGGACAGATCGCACAGATGGCCGTCTAACGGTCGCGAGCAAAGTCCAGCGTTGATGCACGCCGAGTTGTAGGATAGGGAGTGCGTGCTCCCTTGATCGCGCGCCACAGCAGACGATTGAATTGCATGTCGTCGACGCGATCTGCCTCTGCAAGATTCAAGTTGCGTGACTCCTCAGCCGCTACACCACGCGACGGATTGCGCTCGTCCACCCGTTGAGCTGGCTGAATAGCCGAGTAGGGCCTGAGGTCAGGCGTTGCGCTCCACACGTCGTGCAGCGGCCGGCCGTAGCGATCGAACTGGGAGAGCGGTGCGAGACCGAGCACCTCCTCAATCGTTGCCAGCACGTCAGTTGTATTCACGAACCGGTGAACTGTGCCGGAATGTGTGTAGGGAGAGACAGCGAGCATGATGGAGCGATGCGAATCGACGTGATCCGTCCCCGATTGAGCATCGTCTTCTACGACCAGCATCAGAGTGCTCTTCCAGAACGCGGAGTGCGAAAGGGCATCCACCATACGCCCGAGTGCGAGATCATTGTCCGCCACGCATGCCCGCGGAGTGCACCAGCCCGGCCGTGTTCCCGCCGTATGATCTCTCGGCAGGTAGACGATTTCAAGCGCAGGCATCTGCCCCGTCTTGATGTAGCTCTGGAACTCGCTGATCCACATATCCGCACGCACCTGGTCAGGGATGGTGAGGTCGAAGCCCGGATACGCAGTATTCACGTACTGAGCCAGTCCTGTACGTCGAGCGAGATAACGTACCGGCAACAATGACCTTCCCGCTGATCCGTTAGCCCTGCGGTCACCGGAATCTGCCTTGACGTCCTCCCCCTAGTCGCGGACCGTGAGCCCTTTGTGTGCGGCACTGTTCCAGAGGAATCCTGTCGATGGCTCGTCGACCTCTCCCTCGTCCATATCGGGCCGCAGGTTCGCGTACCCGATGGGCGTAACCTTCTCGGTGTACTCGGTTGCATACGCGGAAGTAGTCCACGGATGCCCCTGTGCACTGACCTCTGCATTCGTAAAGAAGCGATCGTACAGTCCGAAGCGTTCGGCAAGTGCGTGCTGGTTCGGCGACACCGCACGCGGAAAGAAGATCAGAGTCGTGTCGCGATCGCCAGCGGGGATGTCGCTCAGCACCTGATCGTAGGTGCGGTTTTCCTTTATCACGAGAATGGCATGCTGGAACGGCGGGTGACGCGGTGTGCTGCGTGCTGCATTCCATCCGTTCGCGTCTGCGACTCGCCTCGACATGGTAGTAAGCGAGGCAGTGCTCATCCGCGACGGCACGATCGAAATGGTACCGTTGAGCTGGCCAAGCGTATAGCTGCGTGGATCTTTCTTTGCGAAAGGGTTTGGCGCCGTGCCACGTCCCTTGGCACTCACCACGAGCAACGAGTCCCCATTGAGGGCAAGTGCCGATGGATACCACAGAACCGGAACGCGGCCTACAAGTGCGGTGACCCGGGATGAGCTTGTACGATCAGCATCCCGGTCAGATAGCTCGAATAATGCGACAGCGTTGTTGTCAGCTTCCGCAACAAAGAGCCGTCGGCCGTCAGGGCTTAGCGCCAGCGCATCCGGCGTGCTGCCTTCCGATGGCGCACCTGGTACGGAGTCGGCCAGTACCTTAATCACTGCGCGTGTGCGCGTGTCTACGACGGCGATACGATCAGTGCTCGATAATGTCGCGAAGAGGCGAGTACCGCTTTCGTTAAGTAGCAACGCTGACGGATGTCGGCCGATAGGGATGGAGCCGCCAGAGACGAGTTTACCGTCAGCCATGGAATGAAACGTGTCTACCGTCGAGCCGCCCCATGCCGATACGAAGACATCACCGGAAGGGCTTACGGCGACACCATATGGGTAGTGACCTGTAGCCAGTTTCTGCACAATCAAATTCGTCGTGACGCTGACCACCGCAATCGAATCCGCCATATTCTCCACGACATACAGCATGCTGCCGTCCGGAGAAAGGGCGATCCCGGCCGGAAACGGAGTATGATCCGACGTCGAATCCGGTGGTGCGAGGATGATGCTATCACGCAGAGCCGCGCGGCTGCCGTTCCATGCGTAGTGGTAGACAACATTCCTGTGCGCGCCGGATGTGTACAGCGATTTCCCATCAGCGCTGAACGTCATACCCAGAAATGCCCCAGCCTGCCGCAGCGTCTGGACTACGGTGCCACTGTTGATGTCGACGACTTGCAGCCCACGCTCGCGCCAGCCACTCAGGAGGAGCATTGCGAAGCGACCCCCGGGCGCGACGGTGATCGCGAGTGGCATGTTGCCGACATCAATTGTTCGTCCGGCGGGATGAAGTACGCGGCCGGTAGGGAGTACGGAGCTCGACTCTCCCGGCACCGCTGCGGAAGCTACCGGACGGCAACTGGAAACGGCGACCGCCGCAGCGAGGGTCCAGGGAAGAGACCACCTGCCCGTTATGCTAAGAATGATAGGCTCGCTGTGACGTTTTTACGTGCACTATTCATGATGTCAATCGGTGAACAAGGATATTCGGCGTGCATTCATGCAGACCTGTTGTGTAGACGTGGCAACTTACGCATGCCTGTAGAATAGAATACCGTGGAATTCGAGAGAGCGAACGTAGGTCCATCGCTGAACGACTGTTGCCACCCCGTAAAGGCGGCGATGACGAGATCGCTGCCAGCAATCACTCACGCATATGTTCAGACATACGTTGCTTCCCTTCCAGGATGCCGTGCCTGACAACATCACCATAGCGGCCGTCTTCGACCGCATCGAGATGCCTCGCCGCAAGTTCATAGTAACTGGAGGCAGCGTCCGAGTCGCCGAGCACCTCGTGCGAATGACCCAGGTTCAGGTACAGCGACGGGAAGAAGCTAGCGACCCGTTCGTCACCTACTAACCGCGCTCGAGTTACCGCCTCCCGATTCCAGTGGAGACAGTCCTCCGGTGTGGGTTGGTGCCGTGCCAGGTAGTGGGCTGCGACGCAAGCGTCAAAATCATTGAGACTGAGATCCCACGCGATTATGAACAAGCGGCATGCCTCTGCAAGCCGTCCCTCCAGCTCGGCTTCCATTCCTTTGATGCAGAGCTGCACTACACGGTCATCAGGATTCACGTCCTCACTGCTCATATCGACTCCGCCGTACTCGTTCCAAGGGTAGAACTATGATCATGAATGTTGAGAGGCCACACCTCGGCTGGCCCGGAGCGCTACAGAACATCGAGCTCAGCAAACGTCGCTCGCAACCAATCTATTAGCGGAGATTGTATCGCTCCCACAATATGTTCAGGTGATGAGCCGTGTGTCCCGCGATGAGGTACGCGAGCGCTCTGGCGCTCATCGGAGTCGTCCCGACAAGGGCAGTATTGGTCCACGCCATTCCTTCTATCTCGTGCGAGAACGCGAGCGTGTTGGCGCGAACGATTCGAAACTCCTGTAACAGTTCGCTGATTGTTCGATCGCGTGGGAAGGTTCTGGGTGTACAACCGCTGTCCTCGGGCGACGCGCAAACGCACGCGGCCGCGCGTGCAACACGGAGCATGCAGGACGATATCATACGTTCAGTGTGGGACAGGTGACCAACGACCTGTTTCACGCTCCACTTGTCCGACGCATATTGTCTGTCTCCCTGTAGGTCCGACAGGTGACCGAGAAGCACGTCGATCATCTCGATCTGTTCCGACAGATATGGGACGAGGTTATTCGCCGGCACACTCTCGACGTACCGATTGTAGAGGCCGCCGTATTCCGACAGCGGTGGACAGGTAACAGATATTTCGTTCATCTGGTCTTTCTTGGTAACGTTGCGCTCGATCGTCCACGGGCGAATCGCGGACCGTGTTATTGGACTGGCTCTATTCTCACGACGAACGAGGGCGTCGAAGACAGACAGGTCGTGGCCGTGGTACGCCCGGCTCGCGCACGTCAGGTCTGCGTCGGTACGGTTGCCAGCGGTCCCCAGCCTCGCCGCCGCGTAATGCGAACACCACGTACACCGTATCCCACCACGTACATCGTTGGCACAGGTCATACTTCGCTCGATTCCGTTGCCACTGATGCGACGCCCCAGGACGCTCCGCACATCGCAAGTGCCACGAGCAAACCGGTCCATTCCCGGCGATCTGCAGGATCCAGCGCAACCCGT